>CAIYYT010000042.1 GCA_903930455.1 uncultured bacterium | reverse complement strand
GGTAGAGCCCGTCACATAGGCATAACCGCTGCTATCGACCGCAATTCCGCTTCCAACATCGGTGCTGCTCCCGCCGAGGTAGGTGCTGTAGATCAGGCTGTTGCCGGAACTGGAGAGCTTCGTCACAAAGATATCCGTGCCGCTTTGATCCCACTGATAGGGAGACTGCATAGGGAAGTTCCAGGAATTGGTAGAGCCCGTCACATAGGCATAACCGCTGCTATCGACCGCAATTCCGCTTCCAACATCGGTGCTGCTCCCGCCGAGGTAGGTGCTGTAGATCAGGCTATTGCCGGCACTGGAGAGCTTGGTCACAAAAACATCAACGTCGCCTTGGTTTGTCCCCTGAGAGGGATTCAAAGTTGGGAAGTTGGAAGAAAAAGTGGTGCCCGCCACATAGGCATAACTGCTGCCATCGACCGCAATTCCGCTTCCAACATCGGTGCTGCTCCCGCCGAGGTAGGTGCTGTAGATCAAGCTGTCGCCGGAACTGGAGAGCTTGGTCACAAAAACATCAACGTCGCCTTGGTTTGTCCCCTGATAGGGATTCAAAGTCGGGAAGTTGGAAGAAGAAGTGGTGCCCGCCACATAGGCATAACCGCTGCTATCCACCGCGATGGCGTATCCCAGATCGTCGCCTCCCGCGCCGAGGTAGGTGCTGTAGATCAACGAGCCGGAGGGAGAAAACTTCGCCACGAAGGCGTCAGAACCGCCATTATAGGTTGGATCGTAAGCACCCGGGGTTGTCGGGAAGTTGGAAGAGGTAGTCCAGCCCGTGACATAGGCATTGCCGCTGCCATCGACCGCGATGTCATATCCCTGATCGTTGTATACCCCGCCGAGGTAGGTGCTGTAAACCAGCCCGACTGATTGCGTACCCAACGCCTGCCGATTCGATCCAGAGGTTTCAAATCCAGTCGTCTCTTCTGACAACTGCGAAAAGCTGCCAGTTCCAGTCATAACGCCATTAGCGGGAGACCTTATCGCCCCAATCATCTCGCCCCATTTGGTCCGCACGACCATCCTGACATCAACGTCAATTGAAGTCTCTTCGGCGCCATCGTAAGCAACCTTGATCTGCGCAACATCCGCACCCGGCGCGACGATAAACTCGTACGCCGCCTGACCGTTGCCATCGCCGGAGTATTTCAAGTCGATGCCGGGATAGATGTCGTTGAGCGTGATCGCTTCGTAGTTCGGAACGTCAGTATGCCACTTGGACGGGTCGTTACCGATGAAGTAGTTGCATTTGTATTCCATCTGGCCTTCGGCAGAGACCTCGGGGCTTGGGTTCGCGCCGACGAATTTGGCGGTTAACACTAATTGCTCAATGCTGTCCCTTTCCTGCGGAAATCGATCAGTTGGATCGTAAGGACGAGCGGGGTTCACCAAACCAGACACATTAACCGAACCGCTACGATCAACCCGCCTGGTGAATTGATATGACACGCCCTCTTTCGTGAACCACATCGTTGCGCCACCGGCATTGGCGCGGAACATAACGCGTTCGTCCCACTGACCCATGTTCTTGGTGAATGCCAAATGCATCTGGTTCATATTCTGAATGGTGGCAGATGGATTCGAAGCCGTCATTGCCATCACCGGCAGCAAGATCAGCCCCATGATCAAAGCCATTAGCTTCTTTATCAATATGCCTCCGTTGGATCGTTGCTGCTCAGAGCACACGGAGCCGGGCCGTGACTGAAGACATAATTGATCAGATAGACACAGTCGGCAATGTTGATACTACCGCTGCAATCAGCGTCCCCCAGCGAAACCGGCTGCGGCGCTGCACCACCCATGAAGATGTAATTGATGAGAAACACGACGTCAGCAATAGTCACTGATCCGTCGCCATCGGCATCGCCGTACAGACAACCAATTCCTAATGCTCCAATCAAGACCCCGCAGCCGTTGTTGCTGGGTGCACAAGGCGACGACTGCTTGACTTGAAAATCACCATTGGCGGCATCACAAAACTCGGGATCCAGAGATAGGTTGCTGGTATCAAGATTGACGCACACATAGTTCTCGAAAGTGTTCCCCCAAGAGTTGTTGCAGGTTATCTCAATTGTCCACCATCCGCCGGATGTATCTGGCGCAACTATTCCGGTCCCGTTTCGTGTCGCCACACATAAGTTTCTGTCGAGGTGAAGGTGGCGACCCCTTGCGAGAAGACAGGTGCCTGGCGTGCCGACGAACTCATTCCCGACAAAACTGTTAGACACATAGAAATTGTGGTGTCGCGCAAGACCCGTGTTATGTATCGTGCCGCCGCCGTTCACCTTGTTTCCGATCCAACGATTACCTATCCAATTCGACCATTCATTGCCACCCTCGCTGATAGTCGAATCGGCAGTGTTTCCTTGAAATAGGTTTTCAATCACTTTCAGCGCCGGTGAACCAATGGGGGAAAACTCCACTTGAAATATGGAGACGCCACTGTTGTAAACGAAGCGATTCCCCAAAACCACGAGAGTATCGAGTGGATTAAGCGGGCTTTGTTTCGCTCCGGTGCCCCCGAGGCAAATTCCGGTTCCACGTCCGCCGCTGTTGTATTCGAATACATTGTTAGATAGAGAGTCTCTTCGCTCATACCCTCCAAACGCTCCGAGGAATACGCCAGCGCCCTGCGGTGCTGAGTTGTTGATGAAACGGCAATTGGACACCACGAAGGAAGCCATTTCCGATTGAGTATGCGTTAGATGGAGAGCAGAAGCTCCGAGACTTCCTTGAAACGTCAATCCGCTAATGTGATATGATGAACGAATCTCGCCCCAACCACTTGCTACCAGTGAAAGTATCGAAGTGCCGGAGTCGGCAGGGTTCAATATTGTTGAGTCTGCTCCTGCCTCGCCCACTATCCAGATGTCTCTGGTGTATCCGAACTCATAATAAGAGGATTCGTAGTAGACTCCGGGTCTGACGATGACTGAATCACCATTGAGAACATTCAAAAAGGCTTGCCGGAGGGTTGGGTATCTGTCGGGAACGTAAAGAAGGTTACTATGATGGAACGCTCCTACGTCATTGCGAGATCCATCTGGATCTATGAATTCCGCCGAAGGATTACCGGCGTCATGGCAAGGAGACCAACGCGGCGGATAGTAGGCGTAATCGCAGATTTCATCGATGCCACGAAGGCATTCAAACTCCGGGTTTTCAGATATATTGTGCGGTCCAGGATTGGTGTTGACGTAGTTCGCTCCGTTGTTCCAGACATCGTTGTAATCCACAGTCGAAGTAACAGAAATGTCGCTTAGACCGGCGTGGCTGTTGTCATAGACTACGTTGTTCATTATGACCGCACTATCGCCGGTAACGTGAATTGCACTGTAGCCCCCATGAAATGTATTGTTGATGATCTTGCATTTCTTTCCCAAGAAACTCACGGTACTGAGCGTGTCCCAAACAGCCCAATATTTGAATAAGCACCCCCGTACGTCTACGCAGCTACTGGAATCTGCCCGGATAATGCCGGAGGGACCTCCACTCACAAACCGGCAGCGCCTGAATATGCTCCTGCTGTTGTTCGAAACTTGAATGAGATGTCCCCTAACATCCTCGGACCACGTTGAAAAGAAAAAACCGCTGACAAGAACACTGTCGCAGGCTTGAATAGAGTAATTCGCCTCGATTGGGCCGATTGGTGAGATGACAACATTCAAAGAATCTGCAGCGACGATGGAAATGGACTTGCTCACCACCAAGAAGTTGCCGCTGTAATTGCCCGGCGCCACTAACACCGTATCCCCGCCTTCAGACATGTCAATCGCTCGCTGAATTGTAGCAAATGGATACGCCGACGTGCCATTACCAGTCAGATCACTGCCATCTACAGCCACGTGCCATGTCAAAGAACTTGGAGGGCAACCTGAATCACAATCAGCACTATCGCTGCCGATCAACTCGCCACAGCCATTGCTAGTGGAAACACAGGGTGAACACTGGCTTATATGGAAGTTCCCCACCGTAGGATCGCAGAAGAGAGGATCAAGCGAGATGTTACCTGAGCTGTCTGAGATGCTCTCAGCAAACAGATTAGCTTGGTCATTCACATAGAGATCACTACAGTGCAACGATAGGGAACCCGCCGATACGTAAACCCCTGAAGGACTTGTGGCAGGGGAAGCGGCATGGTTCGCATAGACTATACAGTTCAACATGGACAAGCTGTTTCTTCGAACCCCAATACCCGTCCCACCCTCGTGAGCAGTGTTTCCAGCGATCACGCAATTCTTGAGTTCGAAATTCATCGTTGGATTTACAGATGAGGAGTAAATAAACACTCCCCCTCCGTTCAGATTCGCCTCGTTGCTATCTATCACGGTGTTACTGATCTTGCAGCCCTTGGCATCAATTGCCACGATACCTCCTCCCGACTGGGAGGCGCTGTTGGCTGAGATTCGTGTGTTGATTATCTCGAAATATGAACTATCGCGAAAGGCGAGCCCACCACCTGAGTTGGTGCTCCCATTCCTGGAGACAATGCAGTTTGCAATTCGAACATTGGATCCGACGGAAAGGAGTCCTCCACCTTGACCGAAGGGAGAGACAGAACTGTTCGGAGGAAATCCATTTCTCAACGTGAATCCATCCACGACCACCGTGTCGACTACCGAATTAACAAAAACGCAGCGAGCATTGGGCAGTCCCATGATCTCGGTACTTTCGGCCCCATTACGCCCGATCAATGTCAGTGGCTTACCGATGACCACGGGATCATAAGCACCTGAGCCTGCAACGACAGTGTCACCCGGATCGGCAGTAGTGATACCCATCTGCAATGTTCTAAAGGGCGACGATTCGCTCCCTACGCCGGTTTGATCGTCACCGCCTGGTGAGACATACCAGACGGGGCCGTTGTATTGTCGGACAACCTTGACGTAGGTCGTAGCGGAAGCTGTGCGTCCAAGCTGATCCGTTACTCTAAGGGTTATGACACAAGAGTCAGACTCGGTTGTGGTCCAAAAAGGGATACCACCAGAGTAATAGGGATACCACGTCGGTGCCTGCCCGCAGGAGATTTCGATATCTATGGGGGGATTACCCCCGCAGAAAGTCTGGGCGCTGTATCCGATAATGTTAGGAAAATGTGTATAGAATACATCATCTGTCCCAACGCTAATGCTCGGCAACATTGGGTTCGGAATACTCCGCGTCACACGGACACGAACTACAGAGTCAAGCGGATCATTCGAAGTAATCTCTAGGTATCCCTCATACTCTCCTGGGATAGAGTACACACACTTGTCCGTATAATCACTTCCTCCGATGCCATCGTGACAGCCCCGGATTTCGATTGCTGCACTATCGCCTGGAAGTATCACATTCGAATCCAAAGGAGTTATGAACTCTACGTAAGTCTGTCGAGGAAGATGACTTTGACTTAGTTGAAGGTGGAGATTGTCTGTCCCGGCATTCCATACCCAAATTGTGTCTCTCCCCTCGCATGGAGCTGGGCTGTCTGGCGGAAAGATGCGTGCAAATAGAGTGTAGTAAAATGCGGTGTCCGAGAGCATGATCTTAGGGAATCCTAGAGTTGCTTCCCGAGCACCCGCAAGCTCGTCTGCCGGTACATGAATCGAAGCTGCCACCGCCATTACCGGCAGCAGGATCAGCCCCATGACCAAAGTCATTAACCCTTTCATCGATACGTTCCCATTGGCTCGTTGCTACTCAGCATACACGGCGGCAGCCCATGACTGAAGATATAACTAATCAGATACACCGCGTCCGCGATGTTGATACTACCGCTGCAATCAGCGTCCCCCAGCGAAACCGGCTGCGGCGCCGCACCACCCATGAAGATGTAATTGATGAGAAACACGACGTCAGCGATAGTGACTGATCCGTCGCCATCGGCATCACCAAGGGTCATGGTGCGGAAGGTGAACACCCGCGTTGACCAAGTCGAACCGCCATTCAGATCGTTGGCTTTGACCTTCCACCAATAGTGCGTTCCCCAGGTCAGCGAATCGGTCAATGTGTACGAAGTCGTGGTCAGGTCAGTAATTTGTTTAGTGAAGTTGAAGTGCTGGTCAAGAGCAATGAAAATAGTGTAACGAACTGAATCTAATGGGTCTGGATCAGACGAAGACACCCATGTAAATTGTGGCAGAAGTGTTGTAACGGGTGTCGTCAGTCCGCTGTCAGGGCTGCTGAGAGCAAATGCGGTTGGAGCCGTGTTGGTAGCGTTGACATAGAACGACCGAATCAGAGAAAAGTCCGAAGACTCATAGTAGTCGCTCACCTTTACGCACCACCAGTATTGCCCGTTCTCGACCAACGTCGAATCGACAATCAGCGTCGTCAGCGAGTCCGCATCCTGTTTCTTCGTAAAGGTGAATACTGCCGTTGCGAAACTGTCGGGCGAAACTTCGAAAGTGTATAACAGACTGTCGCCCTCGGTATCGGTAGAATTGCGGATGATCAGTCCGGGCTGCTGCGATAGCACAATCCCTGCGGCTAACGGCAGCCGTAGTTGTGGAATTGTCGGGATACTGTTCATGCGAATGGACATGTGCCTCCAGCCCGACCACCCAAGATTGTTGTTCACCCGCAACCGCAGCCAGTAGGTTGTGCCATCCACCAGTGGAGAGCCATTGTATACAACAAACGTATCGCTGGAATTAAACGGCGCAGGGTTCCACATCTCGGAGTATGTCCAATCCGAGTCAGTGCCCACTGCGGTTTCGAATTTTAGTTGTGGGTCGTCATTGGCGAAATCGACATAACGCCACGTAATCTTCGGCACGTGAGCAGTTACGTGCTCTGGCGTCTGACTCCCCTCGACCGATAGATCGGCAATCAGTGGTAACCGCGCCAAAACCTGAATCGCTACAGTCTCGGTATCAGCAAGCACGCTATCAGAAGCGATAAATGATATGCTAAACATCCCATACTGCTTGGGCGAGATAATCCAGTAATACTTGCCAGTCCCGTTGCCGCTGTCAACAAAGGTTGCTCCCGTTGGCAAACCGGTAGCGATCAAGAACAGAATCGTCGAGTCGGGATCGGTGGCGGTAACTTGGAAGGAGACCGTATCCCCTTCCTGCTGCGTAATGTCTGACAGCGGATTAATAGTGGGGGGACGATTAACTTGGTGCCCACTCAGCTTGGTTACAAAAGCATCAGTGGATCCCTGATCCGTCTCATAGGCATTCAAAGTCGGGAATTCAGAAGACTCAGTCCAGCCCGTCACATAGACATTGCCGCTGTCATCCACTGCGATGCCCAATCCATAATCGTCTTTTCCTCCACCAAGGTAGGTGCTGTACATCAGGTTGGTGCCAGAACTAGTAAGCTTGGTCACAAAAGCATCGCTGATGCCATGAAACGTCGGCTGATAGGGATTCAAAGTCGGGAAGTTATAAGAAGAAGTCTGGCCCGTTACATAGGCATTGCCGCTGCCATCAACCGCGATGCCGTATACCCAATCGTTGTCTCCCCCGCCAAGGTACGTGCTGTAAATCAGGCTGCTGCCGGAACTGGATAGCTTGGTCACAAAAGCATCCCAGCTGCCTTGATAAGTCTGATAGGGATTCAAAACCGGGAAGTCGGAAGAGGAAGTCCAGCCCGCCACATAGGCATTTCCTATGCTATCAACCGCGATGCCATCTCCAAAATCGTGGTCTCCCCCGCCAAGATAGGTGCTATAGATTAGGCTGTTGCCTGTACTGGAGAGCTTGGTCACAAAAGCATCACCGTAGCCACCCTGGTGCGTCGCCTGATAGGGATTTTGAGTCGGGAAGTTGAACGAAGCAGTAAGGCCCGTCACATAGGCATTGCCGTTGCCATCAACCGCTATGCTGAATCCACGATCGAAATCTCCCCCACCGAGGAATGTGCTATAGATTAGGCTGTTGCCTGTACTGGAGAGCTTGGTCACAAAAGCAACACAGGAGCCACCTTGAAACGTCGCCTGATAGGGATTCAAAGTCGGGAAGTTGGACGAATAAGTATAACCCGTCACATAGGCATCTCCGATGCCATCAACCGCGATGCCATTTCCGAGATCGTTACTTTCCCCACCGAGGAAGGTACTATAAATCAGGCTATTGCCGAAACTGGAGAGCTTGGCCACAAAAACATCTCCACCGCCAGAGAATCCGCCTTGAAACGTCGGCTGATAGGGATTCAGAGTCGGGAAGTTGGGAGAAGCCGTCGAGCCCGTCACATATGCATTGCCGCTGCCATCTACCGCGATGCCCCATCCATAATCGTAATCTTGCCCGCCGAGGTAGGTGCTGTAGATAAGGCTATTTCCGAAACTGCTGAGCTTGGTCACAAAAACATCGCTGAGGCTGGGAGACGTCGCCTGATAGGGATTCAAAGTCGGGAGATCGGAAGAATAAGTAAGGCCGGTCACATAAGCATTGCCGCTGCCATCTACCGCGATGCCCAATCCATTATCCTCGGCTCCTCCCCCGAGGTAGGTGCTGTAAACCAATTCGACGGTGAGTGTACCCAGTGCCTGTCGACTTGAACCAGAGGATTCAAAACCAATCGTCTTTTCGGATACCTGCGAGAAGCTGGCCATGCCGGACAGTGTGCCACTGGTAGGGATCTTTATTGCTGCTATCATGTCTCCCCATTTGGTTCGCACAATCATTCTGCCATCAGCATCAATCGAAGTCTCTTCTGCTCCTTCGTAGGCAACCTTGATCTGCGCGATATCCGCGCCGGGAGCAGCGACAAACTCGTATGCCGC
This sequence comes from uncultured bacterium, assembly GCA_903930455.1. Classification (GTDB taxonomy): domain Bacteria; phylum Zixibacteria; class MSB-5A5; order CAIYYT01; family CAIYYT01; genus CAIYYT01. Next base: position 18,530 of record CAIYYT010000042.1, on the reverse strand, counting down.
CTGACCAGCACCATCACCTGAGTATTTCAGGTCGATCCCCGGGTAGATGTCTTTGAGTGTGATCGCTTCGTAGTTGGGAACGTCAGCGTGCCACTTCGTCGGATCATTGCCGAGGAAGTAGTTACACTTGTATTCCATTTGGCCTTCGGCGATGATCTCAGGGTTTGGATTGGAGCCGACGAATTTTGCGGTCAGAATCATCTGCTCGACCAAGTCTTCTTCCTGCGAGAATCGATCAGCCGTGTCATAGGAGCGGACGGCGTTCGCCAGACCCGGCACACTCACTGCACCGCTACGGTCGATCCGCCGGGTGAATTGGTAGGTAATGCCTTCTTTGGTAAACCACATTGTCGCGCCGCCAGAGTTGGCACGAAACAGGACGCGGTCATCCCATTGCCCCATGTTCTTGGTGAATGCCAGTGGCATCTGATTCATCTGCTGAATCGCAGTGGATGAATTTGGAATCGTCGACTGGTCGGAGGGAACATGGATTGTGGCTGCATAGATGACTGAGCAAAATGCAAGAGCGACGCCTACCGGAAGTAGGGCGCAATAGCTTTTCATGATTGAACCTCACCTTATCCAGAAAACATCGGAACGGCAGGCCTGGAATGGGTTGCCTTTCAGGACATCTTCGTGTGTTACAGTTCTACTAAACTAATCAAGAAAGCTGTAAAGTCAATCGATAATTGGGGGTTGCGGGATGTATGCGCTTTCTCCCTGAGTATTACACGTACACAGAAGGATTTACCGTGATTTGTGCCAGTAAGCAGGATCAGTCGGTTGCAGTAAACTGCGTCGCACCCTACTCACAGTGGAGCGCCCAGTGGGGCTCCCGTCATTCCAGCGAAAGCCAGCGCCTCGCCTTGACCTCTGGCCCATCTGCTAGGATGAATATCAACGACGCTTTGGATAGCCTAGATCGGACGTCCTAACAAAAGCGCTCTTGCCCCCAACTTCGCTACTCGTTGTGCTGCACGTATAGCTGACCGAGAAACGAATAACCTCGCTCCTCATATTTGTTTACGATATCATTTGCCATTGGCTTGGTGTCGAAGTCACCGAAGTCATACATGAACGCGACAGTCGCAAGGATGTTTTTCTTATCATAGTCAGGCGTTCCGGACTCAAGCATGCATGCGTATATTTCTGCCAAGCGTCTGGCAGCTCCCGCTTTGTCTTCACTAACATCCTTGAGCAGATTAAGATACTCGATAAAGAACATCGAATCGCCACCTGTCAATACATGTGGCGCAATTTGGAGTAGCCATGGCTGGTACTTGGCATTGATTTCGGGCAGAAAAACCGCCAACCTGGCAGTGTGAGACAGCAGCTTCTTGTCGACTTCAGTGATCGGGTTGTCCGTAGCGGCGCCCGAGTAGTGATCATAGAGACGCTCCCAGAAGCCAAGGACTTTGTTGCGGAACCTAGCCCGTCCCCCTCCAGAGGCAGGCAGTTTATCTCGGAGCGCCATCTCCCAAGGTTCACGGTTCGACCACCAGAGATCGGCCAAATGCTGAATTCTGCTCAGTCGCCATTGGCTAAGAAGTCGCAGGTAAAGACTGTGATCAGTAGGCAGAAACTCATCCACATACTCCCAACCAATATGCTGTACGAGGCTCTCTTCGCCATATCGACCAGCAATGGTGGTCTCTAACGCTCGTTCGTAGTTTGGTATCATCAGTAAGTACAAGGGCTTAAGTGGAACTGTACGGCCTGCGCCGCCCGTTAAATAGCCATACATGAATGAATGCCAGAATTCTTCGGGTAAATTCGCGTACTGAGTGGCCCTATCTGTCGTCCATTCCGCATCAAGTTCCAAGCAAATTGCAAACCGCCAACCGAGGACTGTGTATGCGTCCACCCATTTCTCCTCCAAGCAATTGTCAAATAGCGACTTCAAAACGGCGTCCCAACAGAGGTTGCCGCCATTGCGCTCTCTGTCGATGTGAGCCTTCTTCCATGACAGAGCGATGATCGCTTGAAGGATCTTCCCGGGAGTCGAATTCAGTGTTCGCTCCACCGGACTATCAGAGGCCTGTTGCTCGGATGGCGAGAGCCTTTCAACTATCGTGGCCAAGAGTGCTCGGGCACTGTCGACCGCTGAGTCTGGAAATGCGGCAGGATTCTCACTGACAGTATCGGAGATGAGGTTGCCGATTTGTGCGATCACCCATGCATGTCCAGCCGAATAGCTGTCGTCTTCGTTTCTCAGAGCGTCCTCCCAGAATCCTTCTTGGTCGAGATACTTTGTTAGAAACGAGAAAACCATCCCCCAATCAAAAAACCTCGCCTCTTTCGCTGCATCTTGCAGACCCCACAGCAAATGGGAAACGTAGATGTAGGATATTCTCTTGTCTTCGAAATCCTTTAGCTTGGTCACCATCGACTCTGATTCGGAGTAGAAAGCCGAACGGAGTCGTTCAGCCAACGCATTAACGGTTGGGTCGGTCCATGCATTCCTCCCCTTGAAGCCTAGTAAGTACTGGGCTAGCGCCGGTCCTGAAAGCGCAGCGACTTCTTCCTGACTTAATGGGGAACGTCCGTGACCCACCATTGACTTGGTTTGAAAGCTTGGCTCTGTCTCAGTTTTGGTGTGGTCTTTCAGTCTCGCGTATCTTTCTAAACATTCTGGCAGCCCTCTAAGCGCGTGGTACCAGCGCTGTCTCCAATAGTCAAGCTGCACGGGTGTCGCGTCCGCCGTGATGCCAACGGGGCCGGCCTCTATTGAAGCAACCAATGAATTCTGTTCTTCGGGTGAGAGTATAGTAGCGTGCTTTTCGAGCAATGCGGAAAATTCTCGCTCGTAGTATATACTCGATAGCATCAGGGGTGTTCTTTTTTTGAAGATCGCCTCTCGGACAGGAGCGAACTCGGCTACAGCCCAATTGCCGCCAAGAACGAAGATGGAAACTCTCCCGAAGATCGGAAAGGGGTACCTTTCCGAGAGAAACTCACCAAGCATCTGAGCGGTCTTCTGCGATTCTCGCTTCGCGAAGTCAATGAGCAACTGAACCAAGATCCGAGTTAGCACTTGTCGAGCTTCGCCAATATGCCCCTCATCCGTTGCGAGAGAAGTGTACCAGATGTAGGAATAATCTAGGAAGACATCTTCATACAGCGCCAAGAGGTTGTGATCTTGCACGTTTTGAAGTAGATTGGCCGCTAGCGCGTCGTTTTCACAACATCCTCGCAACGCTGCCAAGAAAAGGTTCGAGTCGGTGACTGCTTCAAGCGTAAAATCGAACAACCACTTGATATCGAGAGTTTCCAGTCCCATTGCTTCCCAATACCGAATCTCCGGTGTCAGACCCTCGGATTGAATTTGCCCGAATCGGTATCGTAGATTCGTGTGATCTTCTGCTCTCAACTCACTGCGGTAAATCTTCCCCTGAACCTCGAAGTCGTAGCGTCGTATTGACTCGGCGAAGAGCACCTTCAAGAGAATGTTGGCAACTATGCGAATTATAGGCTCGCTACATGAGGTGCGAATTTTCTCAGCGATTTTGCCACTGACAAATAGTTCTAGAAGCCAATAGGAATTGACCTTGGTCTTGCACTTCCGATCCACGCCAGGTCCATCTTGCGGCTCACGAATGTCCATGAGATGTTCTATGACTGCGGCTGCCTTTCTCTGGCTATCTGGATCTGTGTTGAAGAGAAACTTGGGCACTAATCTTTCGGCGACCTCCGCCCCGACAAGTGAGTCGTCGAATTTGGAATCAAGCCAGATCGGGAGAAAACTAAGAATCTCCTCGCTTATAGACTCGTTGGGGATATTGCTAAGGATGCGAACAAAACTCTTCCACGTGTGATAGTTGTCGATATGCTTGCCAGCCTCGTCTTGTCTAGTCGAGACGGCTGTGATGATTTCTAACAATTCCCTGACGAGCTCCTGATAGTCATCCTGATCTTTGCGTTCAGAGACATGCTCCAGATAATCGAGCACATTCCAGTAGGGAATCCTGACCGAACCTTTGTCGTCGACAGCTTGTGGTCCGGGTGCTCTTGAAGGATCAAAATATCCTCGCTCTTGCAGGGGTGCGAAGAACGCTGAATCGCGACATCTTCCAAAAAAAATGTCTTCGAGAGCACTATTATCTTTCATCGCGGTCAAAGCAGCGAGTTGCGTAGGAGTGAGAGCCATTTTCATTCCTCCGGCTCAATTGCATCTAGGACGATCCTTCTTTGAGTCATGAAGTCTGTGGACCGTGCCACAGGTCTGATCATCGCCGACCAGTACTTCACAACTGTCTTCAAATGCTCGTGGCCGTGCTTCCAGAGCGGGTATGGCACAACTTGGACACCGATGTTGCCATAGTATTCCTTCATGATCTTCAGTAGACGATCACTTCGGAGATGCCGGCCCCATAGCATGAAATGCTTTGGCTCGCCTGGCGCCTTCGGCTTCTTGCCAAAGAGAAACTGGAGTATCTCCATCTCTTCGAGGCCATACCCCAAGAAAAGCGTTGTGTAGTCACGAAAGACTTTGTCGAGCAAAGCTGGAACTTTCCTTTCTTGGAAATATGTGCTCAAGTAATCTTCCGTTGTTTCCACCATCTGCGTGCTCTCTTGGAGTGACCCGTGCAGGTGCAAAACAGTCCCACTCTTGAGATAGGCAATCGCGTCATCAGTTATTGAGTGAAGGACTACAATCTGACCGGTGGAATTTGGTCGCAATTTGAAGGCTTCTTCAATGTTATGGTCGTAATTGGTTGTTAAGTAAATCGCTTCAAAATCCAGTATATCGCAATAGAACTCGAGTGCTGGGCCAGGAAGCTCGGGGAAGAGGTGATCCACTTCGCAACAGACATTAGCCTGCTTTAAAACAACTTCGCAGATCGACAGAATTTCCTTAGGCGCGAGACTTGTAATATATTCTCGCTCCTCATAGGTTATCGCCTTCTTGTCAAACAGGAAATTCAACTTCTTCTCCGCGTACTGTCGCCATGAAGGACAGTCCGCGAATCGTGAAATGCCAGCACCTATGAAAACAACGAGCGTTCCTCGTGATGCTGCTTGGAGTATTTGAGGCGGGATTTCGGGGATAGAATCGCCGTCATCAGCAATTGGCACGTTAACCCATCCCTTTCGATTTCGTCATTGTTAAGCTCTTCGCTTTCTAGACATTGACTTCGCCAGTCCCAACGCAGCTAGCAGAGAACACTTTCGCTAAAAGTATACACCAGAGAGTCGACAACAGCAAGTTTCAATTAGGATAATTCTGTTTCAGTGGGCGAGGAAGAATTATCGTTTTGACGAGTCTAGCATTCCGTATACACCGTTCCCTCTATACTACCAGTCACTTAGGGGAGCATATACCCGTCGCCCCCCCATTTTTGTAGCGCATCACTCCAAGAGATTCCTTCACTCTAGTTAGTAGAACGCCTGGTTGCTTCACAGAAGGTCAATCCGGGGTGCTCTGGGAAAAACGAATTCCTCACGGTTTCGTTGATCTTAACCCGTCTGAACGTGGCGATTCCTAAAGTGTGCGAATTTGGATGACAGCGTACATGATATAGTTCTTGACACTGCTAACTCAATTGAGATTATTGTCAACAGCATTGACTTGATTATGGTCGACTTCCTTGTAGTATTGACAATTCCTCTCTTTTCATCTGGTGGATTTGTGATTGATTTGGCGGAGAAAAGTTACATAATTGGTTACATGCTATTATCCAAATTCTAGGGAAAGCTTGACAGGTTCTTGCGCAGAGCTAGAGCAGTCGGGAGAGAGACATATTGTCACGCTAAGTGAACCGATGACCGGGAGTGGAGAGAGGCTGATGGCCACCACGGTGCAAGATAAGGGACGCGCTTGTCTATTATGGGGCTATTTTGGGGCTGTCGGTGATACTAAATAGTCCAAAATGATGTGATATAATACTTGAGGTGGATTGCCTTATTCTATTTACAATCAACGAATTGCGAAGTACGTCAAGAACTTACAAAAGACACCCGATCAGTTTAGGAAACCCTTGCTCTATCCATCTGAGCTACGAGGGCAAATTATCTCAAGGCGCCCACCGGGGGACCTTTTTCCAAACTACGCTCGAAGACTGCAACGCTTCTGACTATTCGTCATCGTACTGAATCAGAGTCAGCAGGTCATAGTCCTCAAACCTCTGACGACCTCTCAAAAATGTCAATTCAATCAGGAATCCCAGTCCGGCGACTGTGGCCCCCAATTGCTCGACCAGTTTGATAGCAGCCGACGCTGTCCCACCTGTCGCTAACAGATCGTCAATGATCAATACCCGGTCGGTTTCACCAAGCGCATCACTGTGCATCTCCAGCGTGCCCGTACCATATTCCAGATCGTACGACTGGTAAATTGTCTCAAACGGCAGCTTGCCTTTCTTGCGGATCGGCACGATACCGACGCCAAGCGACAGTGCGATCGGGCCGCCGAAAATAAACCCGCGCGATTCAACCACGCCGACCTTGGTGATATCATACTTCTTGAAATGCAGACAGAATCTGTCTATTACTTCCTCGAAGGCTTCGGCATCGTTGAGCAGCGTTGTGATGTCGCGGAACACGATTCCCGGTTTGGGGAAATCGCGGATGTTTCTGATTTTCTCTTTTAAGTCCATCATCAATACTTTACGAAAAAATGATCATATTGCTTCTTATGAGACTTCCATTCCAACTGGAAATCCGTTACCATCCCATGCCGCGGTCCGCGACGCATCTCGGCCAGGAATCTGCCGATTTCCTCTCGGGTGCCTTCCACCTCAATCTCAACACCACCGGTATCGAGATTTCGAACGTAACCGCACACGTCGTAGCTTACGGCACGAGACGTGGCGAAGTAGCGAAATCCGACACCCTGCACGAGGCCGTTGATAAGCACTCTGGCGCAAGCAAGCTCGCTCATTTCTCCACCTCCAGCATGATATACTCCACCGCCTCTGCCGGTGTCCCGACGCGTATAATACGATCCGAGACTTCCCACGAACAAAGGGAAACTACCGGCTTGTTGTACATGAGCGCAAACGAAATCTCTGACAACGTCCCGAATTCACCGGGCAATGCAATAACGCCATCGGCGCTGAGGATGATTGCCAGATTACGTCCCTCCCTCATGCCGGTAGCGATGGCATGATCGACATAGACGTTGGCGTCCCGTCGATTGACTCCTGGCAGAATTCCGATGGTCGTACCGCCGGCGCCTTTGGCTCCCCGACAGGCGGCTTCCATCACACCACTCAGGCCACCACATACGAGCACTGCGCCGCGCCTTGCAAGCTGCTCGCCAACTTCCTCGGCGCGTTCTGCCTCCTGCGGAGTGCATTCTCCTCTGCCAATGACGGCTATGTATCTTGGACGTCGCTTAACCATAATGCGCTGGTCACATGATAGCACACGTAGCGGCAATAATCAAGCGAAAGGCAGTGGAGTGTGTCCGGCCGGCGTTTTACGCGGGACAATGTGATTAATGCTCAGCGCCTGACCTGACAAATAAACGACTTGAGATAGCGCGACTCGGGGAAATATATCGAGATCGGGTGATCCGCCGACTGCCGCACGGTCTCAAGGATGTCGAGTGTCACACCGGCTTGTACTGATGCGCGGCGTAACATGACCGTAAAATCATCCTCTGAGTAGTGAGCCGAACAGCTTGATGTCACAAAGATGCCATCCGCTCGCATCAATCGCAGCGCCGCGCGATTGAGAAAGTGATAGGCCTTGCTGCCGGTCTCCGCATCCCGATGCGATTTTATCAGCGCAGGTGGATCGACGATCACCATGTCGTAGCTCGGATCACCGTGTATTGAAATCCAATTGAAGACATCAGTGCACTCCGTTGTCACCGACGAAGACGCCAATTGATTGAGTTCAAGCTGAGCGGCAATTAGGTCGAGCGCCGACTGTGAGCCGTCGATGTTGTGTACCGAACGCGCTCCTGCCTTCAGCGCCGCAACGGCAAAGCTGCCGGTGTAGGAGAAGAGATTGAGAACCGTTCCGCGGTCGGTAGCGTAGTGCATCAATCTGCGCCGCAGTTCCCTCTGGTCGAGAAAGAAACCGGTTTTCTGACCTGATTTGACATTGGCAACAAAACGCAAGTCCCCTTCTCGAAATTCGACGCGGTCAACATCCTCGCCATAAAGAACGCCGACAGCTTCGTTCAGTCCCTCTTTCCTGCGCACCGGCAAGTCACTTCGTTCGATAATCGTTCTCGGAGCATAGAGGTCTATCAGGGCTTGGACGATGATTTCTTTTAAGGACTCCATCCCGGCCGTGGCAATCTGCAGCACGAGTACATCAGCATATCGGTCAACCACCAGACCCGGGATGCCATCGGTCTCACCAAAGACGACGCGGTAACCCGCAGCGGGATCACCAACGCCAAGGTCGAACCAACGACGACGCTCCTCGGCGCGACGAAGTCTGGCGGCAAACCATTCTTGGTCAAGAGTGCATTCCGCAAAATCAAAGATACGGACGGCAATCATCGAATGCGCCGAATAGGTACCGGTGCCAATGATCTTACCTTGCTGGTCCACAACCCTCACGATTGCTCCCTGCTCGATCTCGCGCGGAATTCCTTGCAGTGCGCCGGAAAACACCCAGGGATGGTGAAAACCAAGCGCGCCTTCTTTGCCCGGCTTAAGTGTCAGGATGGGATACATATTGCCACTATGATATGGTTAAAGTTTGCAGTAGTCACGATGTCCCTCTTTTGTGAACAAATCAGCTTTGCTTCTCAAAAATGTCGTCGGCAGCTTCCGACGCTAGATTTACAAATTCACGCCCCAGCATATTACGCTGAGCCCCAAGTCTTTACAGATACCGGATCTGACGATCCTGTGTATAAACTGGTCGGGGTGACTGGATTTGAACCAGCGGCCCCTTAGTCCCGAACCAAGTGCTCTACCAGTCTGAGCTACACCCCGACAGTTCGCCGACCATGTTACAGGATAATTTGGAAATGTCAACGGTTTTTTGCAGACAAGGTCAGCACGAATGTCGGCTTTTGATCCGGGCAGCTATCACGAGGAGAATCGCCGAGATAATCAGTGTGGCAGCAGCGCAAGACTCATGAGGCGCGTAGCTCCGATCTGATCTCTGGTGCGATCATTCTTTTACGAGAAGCACGTTGATCGCCTTCACGACAACGCGAACCTTGTCACCCTTCTTAATGCCGAGGTCTTCGAGCGAATCGATTGTCATCACCGAGGCCATGCTGGAATTGGCCGGGATCGACAGGCTGACCTGACACATAAGCGAGCCTTTCTTGACTCCCGTTACTTTGCCGATCAGTTGATTTCTGGCGCCGTACTTCATGATACACCTTCCTTTGTGACATTTATGATTCTAAGGCGTGCAGCAAAATTCCTTGCAGCACGCAGCGTTGGTTTACGCTACTCACCAAGCTCATCCGAGGGCTTCTGCCCATGACTTCATCAAAAGGGCGAGAAGCCGGCCTTCGACCAGTAATCGTCCTTTAGCTCATCCTGCTGTTTCAGGAGCGCCTGATAATGACCTTGCTCCCATGAGGCAAGCTCGGCAAAAAACGCCTTGGCTACCGGTTCCGTTGTTAGTTCGGACTGGGTGCGGTAGAATACCATAGCGTCATGTTCAAGCTGAATGCCAATCGACAATGCGCTCATTTCGAAATGGGCATCCTTGATACGCTTACGGAGGCTATCAGAGAAGAGTGGTGACGGTCCTGCAAGATCAAGACGGTTATGCAATTTCGCCGTCGAACTAAGCTTGCCCGTCTTGACCCATGAATCGTAGTGTTCCTTGAGGAACTGCAAATGATCAAGTTCTTCTTTCGCCAACACTTCGAATATCTGACGTCCTTTGGGATCGCTGGTGCTGTTGGCAGCCATCAGGTAGAAGCTGTTTCCATCACGCTCGGCTTTCATCGCTTTCAACAAGCCATCAGCCAAACCAAGTGCACTTTCTGTCATAACTCGCTCTCGCCTTCAATCGTTATCATCTGCCGTTGCGCGGTTCTGTGGTCGGGACACGAAACCGGCATTGTCAGTAGCGCCACACCCGGCAGAATCGGTTCAGGATGATTCTGCTGATCGCCAACCAAAAAATCAAGTGTGATTTTCACTTAAAACACTTTTTTCCCGTGTAGTCACTGATGTAGTCAGACGACTACTAACGATACGAAAGGCGGAACAGGGATGAGAGAATTTCGTCACAGTCGTTTGCAACGCTGGCTCAGTCTGATCGGATTGGTCTTGTTGCTGGTGGCGTTCGCCACGCAAACAGAAGCGCAGACACGACCACTACTGGTGCTGTACGCCTTCCCGGAGGAAGGCCAGACCATTGCCAAACAAATGACCACCGACAGCACGGCGCGCATTCTCGGTAGAGCCGTGCAGATGGGTACTCTGAATGGCAAGAAGATCGTTCCGGCGGAATCGGGAGTCGGCATGACCAACGCGGCCATGACCACACAGGAGTTGATCACACGCTTCCATCCGCGCGGACTCGTCTTCAGCGGCATTGCCGGCGCGATTGATTCCACCGTACATATTGGCGACTTGTGCATCTGCTCGAGCTGGATCACGCATGACTATGTCTATTGCGGCCCCGACAGTTTACAGCCCCAGCCAGTTCATTCCTTCTCAGCCAAGGCCGACAGTCTGGCATCGTTCTGGTCGTTCTTCGCCGACAGCGGCTTTGTCGGCAAGGCCAAACAGATCGACGGTAGCAAGCTGTCACTGCAGAAGATCGGCGCACGGGAACCGCGCATAATCGTCGTCGGCGCCTGTGTTAGCGGCAATGCGTTTATCGATAACGCGGAAAAACGCCTGTGGCTAAAAGGGCGATTTGGAGCAATGGTAACGGACATGGAATCGGCGGCGGTGGCTCAAGTTTGTACTGCCAACGGTGTGCCCTTTGTCATTATCCGCTCGGCATCGGACTTGGCTGGCGGCTCCACCAGCAAGACGGCGACAGAGCAATTGGATCAGTTCTTCCGGATCGCGGCGTCAAATTCGGCGGCGCTGGTGATGGCCCTGGTCGGGTTGCTCCCCTGAAACTCGCCCCCTATCACCGACCGAACTGATAGCCGAAACTCCAACTCACTTCGGTTGTTGTAATGGAATCGTCGAAGATCGGAGCGCTCTCTGGTATATGCATTTCACCACTACCTCCAAGGAACCTGTGCCTGAACCCGAACCGCATAGTCAGTGGCAAGCTCTTCAGGTCGGCCACCAGTATACCTATATCAATGACGAGACCCAACCTTAAGACATCGGGGGATGACCACAAGTCGCCGAACTGAACTACATGCCTCTTCGCGCCGATGTGGAAAAAGCAGAATCCGCCTCCAAACTCAAGAGACGTTGAGCGCGAATTGCAGACAAGGTGCCGAAACCCGATCTCTAAGGCGTGAACTCGGTTCGTGCTGATTAGGTACACCGTCTTTAACTCCGAATAGCCACCCGTTTAGTCATATTCCGAGCCCCCTGTCTTACTGGTCAAGTAGTCAAACTCGAAAGTCAGCTTGACCTTGTCCGAGACCGGCTGAAACAGGTAGAATCCAATTCCGTATGGGTGTTTCAGGTCCTCATCCTTGGTCCAGTCTTTCAGGCCAATTGCGCCAATCTCCGGCGAGAGTCGCCCCGCAAGCGCGAGTGGGCTTGAAAGCATCACCATGATTTGCAGATAAACAACAAAGCGTACCATATATTTCCCTCTCCTTTCTAGTTAAGGAGACGGGGATAGTACGATTCTGTTTAATGGTGGGACAGTCTATCGATGACATAGCCTTGCGGTTAGAATACGCTGCTAATAGAGATCGGCAAATAGGCGTTTGTCGCGATCAGGCTTGCTTTGCCGGAACTGCTGCTTGCTGTTGCACCTTCTGGTACATCCGCCTTAGCATCTCGGCAACATCGGCAACTTTGAACGGCTTCGTAATGTAGGCATCGGCGCCGGCAGCCAGCGCTTCCTCTTCCCGGTATTCGCTGTTGAAGCCGGTTATTACGGTCACCGGAATTTCGGGATGCGTTTTCTTCACGGCCAACAGCAAATCAAATCCGCTCATCGCTGGCATTTTCATGTCGGAAATGATCATATCGATCTTGCGGGAGGTAACGAGATCAAACGCTCTTTGACCATCGTCCGCCTCCACGACATCAAAACCTTCCCCCTTGACAATCTCAACGAATATCGTACGAATGAGGCTGTCATCTTCGGCTACTAATACGGTCGCTTTTGTCATTATCGACTCCTCATGCTAACTATCATGTTTATCGGGAAACGCTGCGCAAACCTTAGCCATCCGGCGCTGGATGGATTGGGAGGGTTTCAAATGGGCACAAATCAACCACTGATTAGCCGCGCGATCGCAAACGCCGCTGCCGCCGCCACGCCTCCAATCACTACCGTCTGTAGGCCTGAACGCCAGGGTCGGTTTCCAGTGAAACGTCCCTTAACATACCCGAACACGAAGAGTGCAATCAGAGTAACCACGACCGACCAATAGAGTGCCTTCAGAAGGTCATTTACGAAGAGATACGACGCCAATGGGATCAATCCGCCTGCGATATAAGAGAACGCGATAGTCAGGGCGCTGCGACGGGCACGTCGTGGATCTGATTCTTCCAGTCCGAGTTCGAAGCGCATCATAAAATCGACCCAACGCGACTGGTCAGCGCGAATTGCCGTCACTACCGGCGCAAGCTCAGCTTCGGAAAGCCCGTAGCCGCGGAAGAAATCGGCGACTTCCTCCTCCTCTCGCTCCGGCACTTCCTCAGTTTCCCTGATTTCGCGACGCTTTTCCGAGGCATAGTGCTCTGCGTCAGTGCGGGCGGCCAAGTATCCTCCGAGCCCCATGGCAATTGAGCCGGCGGCTATCTCGGCAAACCCGGCAGTCACGACGATATTTGTTGCGGATACGGCGCCTGAAAGTCCGGCTGCGAGCGCGAAAGGTACTGTTAGCCCATCGGCCATGCCGATGACAACGTCGCGCACCGTAGCACTCGCAGTGAAATGCTTTTCAACGTGAGGTGTGGTAGGCATATTGAACTCTCTCCTTGTCTGCGGATTCGGTTTCGATCGGAAACAGGAAGCTTCCGAAGCAAGAACAAATAAACGACCTGAGAATGGCAAGTTCAACAAATACTGTTGTGAATCAATGACGCTCGCATATTTATTGTCAGGTAGGACATAAATCGTATCCTGTCAATTTGAAGCAGGCGGATGAAGCTATTACCTTTCGAAGAAGAATATGTGCCTTTGTGGCGACAGGCGGTAGACAACACTTCGGTGTCTCCATCGCCGCTCGGAGGACCTGAGTTTAGCTCGACAATGATTCGCGGCTGGGGAAATACATTCGTGTTTGTGGCAAATGATCTGATGATTCCGGTCGCCAGAGAAATAACTACACACTTCCGCATAGTGAAGTCCGATGTTTACACAGGGGTCTCGATCAACTCGCTGCTGGGGATAACCCAGATGAACCATCAGGTATGGTCCGACCTCGCTGAGCTGCCGCACCGTTGTGTGATTTTCCTCGATGTACCCGAGGAGCATTATGACGGGAACAAGGAGAAATGGCAAGCGCTCAACTTCCACCCGACTGGACACAGAGCCTATCACAGAATTGATTTGCCGGCGTCCCATGACGAATGGTTCTTACGTCCGAGTGTCCGTCGGCAGAACATTCGGCGCGCCCGGGAGGCGGGACTGAACGTAGCGTTTGGAGGTCAAGAGTTACTCACCCCGTTCTACGATTTGTACCTGAGTTCTTTCAGGCGCTGGCAGAGTCGGCAGGTGGCTGTCCACGCGCATGATTATGTGCGATTTCAGCGCCTCTTTGATTCTCCCGGATCGCGCGTTCAAATAGCTGCAGTCAAGCTCGAGGACCGGATCATCGCCGCCGCGATCTTCTGTTGTTATGCCCGTACCGCCGGGTATCTCTATGGAGGGATCAATTTCGAGTATCAGCAACTGCGGCCAAACAATCTGCTCCATGCCGAGATCATCAGATATCTTATAGACAGAGGCGTAAGCGAGTACAATCTGGGAACGAGTGGAAGCTTCAAAGAACTTGAGCATTTCAAAGAGACTCTTGGCGCCAATCGTCACATCTCCGTGATCCTTTGTCGCGACCGCTTCCCCTATCTGAAACGGCTGTTGCGCAAGAGATCAGCTTCGTAGCCGCGAGCCGAGGACTTCAAAGGGAGTGGTTTCGTTTTTAAGAAACTTGATCACCGACAATGGCGTATACCAACAGTCGACATGATTGTCTCGGCGGTGTACAAAACCGAAGCGCGACGCAAGAACCGATGTATCTGGTGGAGTCTTGAACAGAATCACAGCCTACCTCCTATTCTTCATCCTTCTTTTATTCTCGGCGGCCAAGGGCGAATCGCCGGCAGCTTCAGCAAGCGTCAGGCTCGTGCAGGGCGTCGTCTACGATACCCTGACCAACCAGCCGATACCCTATGTGACTGTGCAGGTGCCCGGTACCGGAAAATCGGCGCTCGTCAACCTTGAGGGTCATTATCGGTTGATGTTGCCCGCAGGTCGGTACCAGCTCAAATTTTCGCATATCGGATATCTCTCAAAGACCACCGACATCGTTGTCAGCGACAGCTCAAGCAACTGCGATGCTTATCTGCAAGCAACCGTGTTGCAGGTCAACGGCATCACGGCGTACGAGGAATACTTTGATCCGGCGCAGCAGATCATTCTCGAGGCAATCAGGCGCAAGAGGGACATTCTGGAACGGATCCACGATTACCGTTTCGATGCCTACACGAAGCTGGTCGTGCGCGAAAAACCAAAGCCGGATTCCTCCAAGATATGGCTCATCACCGAAACGCAGCTTTCTTGTTTTTGGGAGCAACCAGACAAATACAAGGAGATCATCACTGCTCGCAAGCAGTCATCCAATCTTCCTGCCGAAGGTAATATGGTAGGAGTCGGAGAAATCCTGAACTTTAACCGCAACCGTATTGACCTTGGCGAGTATTCGATTGTCTCCCCTACCGCCAAAGACGCGCTCGATCATTACAACTACTATCTCAAGGACAGTGTCTACATCGACAATCGCCGCATCTACCGCCTGGAGATCGAGCCCAAGAAAGATACCGATCCGCTGTTTGTCGGAAACATCAGCATTGCCGATTCGACTTACGATGTTGTGGAAGTAGATGTCGGTTTCAATAAGGCTGTCGAGATCCCGTTCCTGGACAGCCTTCACTACCGCCAGCATTTCGCGCAGCTCGAAAAGGAGTATTGGATGCCGATCGAGATTGTGCTATCGGCCGAAGTCAATATCAAATTCCCGGGAATCCCGCCGAAACTATCATTCGAGCATCGGGCGTCACTTTACGACTACAGCTTCGACACAGGCACACCCAAGGGAACGTTCGGTGAATATGATATGGAAGTCGCGGAGCAGGCCGACAAGCTCGATTCTGCCGCATGGTACGCCCGACAGACGATACCTTTGACGACTGAGGAAGTCCGGGGCTACCAAGTTATCGACTCGCTTGAAAAGCAACCCAAGCCGATTCGAAAGCAACTCCTGATGGTCGGCGCCGCCGCAACGTATCTGGCGGTCGGCGGCAGCTATTCCATATTTCACTTCAATCGAGTCGAAGGTGCGTATCTCGGCTTAGGTTACAATTTCGACCGCTTGATTCCCCGCACGGAGTTGACAATCAGAGGCGGTTACGGATTTAGCGAAAGGCATGGGCAGTTTATGGTCGGCGCCAAGCATCGATTGTGGCAGCGTCAAAAACTTGATGTCGGCGCTGAATTTCAGCAACTGATTGTGAATCGGCCAGTGCAGCCCGATGCCTGGATGAATCCGACTTTCGATGTACTCACGGCGAAACACGATCCGTTCGATTACTATTATGAGAGAGGGTTTAAGGCCTATTTCTCCGCGAAGTTACTAAATTACACCAACCTCACTCTCACTTACAGCGACCTCCGCCAGGCATCAGTCAGTAAAAACACTGACTTCAGCGTCTTGAGTCCCGACGCCATGCACCGACCCAATCCGCAAATCGATGACGGCAAACTCAGGTCTGTGTCATCCGAATTTACATTTGACTCCCGAAAGCTGGCGAACCTGAAGGGCAAAGACAGAATCAGTTCGCAGATGCAATATACGCTTCTCAAAGTGGGCGCTGAATACTCTTCGACAAAACGGCTGCGCAGCGATTTCGATTTCCAGAGATATTACTTGTATCTGTATCGCAGACAGCGAATGGCAAGCATGGGAATAACTTCGTTGATCCTCTACGGCGGTATCTCAGAAAGCCAATTGCCACCACAGCGGTTCTATCAGATCATCTCGGGATCAGGAACGGTGACGGGACGGGGAGGCTTCTACACGATCTATGAACAAGGATTTGTCGGTGATCGCGCCGCATCCGTTTTTGTGGAGCACGATTTCGGACATCTTCTACTTCGCGGCAGTGGCTTGCCCCTGATCAAGAATATTCCGTTCACGCTTAGCGTCCATGGTGGCGCCTGCTGGACAGATTTCCGAAATGGCGATAGCCCGGAAGGCTACAAGATCGCCCCCAGACCTTACGGCGAGATCGGTTTTGGAGTTGGCAATCTGACTCCTTTTCTCTCAGTGTTTAACCTCCAACTGCGCTTCTCCTGGCAGCTCTCTCATTATGGCAGCGAACGCTTCAATGTCTCCTGGGGCATTGGATTCTAATAATTATCAATCATATTGGGTACTCTGATCGGCGCGTCTGAATTAATTTCCGAAAGTGAACGGGCGGATGCGTACTATTGGTTTAGACTTCAGGGAGAAGCTAACCTATGTTTTATGTTCCGGTTATACTGGGAAGCGTGCGACGCGGGCGAAAGAGTCCGATCGCAGCCCGCTTCGTCGTTGAGCGACTCAGACGCAGCGGCAAGTTCGAACCGGAGTTGCTTGATCTGGCGGAATACAACCTTCCCATCATGGAGGAACGACTGCGATTCCGCGACGATCCCCCACCGGTCGTTGTTGAGATGGGTGCGAAACTGGCGCGCGCGGATGCGATAGTCGTGGTCTCGCCCGAGTATAACAATGGCTATCCCGGCGTCCTCAAAAACGCCCTCGACTATTTTCTGCCGGAATACAAACGCAAACCTGTCGGCATTGTGACCGTTTCGGGAGGCGGTTTCGGCGGTATCAATGCGTTGGCGCAACTGCGGTTGGTATTCCTCGCCATGGGCGCTTATCCTATTTCGATCAAACTGCCGGTATCACGTGTACAGGATGCATTCGACGAAAATGACAATCCCAAAGACCCATTACTTGAGAAGGCAGCGGCTGCGTTCACTGCAGAGCTACTTTGGCTGACGGAAGCGATCGCTATGAAGAAACTGGCAGAAGCCTGATCCGTTGCCCCACTATCCGAATCAGCAATACTCAAACCGCCGTGTCTTGGCGAATTAATCCTTACTGATTGATTAAAGGAACGTCACGAAAAAGAGGCGCCACCCGGATTTGAACCGGGGTATAGAGGTTTTGCAGACCTCTGCCTTACCACTTGGCTATGGCGCCCTAAGAGAGCCGATTGAGGATGGTATCCGGCTTTGGTATACCGGCGAAGCGCAAAAAACGCTCCCGAATTAGAAAAGCGGGAAACGGGACTCGAACCCGCGACAACCACCTTGGCAAGGTGGAGCTCTACCAACTGAGCTATTCCCGCGTTGCTACCATCAGCCGAGGAAATATATCGTCATTTTCGCGGGTGTCAATTAATTTTTTCGTCGTTCTGGCTGATGTGCTTGGTGACCTGCTAACAGTGGTCAGCGCTGCCAACAAGCGGCTTTCCACAGCAGACAAGAGAAAGGCGACGCAACGGAGTAATGTGTGGGACGGAAAACGAGATGGGTTAGTCCGAGAGCGACGGTAACGCTGCCGGTGTCCCGCCCGGCGGAATGTAGCTCCCATCAAAGATCCAAGGGGTGTGCTGTATCAAGAAGATCTGATACCGATTAAAAGCAGCGGTGTCTTTCTGCTGTTCTGCGAGTATCGCCAGTTTCCAGTACGCTTCCCAGCAGAGCGAATCGGCGGCGATTGCTTTACGAAAGCAAGCAGCCGCACTGTCGTTCTGGTTGAGTCCGATCAGACAGTGTCCCATGGCGAAGTATAGCGCCGGAAAATTCTCACCCAGACGCCGGTAGGCGTCGTTGAAGGCATCCAGGGCTGGCTGCATGGCGGAGCGAGCCTGCAGATTATAGCCCTCAGCCAATTTGTTGATGAATTCCATATCAGGAAGCGCTCTGTCCCTCGACATATCGATATCTCGCCACCTCTGCCAGACGATCTTGTAAGCCTGATCGCGCAAGAAGCCGGTTGTTCGATAGCTGTGACGAAACTCGGAATGCAGCATCAACGCCCTTTCCGCCGGCGCTGACGGTTTGTAGCCTGTCGAGAACAGAATAAAATCGGGCTGCTGTTCCAGCAGGTAGCGGCTGTTAAAACGACGCTCTTTCCAACTGGACGTCATGCCGGGAATGGTCTCGGGATTTCGCGCGATACTGGCATCGGTCAGACCGAGCATGTCGATGATGCGGTGTCC
>CAIYYT010000041.1 GCA_903930455.1 uncultured bacterium | reverse complement strand
TGGGTTGGTCGGCTGGGCGCACCCGAAATGGCCGCCGTCATCAGTTCGATGTTTGTCATCTGGCTGCTCTTCAGCGCGACCGACATCGTCAGCACCGGCACCGTGGCCGTTATCTCTCGCTTCTACGGCGCGCGCGAGATTGACAAGGTCGCGCACACGGCCAGACAGGCCGTGTTTGTGGCGATTGCCGGAGCATTTGTCATGACCATCGTTGGTGTTTTCACCGCGGATTTTATGTTCAAGGTCATGCATACTGCACCCGATGTTGCCAGACTGGGCAAATCGTATCTGCAAATCTACTTCGCCTTTTCGTCGGTGCTGATCCTAAACGAGTTGTTCAGCGCCATTTTCCGTGCCACCGGTGACACCAAGACGCCGCTGATTATCAGTCTGACTTCGACGATACTGAACATCATCCTCGATCCGCTGCTGATTTTCGGCATCGGTCCATTTCCGGAAATGGGGGTAGCCGGCGCTGCTGCAGGGGCAGTAGCGTCGATGACTGTCGGAATAATTCTCTACGGCATCATGCTCAATCGTGGCAAGCTGACATTCAAATTTGGTTGGAAAGGCTCCGGTGGACCCGATTTCCGAATGATCGGACAGATTGTGAGGATTGGCCTGCCGCTTGCTACCGCAGGAATTGTCTTTTCCGTCGTCTATCTGTTCATGAATCGTATCACCGCCAGCTTCGGTACCGAGGCAGTGGCCGCGCTTGGGATTGGCAACCGCTGCGAGTCACTTTCATATCTCGTTTGTTCCGGCTTCTCTATTGCGGTGGCAACTCTGGTAGGGCAGAACCTCGGTGCAAAGCAGCCGGAACGAGCCGCCCAATCAACATGGTATGCCGTCTGGATCACGTGCGGCATTACCCTAATTATTTCCTTGGGATTCCTGCTATTTCCGACACTGATTGCATCCGTCTTCATCAGCGATATGAAAGTCAAGGCGATCACAGCTGACTATCTCATCATCCTGGCATTGTCGCAATCATTCATGGCGGTCGAAATCGTCATGGAGGGCGCCTTCTCCGGAGCAGGCAATACCCTGCCGCCGATGATTGTCTCCATTCTCGGTTCATTTGCACGCTTGCCGGTAGCAATGCTCTTTTGCTATACTCTCGACGCCGGCGTGGATGGCGTCTGGTGGTCAATCACTTTGACTTCGATAGTGAAAGGTACCGTCCTGCTATTCTGGTTCCGACGGGGCAAATGGAAAGTGCAACAGGTGCACGGCTGAACTCGTATGAATTGAGATGAACCACTTCAATCGAGGTCGCACTTGAGACGCAAAGTTGGATTCGTTACTCATCCCGATTGCTCCCTTCACAACTGGCCTTCACACGCCGAGAACGCCCAACGCACAGATGCCATTGAACATCACTTTGAGACAATCGGATTGACGCAGCAGTTGATTGCAGTTAGGGCGCGTGAGGCTTCAAAGGACGAACTCGCGCAAAATCATGAATCCGGATATATCGAGCAGCTTGCACAATCTAGACCGGAGGGCATCCAGATGCTCGATGGCGACACCTATATCAACGAGCATTCATGGCGCGCCGCCCTGTTGTCTTATGGTGGTAGTATTCTGGCGCTTGAGAAAGTGCTGTCAGGCGAGTGGGAGAGAGCCTTTTGTTCGTTGCGCCCCCCCGGGCATCATGCGATGTTTGATCACGCTATGGGGTTCTGCCTGTTCAACAACATCGCCGGCGCGGCGCGCGTGGCGCGGAAACGATTCGAGATCGAGCGCGTAGCGATCGTTGATTTCGACGTGCATCACGGCAATGGCACGCAATGGTCGTTCTATCAAGACAATACCGTGCACTTCGCCAGCCTCCATCAGTATCCTTTCTATCCCGGCACCGGAGCTTCGTATGAAACCGGCAGTGGCGTGGGCGAAGGATACACACTCAATTTGCCGCTCAGTCCCGGCACGGATGGCAAGACCGCGCTGGCGCTCTTCGAGCCGGAGTTTCTCGCCGCGATGGAGATGTTCCGGCCGACTCTTGTTCTGATTTCTGCCGGGTTTGATGCACACAAGGACGACCCGTTGGCGTCCCTGCGATTTGAAGATGAGGATTATCGCACAATAACCAACATTATCTGTGATGTCGCTGATCGTTACTGTGAGGGGAAAATCGTCTCAGTGTTGGAGGGTGGATACGATTACGATGCGCTCGCGCGATCGGCGGCGGAACATGTGAAAGGGTTGCTCGATGTCGACTAGAAAGTACTGTCGCCTCATGCACGAGGGCAAAGCGGTCTGGGGTCTGATAAGTGACGAGACGATTCAGATCCTAGAGGGGAATCTTTTCGGTCAGTTTAGCATAACCGACCACAAAGTTACCTTGATCGGCACAAAGCTGTTGCCGCCGGTCACGCCGTCAAAGATCGTCTGCGTGGGTCTGAACTATGCGGATCACGTGAAAGAAAGCCAATCATCAAATGTTGTTCCACAGGAACCGGTTCTCTTCATGAAACCACTTACGGCATTGATTGGAACGGAAGAGACGATTGTCGCTCCTCCGCAAAGCCAACGTGTTGATTACGAAGGGGAAATCGGCGTTGTGATTGGCGCTTGCTGCAAAGATTTGTCGCCTGAAGAGGTTGCCAAGAATATCTTCGGCGTCACATGCGTTAATGACGTCACAGCGCGAGACTTGCAGAAGAAAGACTTACAGTGGACGCGCGGTAAGGGTTTCGATACCTTCTGTCCTGTCGGGCCGTATTTGGTCACGGGATTGGACTGCAAGAATCTAAATGTCACTTCGAGGCTCAATGGCGAGACTCGGCAAACATCCAACAGCCGGTACATGATCTTTTCAATTGCGGAACTGATCAGCTATATCAACGACATCATGACACTCCTTCCCGGCGACCTAATCGCAACTGGCACGCCGGAGGGTGTTGGACCGATGAAGAAAGGGGACATCGTCGAAGTAGAAGTGGAAGGCGTTGGCGTTCTGCGCAATCGGGTGCAACGAAATGGATAAGCACGACGACACCAAAACGGTTCAATCGAGTACAAACGGCCACAAGTACGATGGCGCCGTGACTGTGCCCATCTTCACGACGAGTACTTTCGCCTTTGAATCCAGCGACGCCGTTGAAGCATACAATCGCGATCCCTCCGGACACTACTTGTACACTCGCTACGGCAATCCCACTATTGTTGCCGTGGAACAGACAGTAGCCGACTTGGAACGCGCGGAGGCGTCACTGCTATTCGCCTCCGGCATGGCGGCAATCACGTCGAGTGTTTTTGCCGTTGTCCATAGCGGCGACAAGATCGTCACCACGCCGTCGCTTTACGGCGGCACGCGCAAGTTTTTTCGCGATATTCTGCCTCGTTATGGTATCGAAGTGGCATTCGCGCCCAGCAATGTCATTGATGACGTTGAACCACTTTTCGATGGCCGAACCAAATTGCTCTATTTGGAGTCTCCCGCAAATCCGCATGTCGAAGTGCTCGACGTCAAAGCTTTCGCTGCGGCGGCAAAGGCACGCGGCATTGTCTCTGCCATCGATGCCACTTTCGCCACACCAATTCTGATTAAGCCTTACGTGATCGGCATTGATCTGGTCATCCACAGTTGCACCAAGTACATTGGCGGGCATTCGGACCTGATTGGCGGCGTCGTCAGCGGCAATCTGAACATGATCAAGAAGGTGGAAGAGTATCGCCGCACACTGGGGGGGGTAATCGATCCTGAGGGAGCATCCCGAGTTGGCCGGGGACTCAAGACGCTGGCAGTCAGAATGGATAGGCATTGCGCTAACGCCTTAAAGGTCGCCCAGGCCCTGCAAAAGTCAGATAAGGTTTCCGAGTTGTTCTACCCGGGTTTGTCGAACTCGCCCTGGCACGCCCTCGCCCAGAGCCAGATGACAGGATTCGGCGGCATGATTTGTCTAACTTTGAAGGGCGGTCTTCCCTCCGCCAAGCGCTTCGTAGATGCGCTGAGGGTGATAGTCAATGCCCCGAGCCTTGGTGGTGTCGAATCGTTGGCATCGATACCGGTGCTGACTTCACACGTCAACATGTCTTCGGAAGAGCTTAAGCTTTCACGGGTCAACGAAGGCATGGTGCGTCTCTCAATCGGCATCGAGTCGGCAAGCGATCTCATCGCTGACGTTCTGCAGGCTCTCGCCGCAGTATAGCCCGCAGCTCTCGGCTAAGGCGGAACAAGCTGCGCCGCCATACAGCAGATGGCATTATCGGTGCATTGCGGATTTGTATCAGTTATCACCAAACCCAATTTGTAGTTGATTCCATCACCGGGCACGTTATCTTCAATCGCCATGAAGTTATCCGCTCGGTTTCTTCTCACAGTCTGTCTGGTCATCCTGGAACATATATCCTTGTTGCGGGGCGCCCAAATCAGGCTTGAACGCGCGGATTCTTCGACGGCCACGCAGACCGCAAACGGCATGATCTACGAGTTCTTTGGAAAAGTCCATTTCGTCAGGGACTCGGCAGACCTGTTCGCCGATTATGTGGCTCGGTATGAGCCCGGCAATCTTGTTCGATTGCTCGGCAGCGTACGAATCAACGAACCACAGCGCGTTCTTGGTGCCGACTCTCTGTGGTATGATCAGAAAAGTGATTCGATGTTTGCCTGGGGGCAGGTTGCAATCGAGGATCGGCCACGTCATGTCAAGGCCACCGGTGGTGAAGCAGTATATGATGGCAAGACAGAAGGCCTGGTGATAAGTCGGTACCCCAAGTTGCTCGTGGATTTCGATCTGCCACGGGCGGTTACACTAGTTACTGCCGACACCATCAAGTATCACTCGCGTGATGATCTTGTCGAGGCGATCGATTCCGCGACAATCTCGCAGGGGACGCTTTTTGCGCATTCCCGGCAAGCCGTAATCTATTTGGATCGCGAGGAAATCTGCATGACTGGCGACGTCCACTCCTCGCAGAGACAGAATGAGTTGTCAGGCGATGAGATGACTGTTTTTTCCAAGGACAAGATGCTGGAGAGAATCGAAGTTGTTGGCAAAGGCGAGGCCATCTTCCGACAGCGTGCCGCCGCTGATACCGTCGTGTTCAACCAGAGTCGCCTGACGGCAAACAAAATCAACTTCTTCTTCGTCAACGACGTGCTCGATCTGATTAAAGCGCAGGGGAACAGCTATACGTACTATCTGCCGGCAAAGGAGGACACTGCCGCCAGCGGGAGTAACGTCGCCTCGGGTGACTCGACCATTCTCAAGTTTGGTGATGCCGGATTGAGCGAAGTATTCGTGGTCACTTCGGCGGAGGGCACCTACTGGTCGCCTGGAAGGAAAGACTCACTCGGCAACGTCAGTCGCGTCGACACAGTGATGTATAGCGCCAATCGGATCCACTACAAGATCGCCGAGAAGCTGATCATTATGCGGGAGACAGCCAAGGTCAAGCAGACGACCATGGCGCTCGACGCCGACGAGATTCAGTACGATCTCAATTCACGCAATGTATACGCGGTCGGCCATTACGATAGCACACAGGCCAAGTACGTTCCTCTGGTGTTGAAAGACAACCTGGAGGAAATGACCGGTGAGCAACTGGTCTATAATCTCGATGACAAGCGGGGGAAGATCAGGGAGAGTCGCACCAAGCTCGATCAGGCCTACTATTCCGGCGGCCTGCTGCGTAAGGAAGTTGAAAACGAATTTCTCGTTCGCAACGGGAGCTACACAACTTGCGACAATCCCGAACCGCATTTTCATTTTGCTTCAAAAAACATGAAGCTGATAACCGAGGACAAAGTCTTCGCGCGACCGGTCGTGCTATATATCGAATCGATGCCGGTCTTTGCCTTGCCGTATTTCGTTTTCTCGACAAAGAAGGGGCGTCATTCCGGTTTCTTGCCCTTTCAGTTTGGCAATTTCACGCGCGGTCAGCGCTTCGTCAAAAACCTCGGCTATTACTGGGCTATCTCCGACTACTGGGACGTCAAGGGATCGGTAGATGTTATGGAGTCCACGGGATTAACCTTCAACACCAGTGCTCGCTATGCAGTGCGTTATGCTCTTTCAGGGGAAATCAGTGGATCGTTTGCGCGGGAGACGCAATTCGTCGGAGTAAAGAGGACTAACCACCAACGCTATCAGTTTAGCTTTTCTCACAGCCAAACACTTGACCCAACTCTTTCACTTTCCGGGAGCGGGCAAGTTGTTTCCGACAAGAGCTACTTCACGGACTACTCGTCCAATTTGGATGAGCGTCTCAATCGAAATATGCGTTCACAGGTCAATATCTCGAAGCGATTCGAAGGCGCATCCTTGTATGCCGCCGTGGAACAGACGAAAGACTTGGACCGCGATGCCCACACTGAAAAACTGCCGACTGTTCGATTCTCTTTGTCGCAGAAACCGATGTTCCATCAACCGAAGAAGAGTACCGACAAACGCTGGTACCACGACATTTACTACACATACAACTCCGGTTTCCTTAACTATGCGAACAAGTCGGTGACTGACACGGTTGCCACGAAAAGGAAGTACGCGGTGCTAAACCAGCAGTTTGATCTGCGGGCACCGGTGAAGTTCTTCAATGCCATCACGGTTTCCCCGTCAGTCTCGGCCTATGACAACTGGTACTACCTGCCTCACTCCGATCAGGCCGACAGCGCTCATCTACAAACGAACGCGGTAAAAGGACGCCAGACCTGGACATCGTCCGTGTCCTTGTCGACACAGCTTTTTGGCACGGTAGCTCCCAACATCCTCTCTGTAGTCGGACTGCGGCATATTCTGTCCCCCTCGGTTAGTCTTGGTTATCAACCCAAGATCACGCGAAACCAGCAGTACTCTTCGTTCACGGGTGTGGGAGGTTCAGGATACGAAAGCAAGAATGTGGGTCTCAGTGTTGGCAATCAGCTTCAAATGAAATACCTGCGAGGCGGCAAAGAGAAAAAGGCCGACTTACTCAAATACAACTTTTCCGCCAGTTACGACTTCGTGCGAACTGAGCGCCGTTGGTCGAATCTCAGCTCGAGTCTGAGTTCGCCGAATATCAAAAATCTGACACTCGAAATGAGTTTTGTGCACGATCTGTACGCCTCCGACGGCAAATTGCGTTGGTGGAATCCAACGCTCAAGACGATCAGTATTTCGTCCGGCTACAGTGGCAGCTTCAAGATTCCCGTTGGCTTGCCTGGCTCTGAGAAAGCCGATGGTATTGCACCCGGTACGCCGAATGCATCTGGGGTGCCGAATGTACCGGGGGGACCGAGCACCACCGCCCCACCGGGCGCAGCGGAAGCGCCATCCGGCGACGCCAGAATCGTCAGGTTCAGTATCTCGCAGCACTATTCCGAAACGCGTGGTGTCTCATCTTCGATCTCTCACTGGATTAGTTTCAATGTTGCCTTTTCTATCTCAAAGAACTGGTCAATTTCCTATCGCCAGAACTACAATATTCGAGGCAAGGAAAGCACAGACGAATCCATCGAAATCCACCGCGACCTTCACTGTTGGGAAGGGAGCTTCACTTGGAACCCTACGGGATCTCTCGAAGGCTACTATTTTCGGCTGAATGTTAAGCTGATGCCGGACGTGAAACTTGAGAAATCCGAGTCCAGCGTCCGTGACGCCTTGTTTCGCATGATACCCTCGGAATAGCGGGGCATTTTCTTCATACTGGTAAACTGCCGACTGCTAGTCTAAGCAACCCATTGCAGCTATAGACCTTATAGCCGCTCAAGAGCCTGCCTGTCCCCGAGAAGTTGCGTAAACAAATATGCGATCGAATATGTACCTCAATTGCCTCCCGATAGCTCCTACAGCGGCCGATTTGTTGTTGACGTGTTGCTTCAACAACGGTACATTCCTCCTATGGGTGTAACACCGCTTCTCAAGGCCGGGCATCGCCAAGAGCTCACCGGGTTTCTTCTCATTGTTCTGGCAGTGATCGTTCTCATATCGTTGGCGACTTATGACCGTCGGGACGTGGCGCTTTTCTACGAGGAGCCGACCATATCATCCTTGGGTGGCACAGATAGCCTGGCTGCGCCACAGTTGTCGGACGGACAGGTTAAGGCGCTGTCATTCAATGAGATACTGCACTTGAGAGCCGAGAACTCGGCCGGAATAGTAGGAGCTGTCATATCCCATCTTCTGCTTTGGAGTATCGGATGGAGTGCCTATGTTCTCGTGCTAGTGATAGTTGTAGTCGGGTGGAAGCTGTTGTTTAAGTACGAGAACTCGCATCTTCGCAACGCCTTGTTGCGGGTTTATGCTTTTGTCTTTCTGCTCGGAACTTTGATTTTTCTTTTCCAACTTGACGATCCACGCATCAATTCTACTCTCGTCGAAAGCCTGTCCGGCAAAGCCGGACTTACTGTCGCGGGGCTAGTCCGCACGCTGCTGGCGGTCACCGGTGGGTTTGCCTTGTTGGGTGCGGCGTT
This sequence comes from uncultured bacterium, assembly GCA_903930455.1. Taxonomy (GTDB): domain Bacteria; phylum Zixibacteria; class MSB-5A5; order CAIYYT01; family CAIYYT01; genus CAIYYT01. Next base: position 3,408 of record CAIYYT010000041.1, on the reverse strand, counting down.
GATCCTCGTCTTTTTCACAATCGTGCCTTACCGGCCCAAACAGGCTCGAGCAACTATTGATCGTATCATCGCCTTTTTCCGGCGGTCATCGGTTGGCGCGGCGGCCCACACGCAAAGCCAATACAGAGCATGGCGAGAAAGCCTCAGTGCGATCTTTGGCAAGAGTGACAGTGAAGCAGAGGAGAGCGAAGCTGTTGACTCTGAATCGAGAATGCCGACGGCAGTGGAGGCGGTCATCGAGCCCGAACATGTGACGAAGATCGAACAGCTTCCGCTCGATTTGGACGAGACCATTGAGGGGCCGCGCAAACTCGAGTTGAAGGATGTTAAGCCCGTCCGTCGTTCCAGAGAACCGTTTGGGCAGCCGCCTTTGGCGCTGTTGCACGAACCTGTGCACGAAGACACGGGTGCCAGCGACTCCGAACTGGATGAGATTGCCAAGGCACTTCGCGACACGCTCAACACATTCGGCATCGAAATCATCGCCAATAGTATTGAAAAATACCCGGGCCCGGTCATTACCCGCTTTGAGTTCAAACCGGCTCCGGGAGTGAAGATTAATCAGATTGTTAATCTCGCCGACGACCTCGCGCTGGCACTAAAGGCGTCACGCATCAGGATCATTGCACCCGTACCCGGCAAATCGGCGGTAGGCGTGGAGATACCGAATCGCAAACCGCAGAAAGTCTTCATCAAGGAAATCCTCACTTCCGAAGCCTACCAGCGCAGTCGCTATAAACTGCCACTGGCTCTGGGCAAGAATACCGCAGGCAAGCCATTTGTCGTGGACTTGGCGCGCATGCCGCACTTGTTGATCGCCGGCTCAACCGGCTCAGGGAAATCAGTCTGTCTGAATGTTCTGATAACGAGTCTGATCTTCCGTCACTCTCCCAAAGATTTGCGCTTCATCTTCATTGATCCGAAGATTCTGGAACTGTCGGTGTACAGTGATATTCCGTATCTGGCGCGACCGGTTGTAACCAAGGCTAAGATGGCCGAATCGGTCCTGGCAGGCGCGGTCAATGAAATGGAAGAGCGCTATCGCCGACTCGCCACGCAGTCGGTGCGATCGTTAGATGACTACAATGCCAAAGTGCCATCCGAGGATAAGCTGCCCTATTTGCTGATCATTGTCGATGAACTGGCGGACATGATGATGTCCAGCTCGTCTGCGAAGATCGAATTGTTGATTACGCGGTTGGCGCAAATGGCGCGCGCAGTCGGGATTCATCTGATACTCGCGACCCAGCGCCCATCAGTGGACGTAATTACGGGTCTGATCAAAGCAAACTTCTCATCTCGCATAGCATTTCAGGTCGCATCCAAAGTCGATAGCCGCACGATTCTTGACGGCAACGGCGCGGAAAAGCTTTTGGGCAACGGAGATATGCTGCTGCTCATGGCTGGCGAACCGGAACCAATCCGCATCCATGGTGCGTGGATATCTTCAGAAGAGACCGAACGTGTGGTGGCGTATCTCAAAGACAACGCGGCAGCAGCAGCTCCGATCCAGAACCTTTCCGAAGAGAGCGAGCGCATGATTGTCGAGCGCAACACGCATGACGTCCTACTTCCTGAAGCAACTGAACTCGTAATCCGGCACAAGCAAGGCTCCGTATCCCTCCTGCAGCGACGACTTGGCATAGGTTATCAGCGAGCGGCGCGGTTGATGGATCAGCTTGAGGCGACCGGTGTCGTTGGACCCTACGATGGCAGCAAAGCCCGCGAAGTTCTCGTCGACAAATCGTATTTGGAAAAACTGCAAAAGAACAAACCTTCACTTTGAGGGTCCGGTGTAACTCGCTATGAATTATCGTGTTGTGATATTGATTCTCGTCTTATGCGCGGCAGCATTTGCCGGAAACACCACCGATATTGTTGACAAATCGGAAGCGCTTTATTCCAAGAGCGGGCCGTTTTCCGCGAAGTTCACGCAGACAGTTTCGACGGGGGATTTCTTCGATGACGAGAAGGTCGAAGGGACACTTATTATGAGTTATCCCCGGCAGTTTCGCATCGACACCCATGAGCAAGTTATCGTATCTGATGGCGACACGCTCTGGTCATACTCCGCTGAGAATCGGCAGGTTACTGTGGAGGCCATATCCAAATCCAAAGAGACAATCACGCCCGCCGATTACCTGTTCAGTTTTAAGCAGAACTACAACCTGGATTACGACTCCACTGACGTGATCGACAAAGTCAAAGTTCGCCGGCTGTCCTTACGATCCAAGTCACAGGATCAGTATGTGCGGTCGATGAAAGTCTACATCAACGGCAGTACCTTTCAGATTCGCCGGGTAGTGTATCGCGATCTCAATGATAACAAGATCACACTCGATTTCTCCGACTGGAAAATGGGAATCAAAACCACGCCGGATCAGTTTCGTTTCAAGACCCCTCGGGGTGTTGAAGAGGTGAGGTTGCCCTGAGCGCGAAGAAGACGGTCTACTTCAAGGGACTTGGCTGTCCCAAGAACGAGGTTGACGGGGATATCATCCTCGGCTATTTGCTGCGTCGTGGTTTGAGGATCGTCAACGACCCCAAGCAGGCGGACTACTTGGTTGTCAATACTTGCGGGTTCATCCAGTCGGCGAAAGAGGAATCGATTGAGGAGATCCTGAAACTCGCGAGTCTTAAGAATAACAATGGCCGCAAACACCGGTTGTTGATCACCGGTTGTCTGGCGCAGCGATACCCTAACGAATTGCTGCGGCAGATTCCCGAGATTGACGGTATGCTGGGTATCGATCAGCACGACAAGATTGATCTCTTGCTGGAAACCGACTCCGCTTATATCACACGTCCCCCAAGCAGTTACAAAGAATCTCACTCTCTACAGGTGTTGCGGGATCGACCCTATGCTTACCTCAAAATCGCCGACGGCTGTGACAATCGCTGCAGCTATTGCGCGATTCCGATGATTCGGGGCAAATACCGCTCGCGGTCTCTGGCCGCAATTTCCGCCGACGTTGATCGCTTGCTTGAGCACGGTGTACTTGAGCTGAATCTGATCGCTCAGGACGTTGCTCGGTACGGATTTGACATCGGCAAACACCCGTTGTCATTGCTTGAGATGATTGAAAAGAAGCCAAGCGAGTTCTGGGTCAGGCCGTTCTATTTGCACCCGGCGCATCTGACTGACGAAATTCTGGACTTCTTCGCCGTCTCAAAGAAATTTTGTCAGTATCTCGAAATTCCTTTCCAGCACGTTAACTCAAGACTGCTCAAGGAGATGAACCGGCATTATGGTCGCACCCGAATCGAGAAACTGCTAAATAGTATCAGAGTGAAACTTCCCACCACGGTACTGCGTACCACTTTCATCGTCGGGTTTCCCGGCGAAACCAGTAAAGAGTTTGACGAGCTCTGCTCTTTTGTAGAGGAGGAAAGAATTTGTCGCGGTGG
>CAIYYT010000040.1 GCA_903930455.1 uncultured bacterium | reverse complement strand
GTTGTCAATTCGAATTCATTAGGCTGCAGAGTCGGCAGGTGCGGAGCGCTACTGACGTTGCCGACGCGACCGCCGGCTTCAACAATGGCGTGAACGTAGCGCCTTCGCAAGGCTTCAGCAAATATGGCCTGACTTGACGGAATGAAATAGAGCTGCAGGTTCTTCTTGATCTTGTCGCCGCGGAGTGACTGCGCCAATTGCCGAAAATCATCGACGCTGCCCCCCAGCAGGGGGCCAACACGCAAACGACGCAGTTGTTTGGCGTTCACCTCTTGCGAATCGGAAACGAGCTTCTTTGTGCGCAATGAGTATATCGGTGAACGCAGTTTTGCCAGCGTCACCGGAATCGTATCGAGTAACGGTGCATTTTTGTCGGAGTACGGCACGGGCGCTTCAGTCCCGCCATAGTGGTTCAGGTAGTTGAGAAATGTCTGATCCGGTTCAATCACCGCATTCCGACCTGAAAGAAACGACAGATATCCGAGCAGCGACATACGATCTTCCAGTGGCAATCCCTCGACACCTGGGCCGGATATCTCTATGATAAATGATTTTTCGGAGAGCCCTACAATCGCTTCGCCGATACGGCAGGCCGTGTCAAATGTGTTGTGCCGAACCGGTGTCGCGCTGGACAGCACTACCTTGAGCGAAGGTGCAACCTCAATATCGACGGCCTTGGACGGATGCTCGAAGAGACTGGTCTGTACCGTCATGACTCTGACGTAAGACGACGTCGCGGCCAATACGGCGACTTCGGGTCGATTGCCTACAATCACCATATTTGCGCGAAAATGACCAGCGTCAAACATGTCCGTAAATGATTCATATAACTCAAACAGATTCTTGTCCGACTTAGTAACACTCACCATCTTTGGCGACATCACAGCGATGCCTTGATCGCTTACCGATACCATCAGATCGATGGGCACTGTGGCTTGCTGGCCGATGACGGGATACTCGCCCGATCTGTGGTAGGAAACTACTTTCTGCAGGAATGTCTGCGCCGGCCAGACCTTCTCGCCGCTACGATTAAGGCGTTGCTCGTCAAAGAATTTTAGTTCAAGTTGTTCCAGGCGCAGAATCGCCGGCTGGCCGAAGATCTTGTATTTCTTGCGCCAGCGATAAAAGGCTTGCTTCGTTATTCCTAATTCCTGACCGGCCCGGAGATCGTCTCCAAAACGCTCCCACAGTTCGCTGATCTCGCGCTGTGAGTACTTGGGGAAAATCGATTTGCCAACACCCTTTTTTCGACGCCAGTAGGCGACCAACTGCTCCGATACGTTGCCCAGTGCTTGCCCGATCCTTTTGTCGGTGCGATACAGTTTCTGGAGCTGCAGCAGTTCCTGCTTTGTGGGGATTCTTTTGGCGGTCACGGTCTGCGAAAATACTTGTGAAGTGTCTGATAAACGTCCTCCAGCGAGAAGGAGATCACGCGTACATCGCCAGTCGTTGCCATGAAGTTGCTATCGCCGGCCCAGCGAGGCACGATGTGAAGGTGCAGATGTCCGGCTACTCCGGCGCCGGCGGATCGTCCAAGATTCATCCCGATGTTAAACCCGCGTGGCGTAAACTCGGTACGTAGTGCTTTCACGGCCAGCTTGGACAAAGCCATCATTTCGTTCAACGTGGCCTCCGGCAGTTTTTCGAGATTGCCGATATGGCGGTTCGGCACAATCATCAGGTGTCCGGAAGTGTACGGGTAGCGATTGAAGACGATGAAACTGTGTTCGGCGCGATGGAGAATCAGATTGGCGCGGTCTTTTTTCTCCGCCAGCATCAGACAGAAGATACACCCTTTGGGTTTGGGACCGCGT
>CAIYYT010000039.1 GCA_903930455.1 uncultured bacterium | reverse complement strand
TGTCCTGACGAAAGCTTCGTAAGAACAGTTTACACCGTCAACTGGAACCCAGTAATAGAGCGTATTGTGACAACCGCGAGTCCGATCGACATCGCTACAATAGCGGACGTTTGCGATGTCGATGTCTCAATGGAGGAGCGTCCCCTTTTCCCCGCAACCCGTTCGCGTTTCCGACTCTTCTTATGAGTTTCGGATGAGTCGATCAGACTGTGTCAGGAGAATCTCTTGTCCTGTCCGTGCCTTGGGTGATACTCAGGAGTGCGTGTCAGCGGCGCCGGCCATTCCCGCGAAAACGGCGACCCTGGACAATCTTCGAACGACACAGCGAGACCGCACAGACTGTTCATCCGTTATAGGAAAACGCAAGTCGAGGCCCGCTTGTTCTTTGACATCGCGAATAGCATTATTCGCGCCATACAATTACGCAGCCTGCCCCTACGGGACTTACGCCTCGATCCTGGCTTTGATCGTCGGCACTAAGTCGGCGATCTTCACACGGGTTTGTTCCATCGTGTCGCGGTCGCGGATGGTGACGGTTTCATCTTGCGAAGTTTGGCCGTCTATGGTCACGCAATATGGGGTGCCGATTTCGTCCATGCGACGGTATCGTCTGCCGACCGCTCCTGACGTATCATAGAACGCCTTGAAGTGTTCTTTGAGTTCGTGGAAGACTTTCATCCCGAGTTCCGGCATACCGTCTTTGTTGACCAGCGGGAAGACCGCGACTTTGACCGGGGCGATTTTGGGGGAGAACTTCAGCACCACGCGCGTTTCGCCTTTGACCTCTTCCTCGGTGTAGGCATCGGCCAACAACATCAGCAGCGTGCGGTCGCAACCGGCTGAGGTTTCGATGATGTAGGGGATGAATTTCTCGCGGGTCTTTTCGTCGAAATAGCTCAAATCCTTGCCGGTAGCTTCGGCATGACGGCTCAGGTCGAAATCGGTGCGGTTGTGGATTCCTTCCAGCTCCTTCCAGCCAAACGGGAATTCGTATTCGATATCATACGCTTTCTTGGCATAGTGCGCGAGTTCGTCCTTGCCGTGCTCGTGGTAACGGAGTTTGTCTTTGTTGATGCCAAGATCATAGTAGAACTGCATGCGTTCGGCCTTCCAGTAGTCGAACCACTGGTCATCATCCGACGGCTTGATGAAGAACTGCATCTCCATCTGTTCAAATTCACGGGTGCGGAAGATGAAATTGCCGGGGGTGATTTCGTTGCGGAACGCTTTGCCGATCTGCGCGATACCGAACGGCACTTTCTGGCGGGATGGCCCCATGACATTCTGGAAGTTGACATAGATCCCCTGCGCGGTTTCGGGGCGCATATAGACCACCGCTGAGGAGTCTTCCACCGGACCCATAAAGGTCTTAAACATCAGGTTGAACATGCGTGGTTCGGTCAGTTCGCCGCCGCATTCGAGTGGTGATTTGGATGGCTTTTCCGGACAGCGGGCGGTTTCAAGTTGATCGGCGCGGAAACGGGCTTTGCATTTTTTGCAGTCGACCATTGGATCGGTGAAATTGGCGACATGGCCGGAGGTTTCCCAGACTTTGGGGTGCATGAGGATGGCGGCATCGAGGCCTTCGACATCATCCCGTTTTTGGGTCATGGCTTTCCACCAGAAGTCCTTCAGATTGCGCTTGAGTTCGACACCGTACGGGCCGTAGTCCCAGCAACTGCCAAGACCGCCGTAGATTTCGGACGACTGAAACACAAAGCCACGCCGTTTGCACAAGGAAACGATCTGATCCATTCTATCAACTGTCTTCGCCACGGATTCCTCCATCCTGATTCATAATATCCAACTTCCGCAAGAAATCGAACGACTTCAAATCGACTCGTTTCCCGATATGGTACTCGGTCAGCGCCGTCAGCATCTGCCGAATTTGCTCCTGCTGCGCCCTGGTGAGCGACACCTTGCGGTTGTCACTAATATCGGTTCCGGCCAATCGTTCCAGCACTTTGACCGTGCCACGATCGAGACCGATCAACAGCCGGTCGCCAATGCACTTGGCGCAAACCAGTCCACCGCGCTGGGGGTCAAGCATAAGTCGATCACCGGCGAGTTTGCCGCCGCACTCGACGCATTGCCCCAACTGCGGAGCATAGCCACAAAATATACAGAGGAGATACCAGAAATGCAAAATCTCCCTGCGGAAATCCTTCTCCTCCGATTGGTTCAAGCTGCGCAGGAATTTCTTCAGATTGAAATAGACCTGGCTGTTGACTTCGTGCTCCGGCAGGAAGAGATTGGTGAATTCCAGCGCCGCGGAAGCATAGCCGAACTTCTGCTCATTCTGGGCGATGTTGTCGAAGGTCTCGACGAGATCGGCTTTGGAGATGTAATCGGCTGCTTCTTTTTCACTCTGGTAGAAGACAACATCGGCGACCGCGAAGTATTGCAGCGATTCAGCACTCGATGAGCCGGGGCGGACGGCCGACTTGGCAACCAACGGCAACTTGCCATAGTCGCGCGAGAGGCAGATCAGAAAAAGAGAACTCTCCAAAATTCGGGTTCGCTTGAGAACCAGCAGTTCGGTTTTTTTGAGAGCCATCGCCGCGTTGCCGGCTAAAACTCAATAACGGTTTCGCCGGGGCGCTTAAGCTGGAAGTTTTTGCGGGCGACTTTTTCGATGTAGAGCGAGTCGGTTTGCAGACGATCGCGTTTGAGTTCCAGATCAGCAACCTGTGCGCAGAGTTTGAGTTCCTCGGCTTTCAGTTCGGTGATCTGTTTGCGCAACTCTATCATATTCAGAAAGCCATATTCCCCCACCGTCAGCTTGAAGCCGATGGCCAAGAAGAACGCCAGCAGGATGAACCGCAAGATAACGACGCGGTAGGTAGATGAAGGTTGCTCGGTTTCTGTGCGCATTTTACCAATTCTGGATCCCCGCTTTCGCGGGGATGACATTTCACAAGTAATCGCGACTGAAGTCGCTCCTACAGGGCAGACACGCAGGAATGCATGTCCTACTTAATATTAAAGAATGCCGCCTTGCCGGGGAATTCCGCCATGTTGTCGAGTTCCTCTTCGATCCTCAGCAGACGGTTGTATTTGCAAACGCGATCGGTGCGGCAGAGTGAGCCGGTCTTGATCTGGCCGGCGTTTACGGCCACCGCTATGTCAGCGATCGTCGTGTCTTCAGTTTCGCCGGAGCGATGCGACACAACCGAGGCAAAGCCGGCGCGGGTTGCCATCTGGATAGTGTCCAGCGTCTCGGTTAGTGTACCGATCTGATTTAGCTTGATCAAGATCGCATTGGCGGCTTTCTCTTTGATACCGCGTTCCAGAAATACGGGATTGGTCACGAACAAGTCGTCGCCGACGATCTGTACCTTGTGGCCGACTTCTTTGGTCAAGTGGGCAAAGCCTTCCCAGTCGCTTTCGGCGAGACCGTCTTCGATAGATATAATTGGGAAGTCCTTGATCAACTGGACGTAGTACTTGACCATCTCGTCGGTCGAGAGTGAGCGATCTTCGCCGGCCAACACGTATTTCTTCTTCTTGGCGTCGTAGAGTTCGGAGGCGGCCGGATCAAGGGCAAACATGACATCGGTGCCCGGCTTATATCCGGCCTTGGTCACCGCTTCGCTGATAACTTCCAGCGCTTCGCGATTGGACTTCAAGTCTGGTGCAAAGCCGCCCTCGTCGCCAACGGAAGTATTATAGCCCTTGCTGTGAAGTACTCCCTTCAAGCTATGGAAAACCTCCACACCCATGCGCAATGCATCGGTGAACGTTTCGGCGCCAACCGGCATAATCATAAATTCCTGCAGATCGACTTTGTTATCGGCATGCTTGCCGCCGTTAAGAATGTTCATCATCGGAAGAGGGATAATGCGAGCGTTCGTGCCACCAACATAACGATAGAGCGGAAGCATGGAGTAGGAAGCCGCCGCTTTGGCAACCGCCAGTGAGACGGCCAGAATGGCATTGGCGCCAAGCATCTTCTTGCCCGGCGTGCCATCCAGAGAGATCATGAATTCGTCGACCTCGCGCTGGTTGAGGACATCGATACCTTCATCCTTGAGCGCCGGTACGATTTTGTCGTTCACATTTTCAATGGCCTTGAGTACGCCTTTGCCGCCGTAGCGCTTCTTGTCGCCATCACGCAGTTCGAGCGCTTCATTGCTTCCCGTGGAAGCGCCGGAAGGCACGGCCGCTCGTCCAAACGAGCCGTCTTCAAGCAGTACATCCACCTCGACGGTGGGATTGCCCCGGCTGTCGAGGATTTCGCGGGCACGGCATTGTGCGATTTTTGGCATCAAATTCTCCTGTTCTTCCGTTTGTTACGACGCGAATCTATCGACCAATACGTATGCTATCAACAAAAACTTTGAAGTAACGCTTTAACGCGTTGTAAGCCCTTTTGTGGTCGTAAGTTGTTGTCTGTCAGATATTTTGTTTTCCGGACAGTGCCGTCTCCAACGCCTCAAAGTGCCTTTCCGTGAAACGAACACCCCCGGCCCGTGGGGAACCGGGGGTGCAACTGGTCTCATGGCAGTCATGGGATCAGGATTTCTCTGTTTAGTGCTCCTCGCCAGGCGAATTTGTTCACATCATCGGGCACGGTTGCGCAAAAACGCAGGCACTTCGAGATCCTCGAAATTGATTGCCTCAGCATTTTCGATAACCAGTTGCTCGGCTGTCACCGGCTTATCGAGACCGGCAATGCGAGAGACAAAAGGCATTTCGCCCCGTTTCTCGAACAGGTCGACCGGCTCAGGTTGTTCCATCTTCTCGATCATCTGACGCTTGGCCGTGCCGAATCCGGTGGCGATAACGGTCACACGGATTTCATCGTCCAATGCCGGATCAATGACCGCGCCAAAGATGATATTGGCGTCCGAACCGGCAGCGTCATAGATCACGGTGGTGGCTTCATTCACTTCGTAGAGCGTCATATCGGGTGAGCCGGTGACGTTGACCAGCACCCCTTTCGCGCCTGAGATGATGACGTCCTCCAACAGCGGCGAATTGATTGCCATACGAGCGGCATTGGCGGCCTTGTTTTCGCCCGTACCGACGCCGGAACCCATCATGGCATCCCCCATTTCCATCATCACGGTGCGTACATCGGCAAAGTCGCAATTGATCAGTCCGGGTATCGTGATCAGATCAGAGATACCTCTGGTCGCGCGGAACAGAACGTCGTCCGCCATTATGAAGGCATCCGTCAATTTCGTGGAGGGATCGACAATCGACAGCAAGCGTTGATTGGGAATGACGATCAACGTATCGACACGCGTCTTGAGTTCATCGATACCAGTCAGTGCGCGATTCATTCGCTTACGACCTTCAAACTCGAACGGTTTGGTGCAGATGGCCACGGTCAGGGCTCCCATTTCGCGAGCGATTTCGGCGACGATCGGCGCGCCACCGGTGCCGGTGCCACCACCCATACCGGCAGTGACAAAAACGAGGTCGGCGCCCTGCAATAATGACGCGACACGCTCGCGGTCTTCTTCCATCGCCTGTTTGCCAACTTCCGGACGCGCGCCAGCGCCAAGTCCGCGGGTGACATTGCCGCCGATCTGAAGCTTGACATCGGCCTTGGAGAAATCGAGCGCCTGCGAGTCGGTGTTGATCGAAATGAACTCCACGCCGGTCAGACCATGCGCAATCATGCGATTTACGGCATTGCCGCCAGCGCCGCCGACGCCTACGACTTTGATCTTGGCGTAGTTCGCATAATCGGATGCGAATTCCAATTTCATCGGGTTATCGCTCATCGTAAAAGCCTTTCTCTCTATCTTAGAAATTAAACATCGAATTAAATACTCTTTCCAACCGGCTGAAAGTGCGGTTGAAGATGCCCGCATCCCGTCTGCTCTTCTCCGGATGATCGATGCCATAGCGAACCAATCCGAAAGCTGTCGAGTAAATCGGGTTGCTGACGATGGTCGCCATACCGGTAAAGCCTTTGGGAATGCCGACGCGCACCGGCATGTCGAAGATTTGCTCCGCCAGCAGATCGATGCCCCGCAGCAGCGAACCACCGCCAGTCAGCACAATACCACCGGCGACCGACTGGTAGAAGTTGGTGCGTTTCAATTCCATCAAGACCAGTTTGAAAATCTCTTCCACACGCGGCTCGATGATATTGGCCACGACGCTACGGGAGACCTCCCGTGGGGGTCTGTCGCCAACGGTCGGCACAGAGATCATCTCTTCCGCTTCCACCAGACTTACCATAGCGGCGCCGAAGTCGATCTTGATTTGCTCGGCGTGGTCTACCGGCGTGCGCAAACCGATTGCCAGATCGTTGGTGATGTTCCGTCCGCCAAGACCGATCACCGACGTGTGCCGGATTGACGAATCGGTAAAGAGAGCCAGATCGGTCGTACCGCCACCGAGGTCGATGAGAACGGTACCAAGTTCCATTTCGTCGTTGTTGAGGACACACATCGCCGACGCCAGCGGCTGCAACACCAGGTCGTTGACTTCATAGCCGGCTCGCTTAATCGACTTGTAAATGTTCTGCGCCGAAGTAATGGCGCCAGTGACAATATGGACCTCGGCCTCGAGCCGCACGCCCGACATGCCGGTCGGGTCTTTGATGCCCCCCTGATCGTCCACAATAAATTCCTGCGGCAGGATATGGATAATCTCGCGGTCGGCGGGAATCGCGACTGCTTTGGCGGCGGCGATAACGCGCTCGATATCGTATTCTGAAATCTCATTGTCTGAGCGACTGACGGCTATGACGCCACGCGAATTGATGCTCTTGATGTGGTCGCCAGCGATGCCAGCATACACCGAACCGATTTCCGCTTTCGCCATTTCTTCCGCCGACGTGACGGCGCGTTCGATTGAGCCGATTGTCTTCTCTAAGTTAACAACCACGCCGCGCTTCAGGCCTTCGGACGGCGCCGTGCCGACACCGATGATTTTTTCCTCGCCGTCAGGCGACACCTGACAGATCAGAGCACAAATCTTGGTTGTGCCGATATCAAGTCCGCATACCACTCTTTCAGATGCCATTGCTTGCCTCTTTATTGATAGTTCTTGTTCTCATTACCGCCAGATCAACAAGCCGCATATCCAAGTCGAGACCGGGATTCTTGTTGCTGGACAGGATATTTTGCATCCGTTCTATTTTCTTGTCATTGTCGCCCCAACCGAAGTTGACTACCACCGAACCCGGTTCGAAGATCAGACCGAGACCGGCATCATTAACTCGCACTTCGGAAAGGTTGGCGAATGTGTCGGCGTGTTTCTCACGCATGTCTTTGATCAGTTTTAGTGCAGAGCGCAAGGCGGGACTGTTGATAACCTGATACATGCCCAGAGTGTCAGCTCTAAAGCCCTGAATGACCGGCAACGTGAAGATGGTGTCGGCGATGTTTGACGGCACAAGTTCACCGCGCGCGGTGACCGCGTAGAGATCATCCAAATAGATATAGGCGACTGGTACTTTCTCGACGACCTTCACCAGCAGTTTGCCGGTGTGGTCGATTCTCGCAGAGACCGATTCGACAAAGTGATTACTATAGACCGCGTTGACGACTCGCGACAAGTCGATGTCAAAGATGTTTTGCCCAAGGGCGACCGGAATATTGTCTGCGGTAATGCGGTTGCTGCCGGAGATGTCAATCTCCTTGAGCGTAATGACCGGGTAGGATTTCACGCCATAGGCAGCGCCCAATAGCAGCAGGGAAAACAGAAACAGCAGTTTCGGAAGGGGTCGTTTCATTTCTTCAACGCCTCCAGAATTTTGGGAGCAGTGCGATAGATATCCCCCGCGCCGATGGTAAACACGACATCACCCGGCTGTGTATATTCGGCGATGGCTGATGGTACCTTCGCGATATCCTCGATGTAGCGAACGTTCTTGTGGCCGAACAACGCGGCGGCATCGGAGATCATTTTTGAGGTCACACCGGCGATCGGTTCCTCGCGCGCGGGATAGAGTTTGGCGAGGATCAGCATATCACACATCAAAAGTGATTTCGCGAATTCCTGATAGAAATCGCGTGTGCGGCTAAACAGGTGCGGTTGAAAGACGACGATGACGCGACTCTTGAACGCGACCTTTGCGGCACGCAGGGTGACATCAATTTCGGTCGGATGGTGCGCGTAGTCATCGTAAACCTTGATGCCGTTTTGTTCACCAATCAAATCGAAGCGACGATTAACACCTCTGAAGCTTTCGAGCGCTTTTTTTATCGTCTCAAACGGGATATCAAATTCCAGGGCGACGGAAATCGCCGCGAGAGCATTCTTGACATTGAAGACACCGGGGAGCGGCAGATGAATGTGACCCAGTCGGTAGTCGTGATAGTATAGATTGAAGTCGGTCGCAGTGCCGTCGGCCACGATGTTGTCCGCGCGGGTGTCAGCCTGCGATTTGATTCCGAAGGTGCGCACCGGACGAATCAGATCGGGAATCAAGCTGACGACATTGGAGTCGTCGAGGTTCAGATGAATCGCGCCATAGAACGGCACCTTGTTGGCGAATAGAGTGAATGCCACCTTGATCTCGGCGAGGTCTTTGTAGTAGTCAAGATGGTCTTCTTCAATCGTGGTCAGCACGGCCATTGACGGAGTGAGGTTAAGGAATGAACGGTCATATTCGTCAGCCTCGGCAACCAATAGATCGCCTTTGCCGAGCTTGACCGTTGTGCCCAACGAAATCACGCGCCCGCCGACCATTACCGTCGGATCCATGCCCGCTTCGACAAGCAGATGGCCGAGAATTGAAGTCGTAGTCGTCTTGCCATGGGTGCCGGCAACACCGATACCGAATTTCAGACGCATCAGTTCACCGAGCATCTCCGCGCGACGGATGACCGGTATCTTGCGGCGTTTGGCTTCGTTGACTTCCGGGTTGTCAGCATGAACTGCCGAGGAAATCACCACGCAATCGGCCTCATCAATGTTCTCGGCAACATGCCCCTGCATGACTTTGATCCCGATCTCTGTCAGATGATCGGTAACCTCGGTCATCGACAGGTCGCTGCCGGTGATGACGTAACCCTGATTATGCAATACTTCCGCAATGCCGCACATGCCGATACCGCCGATGCCGACAAAGTGCAGCTTCTTGACCTTTCCGAATTTCATCTCCACCCCATATATTCGAATATTCTTTGCACAATTGCCGCCGCAGCATCGCGGCGTCCGAGCGATTGGCTCGTCATTGACATGGATGAAAGCTTGTTATCGTCTTTGAGAAGTTGCGATATCAAACCGACCAGATTCAGTCCGGGAAGCTGCGAATCCTTGATGATCATTGCGGCCCCGGCCTGCTCCAACGCTCGCGCATTTTTGGTCTGGTGGTCATCGGTGGCATACGGAAACGGCACGAGAATCGCCGGCTTGCCGGTCGCGGTGATCTCGGCCAGAGTCAGCGCACCCGCGCGTGACAACACCAGATCGGCAGCGGCATACGCGGCAGGCATGTCATTGATAAACGGCAGCGCAACACCCTGAACACCGGAGGCGCAAAAGTTGTCGACTTCAGGTTGATGGTTGCCGACCTGCCAGATCAGCTGCAGATTGGAGATGGCCTTAAGTTCGGTCAACGACTGGCGAATTTTGGCGTTGATTGACGCCGCGCCCTGACTGCCGCCGAGGATCAGCAGCGTTTTCTTGCCCAGATCAAGTTTGAAGCGGGTGATTGCCTCTTCGCGATCGACCGTTCCCATTTGGGGATTGACGGGATTGCCGGAGAGGATGCATTTATCGTGAAACTTGATATTGCCAAGTGATTCGTGATAGGCGATGAAAATCAAATCGGCGAAGCGCGCCAGTTTTTGCGTGGCAATGCCGGCGTAAGAGTTCTGTTCCTGAATGAAGGCCGGACGATTGGTGATCTTGGCAGCGAGCACGGCCGGAAATGAGAGATAGCCACCAGTGCCGACGACCAATTTGGGATCGTACGAGATGACTTTGGCAATCGCTTCGAGAATGCCGAAGAACAACACCGGGAAGAACATTGCGTTGCCGACCAGTGTGCCACGCTTAAGTCCGCGAACATGAATGCGGGTTGTGCCATAACCGCGCGAAGAGATCAGCTTCATCTCGATGTCGCGACCGGTGACGAAGAAGCGAATCTCGCAGTCATCGGGTAGACGTCGTTTGAACTCTTCGGCAAGGGCAAAGGCCGGAAAGAGATGACCTCCGGTGCCGCCACCGGCAAACATGATCTTCTTCATTCGGCCCTCGACTTGAATAGCTGGGGAGTCGTAACAGAATACTTGCTGATGTTGAGCAGCATGCCAATTCCGATTGAGGTAAACACCATCGAAGAGCCGCCGTAGCTCAGAAACGGCAACGGCAGACCAGTTGCCGGTATCATTGCCGTAGCCACAAGCAGATTGGTGGCGGTTTGCACGAACATTAACATGGTGATTCCCAGAGCGAGATAGAACCCGAGCAGGTCGGATGAATAGATCGCGGTGCGTATGCCTCGCCAAACCAGCAGTGCAATGAGAACCAGCACGAAAAGCGCGAGCAGGAAGCCGCCTTCTTCGGCAAGTGTGGCGAAAATGAAGTCGGTGTGCGGAGCGGGCAAATAGA
This sequence comes from uncultured bacterium, assembly GCA_903930455.1. Lineage (GTDB taxonomy): Bacteria > Zixibacteria > MSB-5A5 > CAIYYT01 > CAIYYT01 > CAIYYT01. Next base: position 36,168 of record CAIYYT010000039.1, on the reverse strand, counting down.
ATAGTTTGGCGCTTCCATGACCAAGTCCGCGGCCGAGAAAACCGCCGGAACCGATAGCCAGAATCGACTGCTTGATCTGATAGCTGGCCAACAGCGGATCAGACACCGACGCCAGGAAGGTGTCAACGCGGGCGCGCTTGTAACCAATGACAAAGACCATGAAAAATGCGACAGAGCCCATGCCGGACAGGAACAGCGCGAGCAGACGGGCACGCACACCTGCAAGGAAGAACAGTACGAAGACTATTGCCGACAGAACCATCACGGTGCCGAGATTCGGTTCAAGTAGGATCAGCCCGAAACCGACGGCGATGAGCGGTCCCGCCGGAAAGAGCACGGATTTGATCTGTTTGATTTTCTCCCGCTTGATCGAGAGCATCGTCGCAAGGAAGATGATCAAGACGTATTTGAATACTTCCGATGGTTGGAAGCCGACGATTCCCAGACTGATCCAACGCTTGGCGCCGTTAATTTCCCGACCAAAGAGCACATAGACCAGCAGCGCCAGCGACACAATCATGAGCGGCCAGGCAAGAGGTACGAATTTCTGATAGTCGAAACGCGACGCGAAATAGCAGGTGACAGCGCTGATGGCCAACCAGAGAAGTTGGCGTTTGAAAAAGAACGCGTCGCCGTTATAGCGCGTCTCCGCCAACATCGCTGAGGCGGAGTAGACCATCACGGTACCGACGAGAAGCAACAAGCCGACGACGATGATGATCGTGCGATCCATGCTCTGCGAGGGTCTCATTTGCCGCCCTCTTTCTGAGCCAGTTCCAGCACAGCCTGTTTGAACTTGCGACCTCGGTCTTCGTAGTCGGTGAATTGATCGAAAGACGCGCAAGCGGGTGAGAGCATGATGACATCGCCGGCGGCTGAATGACGGAAGCCGATTTCGACCGCTTCGACAATATCTTTGGCTCTGATGGTTGCGGTAACATTACCAAGACTGGCTTCGATCTTGTCTGAGGCTTCGCCGATCAGCACAATCAATTTGACATGCTGTTTCACCAATGCTGACAGTGTCGAGAAGTCGCCGGCCTTGTCACGCCCCCCCATGATGACGATTAGCGGACGGTCTTCGGATTGCAGAGCATAGAAGACGGAATCGACGTTGGTGGCTTTGGAGTCATTGATGAACGACACACCTTTGATGTCCATAACCGGTTCAAGACGATGCTCAATCGGTCGGAAGGTTTCCAGTCCCCGGGCGACAGCATCGATGTCGATGCCGAGCGGCAATACCATGGCGGCGGCAGCGGCGGCGTTGGCAAGATTATGAGGGCCCTTGATGCCCAGCTTACCCGTCGGGCAGATCGTCCTTGATCTTCCTCCCGACGAGTAAACCAGATTACCATCTTCCGCATAGACGCCAGCTTCGACACGCTGTTTTGTTGAGAAATGGAGAATCTGCGGTTTGCCCCAGAACTTTGCCTGTTGCAGGACACGATTATCGTAGTTCAAAATCAGGTAGTCTGTTTCGTCCTGCGAATCGGCGATGCGATATTTCATTTCGGCGTATTCTTCAAAGCCACCGTAGCGATCAAGATGATCCGGAGTGATGTTCAGAATCGAAGCCACTTTGGGCTTGAAGATGTCGGTACCTTCCAATTGGAAGCTTGATATTTCGACGACGGCGAAATCATCCTCGGTCAGTTTTTCAACGTTGGTCGCAAACGGCGAACCAATGTTTCCGGTAGCGAGCGCTTTTCTGCCGGCAGTATTCAAGAGATGCGCAACCAACGCGGTGGTTGTCGTCTTGCCGTTGGTGCCGGTGATCGCGATGATGGTTGCGCGACAGAGCCAGGAGGTCACTTCGACTTCGGAGAAAACCGGCAAGTGACGCTCGGCGATTTCCCGCATAAAGGGGGAGGTTGGCGGGATTCCGGGAGAGACAATGACATAATCAACGGCGGCAAGTGCGCGTTCAGTGTGCCCGCCGGTCTCGAAGTCGATGTCGGCTTGCTCCAGCGTGTGTGCCTGCGGAGCGACTTTGTCGTACGGCTTCATTTCCGAGACGAAAACTTCGGCGCCGTGCTTTTGAAGCAACATGGCCGAGGCAGTGCCGCTACGTGCCATACCAAGGATAGTAATTTTCTTGTCGCGCACTAAGTCAGGCCTCGTTTTCATCTGATCTTGAAAGTTGACAGCGCCACCAGCGCCAACAGGACGCCGACGATCCAGAACCGAACGACCACCTTCGATTCATGCCAACCGCTTAGTTCAAAGTGATGATGCAGGGGAGCCATCTTGAATATCCGTTTTCCCCGCAATTTGAAAACGGATACCTGTAGAATCACTGAAATGGCTTCAGCTACGAAGACTCCCCCAACAATCACCAACAGTAGTTCTTTCTTTAGCAGAATGGACAGCGCTCCAAGAATCCCGCCAAGGGCCAGCGCACCTGTATCTCCCATAATGACTTCCGCCGGGTGGGTGTTATACCAGAGAAATCCGAGACTGGCACCGACAGCCGCGGAACAGAAGACGGTCAGTTCGCCGGCGCCGGGGAGATAGACTATGTCCAGATAGTTCGTGAAATCGAATCGTCCCGTGATGTAGGCCATGCCCGCAAAAGCGACCAGGCAGATCATCGATAATCCGATCGCGAGCCCATCAAGACCATCGGCCAGATTTACGGCATTGGAGAAGCCGGCGACGACGATAATCACGAACGGGATGTATAGATAGATCGGAAAATCAAGATAGTAGTTCTTGAAGAAGGGGAGATCAGTCTTGAGATCGAAGGTCGGAGTCGGCGGATAGAGATAGAGAATCACACCGAGCAACAGACCGAGGGTGATTTGTCCGATCAGTTTCTTGCGGGCAACCAGTCCCTTCTTCTGGTGCTTGATGGCTTTGAGAAAGTCATCCATAAAGCCGATGGCGCCCAACCAAAGCGTAACCAGCAGAATGTAAATTATAAACCGATTGCTCAGATCAGCCCAGAGTAACGTGGGAATCACAATCGCGGCAAGGATGATCAAACCTCCCATTGTCGGAGTGCCGGCTTTGGCGTAATGACTTTTGGGCCCTTCGATTCTAATCTCATCTTTCACCTCATGCCGGCGGAGCAGACGAATCAACGAGGGGCCGAGGATTAGGCTGATGATAAGAGCGGTGATTGCCGCGCCGGCACTGCGGAAAGTGATATAGCGGAAGAGATTGAAATAGCTGATGTGATGGCTTAACGGATAGAGGAGATGGTAGAGCATCAGTTCCTTCTCCCCAATGTGGCCTTCAAGCCGCTCTCGATCCGCTCGAACTTCAGGGCGCGTGACGCTTTGAGCAGAAGCAGATCGCCTGGGTGCAGTAGTCTGCCCAACCAATCGACGACTTCGTCAAGATCTTGTGATACGTCAATCACTTCGGGAGTTAGACCTGCGCCAATCGCCGCGGTTTTGACAACGCCGGCGAACAGACCGACGACAATGGCGTAATCGGGATGGCATTGCGCGAGTTTGCGACCAATCTGCTTGTGGTATTCTTCCGCTTTGTCACCCAGTTCGAGCATATCGCCAAGCACAACAACCCTTTTGCCGGTGACTTTCATCGACGCAATCGTGTCAAGCGCGCCGCCGACCGAAACCGGGTTAGCGTTGTATGCATCATTGATAAGGGTGATGCCGTGAATGCTCTCGATGCCCATGCGATTGCTGTCGGGCACGAAGCTTTCGATCCGGGCCTTGACGAGCACATACGGCACATCGAGTACACGCGCAACGGCGAGAGTAGCGAGAACATTGGAGACTTGGTGCATGCCCAAAATCGGGAGCTTGATTTCGTCCCCCTTGTAGATGATATGCGCATGGCCGGAACCGTTGCAGAAGACCTTCTCCGGATGAACCTCATTTTCGCGCGACGTGCCATAGGTGATTCGATTCAGCCGATAGCGATATGAGCGCGAGCGGATGTTGGGATCATCCATGTTCAGAACCGCCCAGTCATTTTCGTCGGCGTGTCGCAAAATTTCGAACTTGGCCTCGGCGATGGCGTCGATCGTTTTCATTGTCTGTAGATGCGCCGGACCGATGTTGAGGATCAGACGAATGTCGGGATCGTAAAGCTCGACCAGACGCTCGATCTCACCGGGGGTGGACATGCCAAATTCCATCACAGCAACTTCGCAATCGGAATCGAATTCGAAGATCGAAAGTGGCACGCCAAATTGGTTATTCAGATTGCCACGAGTGGCACAGGTGCGATAGCGGGCGCCCAAAGCGGTTGCAATCAGATTTTTCGCCGTCGTTTTGCCGTTGGTTCCGGTCACGGCGATCTTGCGCGGTTCAATGCGGCCAAGATACAGCCGCGAAAGCTCCTGCATCGCAGAGAGCGTGTTGTCGACTCCGACGAAAACCACGCCCGGATACAATGTGGATTCGGGCACGCGGTCGCGTCGCACGACTATCGCACACGCACCGCGTGAAACTGCATCGGGAATGAAATCGTGGCCGTCATGGTTCTCACCGGCAATACAGAAGAGCATGTTTCCGGAAGAGACCTCACGGCTGTCGATGGAAACGCCTTGGAAGACGCAGTTGTGCAACTCGCCACCGTTGATGGCGCAATCGCGAAAGGCCTGGAGATAATCCTGCAGCATGCCGCTGATCAACTGTATCTCTCCCTCAAGTAGTTTTCAATGATCTCGCGGTCATCGAAATGAATCCGACGATCGCCGAGTATCTGATAGTTTTCATGTCCTTTGCCAGCCACTACCAGCAGGTCGTTATCGCGACACATGGACAATGCCAGTTCGATGGCTTTTTGACGGTCGGGTTCGATGGCGATTTCCTTGTTTGGATCCAGACCCGGCTTAATGTCTGCGATGATGGCCAGAGGATCCTCGGAGCGCGGATTGTCGGAAGTACAAACCACGATGTCGGCGTTGGCGCTGGTGATCTGTCCCATCAGCGGACGTTTTGTCCGGTCACGATCGCCGCCACAACCGAAAACAACCAGCAAACGACCTTTGGTCAGTTGTCTGCCGGTCTGAAGGATATTGCTGAGCGCGTCGGGGGTGTGGGCATAATCAACCAGCACGGTGAATGGCTGACCGGCATCAACTCGGTGCGCCCTGCCCATAACAAAACTGCGCTCGCTCAATCCCTTGGCGATAGTCCAAGGATCAAGGCCAACTGCCATCGCGCAGGCGGCGGCACAAAGCGCGTTTTCGAGATTGAATTTACCGACGAGTTGATAGTCGACATGCTCTTTGCCCAGCGGTGTTACGAGTGTAAATTTCGATCCAGACGGCGACATCTCGACATCTTCCAGCCGCAGTTCCGCCTTGGGATCATCCAATGAGAAAGTCAGGTAAGACGATTGGACGCGACCAAGCAGGTAATCGAAGCTCTTGTCATCGCGATTGAGTATAGCCCATCTTTCCTTGCCGGTGACAAGATCAAGTATATGTGCTTTGGCGTCACGATAGGACTCAAAGCTCCTATGATAGTCGAAGTGGTCCTGTGTGATGTTGCTGATCGCCACCACCTGGAATTCAAGTTCTTCAACACGGCGCATCGCCAGCGCATGCGAAGAGACCTCCATGACGGCGTAGCGCAGTTGCTCGGCGGCCATGATCGTAAAAAGGCGTTCAAGTTCAATCGGTCCCGGGGTCGTGTTGATCGCCTCAAACGAGTGCTTGCCGGTGAAGTAGCCCAGAGTGCCGATAACGCCGACCGGTTTGCCGCGATTCTCCAGAATCGACTTAAGAAGAAAAGTGATCGTTGTCTTGCCATTGGTGCCGGTCACGCCAATCAATCGGAGCCGTTTGGACGGATACTTGTGAAAACGAGCGGCGATCCTGGCAACGGCGCTGCGCATGTCTTTGACGATGACCTGGCATTGCACATCGGCGGTGAAGTCAGTCGCGGCTACTACGGCGATTGCACCTTTGGCAACAGCATTGGCGATATATTTAGTGCCGTCGTCTTTTTCTCCGGCGATCGCTATAAACAGGTCGCCTTCCCCGATCAAGCGGCTGTCGACTTCAACTTTGTTGATCGGTACCGACAGGTCGCCGGTAATCGCAATGGTGTCGACGGTTTCAATTAGTTCTTTGAGCGTAGTCATTAACAATTCTACCTAATCCACTCCACAGATAACTTGTACGCTGCGCGCCCCTTGGACTACTACTGAGTCGGGCACCAGCGGTATGATGTTTTTCACGAAACCGGATCCTTGAATTGCCACGGCGTAGCCCCATTCCATTAGCTTCGGAACCGCAGAGCGCAGCGACAGACCGATCAGTTCGTTGAGCCGGTTGTTGTAGGTCGTGTCCGGGTCGGCGAGATAGAGGATCAGCCGTTCGCCACCTGCCAGCATGGTCCCGGCCGTGGGAATCTGCCGGCTGATGATATCTCCGGTATTGATAAAAGCGATATCGAGATTCAATGTGTCGAGGACATCCTCAACAGTGGACAGGGTGTGCCCCTGCAATTCGGGGACTCTGATTTTGACTGGCGCCTGTTTGGTCTGTTTGGCGGCATACTCCGGCGAAGTCGGCAGATTCTGCATGGTGGCAATACGCTCGGCAATGTGCTTGAATATCTTGCCCGAAGTCATACCGGCATAATGAATCGGCTGCGGGTCGGAGAGCACCACGACACCCACGGCAATTGGGTTGTCACACGGGAAGTAGCCGGCGAATGTCGACGTAAAGCGATTCTGGTAGTAGCCGCCTTGCGGACTGGGTATCTGACCGGTGCCGGTTTTGCCGGCGAAGTCAACCATGTCGGACTTGCTGTACTTGGCGGTGCCGCTGTCGACAACCGATTCCATAAACTGCCGCAATATCGCACAGGTCTTCGGTGAAAGAAGAGTGCGAGTCTTCGTTGGCTGTGTATGCTCAACAACGTTGCCATCGGGTCCGATGACGTCCCTGACGATGTAGGGCTGATACAGTGTTCCGTTGGATGGCACCACACTGTAAGCGGCGGCCAATTGCAGAGCTGTAATGCTGACACCATGCCCCATCGCAAAGGAAGCCGTGAAGAAGTCCGACCAAACCGGCGGTTCTCTCATCAGACCGGAAGCTTCACCGGGAAGATCAATGCCCACTTTTCTGCCAAAGCCGAAATACTTCGCATACTTGTACATGTTCTTGGGGCCCAGCTTGAGGGCTACACGAGCGATCCCGATGTTGGACGAATATCGGAAAACATCAAAGACCGACAGGGCACCGTGTTTGTGGTCGTCATGAATCTGTTTGCCAGAGAAGGTCGCCACACCGTTGCCGCAATCAACACGTTGTTCGGGACGCATTGCTCCTTCCTCCAAAGCACCTGCTGCGGTGACCAATTTGTAGACGGAACCGGGTTCGAAGACATCAGAGATCGATTCGTTCTTTTGGGATGCGCCGGCGGTAGAGTGAGGATAGCAGGATGCCATGGCCAGTATGGCGCCATCATTAGGTTTAAGCAGAATCACGATGCCCGACTGTGCACCCATGCTGTCAACGCCCAGGCGCAGTTCTTCCTCGACGATAGCCTGCCAGTCAAGGTCGATCGTGAGGTTTACGTTCTTGCCGTTACGCGGCGCGACGACGTCCTTGGAGGCGACGCGATAGATATTGCCGACGGCATCGCGTTCAACTCTGGTATTGCCATCAGAGCCAACCAGACGATCATTGAGGGCAAATTCGAGTCCCGAAATGCCGTTATTGTCGACATCAACCATGCCAAGCAGGTCCCGACCGAGTTGATCGTTCGGGTAGATGCGCTGCATTTCTTTCTGGTGGAACAAACCGGGAATCTTGGTCGCAGCGAGCAGGTCGCTCTTGTCATCCGGCATTTTGCGGCAGAGCCAGGTGAAGGCGTCAAGACGAGCGGTCAGGGTCTTGCGAAGTTGCTTGGATGGGACACTCATAAAAGGCGCCACTCCATCGGCGATACGAACCGCATCCTGCTCGTTTTGGGGATATGCAAAGAAGGAGCGGAGGGCGATATTGCCGGCAAGGGCGCGCCCTTTGGTGTCGTAGATGCCGCCGCGCTCGGCGGGGACTATGATCTCGCCGTTGGTTTGATGATTGGCGATACGAAAGTACTCATCACCGTGGACAAGCTGGATGCCGATGAGCCGATAGACGATTAGCCCCCAAATCAAGCAGATTACACTTATCAAGAAATAGACTCTACCGCGTGATATAAAAAAGCCCGAAGTCATTTTCTATTTCCGAGCCTTCGGTTTTGGCGTCGCAGCTTTCCCGTTGGCTTTCGGTCTTGCGGTCTTCTGCTGTTTGTCGATCTTTGCCGACTTGTCTACCTTCGGCGGTTTTGCAGAAGCTTGTGGCTTATCCAAAGTCTTGGGCTTCACGGATCCAGAGTCAGACGAAACTCCACCACGTGAAGACATCGTGAAAGCGGCGAGTTGAACTTCTCGCGCCGGCAGCAATGCCAGATCACGCCGTGCGATATCTTCAATGCGCTTCACCGAACAGAGTTGGTTGATTTCGAACTCGAGTGACTGCGATCTTTCTTTGAGATAGCTCACGCGCTGGCGAGTTTGGGCGTTTTCCTCCGCCAAACGGAGAGTGTATACGCGCTCCCACACAAAGAGGTAGCAAAGACCGAGGAAGACGGCCAACACCACTGCGCCAAAGAAGAATTTCCGTTTGCGACGCCGGATGACCTGATCTTCGAATTTCGTCCTCTTTTTGTCCATATCCAGTCGCTTCCTTGCGCTCGTCTCGCTTGGGAGACCTATTTCGTTATCAGCAAACCGCTAACTTGCGGGCAACGCGCAAACGGGCGCTGCGGGCACGCGGGTTAGTCTCTATCTCATACTCAGTAGGTTTGATCGCCTTGCGGGTTATGCGTTCCAGTACCGGTTTTTTGCCGCAAACACACAGCGGGAGATCTTTGGGACAGGTGCAGGGATTTTCCTGAAGGCGGAAGAATTCCTTGACCATGCGATCCTCCAGCGAGTGGAAACTGATGACCGCCATGACGCCGTCAGGTCGCAGACACTGAACGACCTTCGTGAGACCAATCTCCAATTGATGCAGTTCATCATTCACCCAGATGCGCAGCGCTTGCCAAATCTGTGCGAGAAACTGATTGCGTTTGCCGCCGCGAAAACACGGCGTCACGGCCTCGCGCAAATCCGCTACCGTCTGCAGCCGTTCTTCCCGCACGGCTGTGGCAATAGCCATCGCAATGCGCCCCGCGTTATCGACTTCCCCATATTCTCTGAGTATCTTTTTCAGTTCATCCGTCGAAGTACCTTCGGCCAGTTTTACACGCAAAGGTTCCCCGGAGGTTCGATCAAATCGGAGGTCGAGGGGATCTTCGGGTTTCTGGAAAGCAAAACCTCGGTTGGATGCTTCTAGTTGCAGCGACGACAGACCGAGATCGAGCAGGGCAAAATCGACATTGCCCATTTTGGCGACGCCGAGATGTCGGTCAAGGTTGGCATAGGAATCATGTATCAGAACGACGCGACTTCCATAGTTCGCGAGTCGTTGATTTGCCGTCGCCAGCGCGTCAACATCCCTGTCAAACCCGATCAAACTAACCTCGCTGTCCAACTTGCTCAGAATCGCCTCGGCATGCCCACCACCACCAATGGTGCAATCAACGAAAAGTTGCGCCGTGGCAGGAACGAGCGCCAGCACTTCCGCCAACAGAACCGGTTTATGAATCCGGTCGATCAATCTTATTAAACAGTCTTTCCGCTACCGTTTCGGGAGTCTCGCCGAACTTCAGGAGATAGGCGTTGTAGCGCGCCTCATTCCAAAGCTCGACTTTATCTCCAATGCCAAGAATCAGGACTTCTTTCTCGATTCCGGCCGATTCCAGCAGAAAGCTGGGAATCACGATTCGTCCCTGTGGATCAGCGGGTGCGGGAACAACATGAGAGTAGAAATTGCGCTTGAAGAAGCGGCTGTCGGCAGCCTCGATCGGATGCTGTGCCGTCAAACGTTCTTCGACATCTTTCCAGTCAGCTTCGGAGTATAGCTCCAAGCAACCGTCCATACCGCGGTTCAACACGAAGTGAGCCGAACCGCGAACGGAGGCAGCATCCCGAAGACGTTTAGGGACAGCAATTCTCCCTTTGCCATCAACGGAAACAGTGTATCTACCGGTGTACGAAGCCACTAGACCCTCATTCTCACCATAAATCCCCCTAAATCCCCACGGACACCCAAAGATTGGGAATAAGTCACCATCTGTCAAGAAAAAAGCGAAAAAATATTGCGGTTTCGACAACTCCCCACAGGTATGGGAATTAGCCAACACATCTGGCATCACTCTCCTGCCAAAGGAAGACTGTTTCAATCTGAGATGCGATTAAGTCATTACTGAGTAAAACGTTGCGAGACGGATCAGCCGCGCCCTGACAACGGCACACGCTTTGCGAAATAGTGCCCCGGAGGAGCGGATAAAAATGAAAAGTCTTACAATATGGGTGGTTGGCGTGCTGTGCTTCATTCTGCTGTCAGCACCAACAAAGGGAAGCATGACAGTCTCCTGCAACAATACAGCGGTTGAGCAGGTAACGACTGTCAATGACAATAACGTGATGCAAATCAAGCACCTGCAATTTGTGGTTGAACGGGGGCGGGTTGATTCGGTTTCGGTCATCAGGTCGGAGCCGTATTCGTGGGGAAAAAAGGTGAATCTGCAGGAGGAGATGGCGGTTACGACATTCTCTGGTGATGATAATCGCATGTCCGACTTCTACGGAAATGAGTTGGCAGACTACCTTGCACGTGAACGTGAACTGAACGCACCACGCGCAATTGAGAGTCGGACGGTGATTGGTAATAGAGAAGTACTAACGATTGGGATGATACCGTTTGACATCGATTCAGCTTCTGGTCAGGCGACCGGTTTTGCGAGTATCACCGTGGAGTTTTCGGGGAGCGAAAACTTGCTGGTGAGTCAGCTTAGCTCTTCCAAGCAACTGATGGAACTTACTCAAGTGGATACAAAGAGCCGCGTGAACAAGTCGGCTGCGGCGCTAGGCTCGGGGGCACCCGAGTATCTGATCGTCACCGGTCAAACTCTGGCGGATGCCTTTGCGCCGCTGGCAAAGTGGAAGACGATGAAGGGACTGACTGCGGAGACTGTGACGATGGACGAGGTACTGGCAATGTCGACGGGAATTGATGACGCCGAAAAGCTGCGCAATTTCCTGATTGACAAGTACAATTCGGGCACCCGCTACGTGCTGCTTGGTGGAGACGAAACGGTAGTGCCGATAAGATATGCTTTCGCGGCCAATACTACGTCGATGCCGACTGTTGACCTGCTACAAATTTGTGATCTGTATTTCGGTGATGTCAACGGCGTCTGGGATGTTGATGGTGATGGTGTTTACGGTGAGCCGACGCAGGATAGCGCCGATCTCAACTCCGAGCTGTTGGTCGGGCGCTTGCCCGTTTGCACGCCGGAACAGGTGACTGCTTACATATCCAAATTGATCAAGTACGAGCAGAATCCGAACAACGGTGATTATGGCTATCTGAACAAATCGCTCTTTATCGCTGCCGATCAGATGCGTGACTACGGCGAAGGTGTGGGGGAGCATGTGCTATTGGCTCAGTCTTTGCCGTCGTATGTGGTATCTGACACAACTGATCTGATTGAAGCGCCAACTGGGATCGCGGACAATCCCGCATACCCATTGGCTAGCTCGTCGATTGCCAAATTGTCTGAAGGCTGGGGAATCATATCGCTGCTGATCCATGGCCGAGTGGACGGCTGGGTTGTCCGGTCGAACAAATATAATCAGTGGCCAAAGTCATTTATCCTAACAGCGGATGGGGCGGACGACACACACGGATTCCTGCCGAACATTGCATCTAACGGCATGCCGGGTCTCGTCTATTCGATCGGCTGCAACAATGGCGCGTTTGATATGGACACGCCGCCGTTTCCCTCAGCAAACCCGTCGGTGGTGACCGCCTTCCTGGCAAAGCCGGACGGAGGCGCAGTTGCGTTTGTCGGTTATTCACGCTGGGGTTGGGTGGCAACATCGTGGCAGGTTGAGAAAGCATTTTTTGATTATCTGTACAACGTCAACAACAATCCGGCAGAGGCGCTGCGCTATGCCAAACTGCAGTCAACATATTACCGAGACGAATGCTACGGCCTAAATTACAACGGCGATCCTGAGATGAAGATCTGGACGGACGCGCCACGCACGCTGAGTTTGTCGGTACCGGAGGCGCTGCCGGATGGCGCGAGCGGATTCGAAGTCACCGTCAAAGCGGATTCGTTGCCGCTGGCGGGAACGCTGATCACGGTGATGAATGGCGACTCGATCGTGGCGCAATTGCAGACTGATGGAGACGGCATCGCGATGATTCCGGTTGAATACAATTTTGCCGACACCTTCATGGTCTTTGCCTACAAAGATGGTTTCGCGACGGCAGCCAAGCAGTTGAATCCGCAACTGGTGCTGGGAACAGATGACGTCGTGACGCTGCCAAAGCAGTTTGCACTCTATCAGAATTATCCAAACCCGTTTAACCCGACGACGGTTATTGCCTTCCAAGTCGATCGACCGGCAACAGTGACGTTGGAGATTTACAATGTTCTTGGCGAGAAAGTAAGAACCGCAATGCACAGCCAAACGACAGCGGGACACCACCAAGTTGAGTGGGACGGTTCAAGCGACGCCGGCCAACCGGTCAGTTCGGGAGTCTACTTTGCGAAACTACAAATGGATGACAACAGCAAGATAATCAAGATGTGCTTGATGAAGTGACGGAGTGCTCGGAGAAGATCAGAGAGCGGCTGAGTGCATTGAAGTAACGGCTGAAACTGCTTCACGATAAATCACGCGTAACACGGCACTGACAGAGAGAATGATTGCGGCGAGCGGCCGTAAAAGGATTCTGAAGCCGCGCAACTCGTGTTTGGCAAGATAGCGATAGAAGCCGCGATGGGAATCATAGATCAGCCAGCTCCCCTCTTTACGAGTCGAACCACCCAGTCCATGATGGGCTTTTGCATTCGGCGCAAACATGATGCGACAACCGGCATCGTAAATGCGCCGACAAATATCAACATCAGAGAAGAAAATAAAGAAGCGCTCATCCCAGGCGCCGATGCGATCAAGAATGTCATGGCGTACAAGAAACGCCGAGGCCATCGGCTGCGCAACAAAGGTGCGCGACTGGTGATCGAAGTAACGGTTCTTCCAGCGACCAAAACTATGACTGCGCGGGAATAACCGTGCCAGACCAAAGTGTTCATAGATCAATGTCGCAAAGGTCGGGAAGTTGCGAACGCTCGTTTGCACGGAACCATCCTGATTGAGTAGTTGTGGCGCGGCGGCGGCAAGCTGCGAATCACTTTCGAGTTCGTTGATCAGGAGGCGCGTGCAGTCGGGCGAAAGCTGCACATCAGGATTCAGGTAGAAGAGGTACTCACCGGTTGCAAGCGAGGTAGCCTGATTGACACCGCGAGTGAAGCCGTCGTTGTGGGAGTTGATTATGACGTTGGCATCAGGAGCGAGAGCAATGACGACGTCGTGGCAGTTTTCGGACGCGAAATTGTCGATGATTATAATCTCGCGCTCGAATTCGCCAGCTTGCAGTTGGATTGATTTAATGGCGTCGCCGATTACGTCATTGGATTTGTAGGCCACCAGCAGGTAAGAGACTCTCTTCATTCTAGAGAAGCTCCTCGAGCCGATTTAGAAGACCACTCATTTCCTGTCGCCGCTCGAAACGCGTGACACCGACTCGCGTTTGCATAGTTAGATGCGAGCGTAGCCAATCCAGAACATCACCTAACTCGGCCGCACTGTCGATTACAAATACATCAGAGAAATTGTACTCCTCAAGCAGCAGACGCGCTGCGTTGCCGGGAGGAAGAATAGCGAGCAACGGCGGTTCGGCGCGCAGCAATTCGAAAAGTTTGGAAGGGATGATGTACGACGTGTCGAGTTCATCCGAAAGCATGATGATGTTGGCGGCATGACAACGAACTGCCTGAATACTTTCATAGTGTGGCAGGTAGCCGATGCTCAGAAAATCGCTGCGCATTCCGTAGCGCGAAAGATGATCGTCCAAGTTTGGCAAGTCCAAGTAACCGATATGACGAACGGACGCTCGCAGGTCGGGGGTGGACTTCCGAAGCACACTGATCCAATCAAATAGCTTCTCAATGCCAATAAGGTGATTGAGTGTACCATACAGCCCAAGGCACTGGTTGTGCTCGGCAACAGGCGTGGCGAAATCGGATTCGTTATAGCCATTCGGGAGAAAATGATAGTCGGCAGCGGCATTGATTTTCGTCTGCAGATAGTCGATGGTGAGCGGCGATGTAGCCGTGATCAGGTTCGCAACATCGGTGATGTCTGTCAGGTACAATTCTGCCTTGGCACGAAAGGCATCCGATTGGTCTTCCAAAGAGAGCGATCCCCAGACGTCGCGGAAGTCGGCAATCCAGGTTAGACTCCCCTGCCCTGCTACGTTCAAACCTAGCTGGTGAATCGAGACCGGCGGCGAGGTTGTGATCAGGATGTTCTGTTTATCAGCGCGGATGAGCGTTTTAAGCAGAGCCGTCGCCGGTTTTACGAAACCAACTTTGGAATCGGGGAAGATTAGGGACGATACCGATTTGCCGCCGAGTCTGCACAGTTTGATCAGCGATTTCAAGAATGGAATCATCTTCGCCAGACGGGCAGGATCAGAGGAGCCGGCACGATAGACTCTGACATTCGGGTGCAGCGATTTGCGTTGAGTCTGATCGTGCACCGGATAGACAATCGGCTTGACGGTCAGCACCGAAACTTCGAAGCCCTGTTCGGCGAGGAAGTTCGCCATTGCCAGTGGTCGGGCCGTGCCTGCCATCCCCAGCGGCGGGAAATAGTAGGCGGCGATTATAAAATGTCTATCGACGCGGGTATTCATCAATCACCTTCCGAAACGTCAGATCGGCGATCCGCATCTGGTCGTCACGGATGCCTTTCTGGACTAACAAGGGCTGGTAATTAGAATAAGCCTCCTCGCGTGCCTGCCGGGAGGCGCCGAGTTTGATCTTTCCCGCAAGATCGGCGACATCGCCGGATTTGAAGAAGTAGCGGTCAGAAGTCAGCCACTCACGATTCCCGGGAATGTCGGTCACGATGGGATAGAGTTTCTGAGACATCGCCTCCAGAAGCGACACGGACGTCGTATCGGACAGAGCAGTAGAAACATAAATGTCTGAACGCCGGTAGGCGTTGAAGAGCTGCTCATCGCCAAGAGCGCCGGTGTACGTGATTCGATCGGCGATGCCTTGCGAATGTGCCAGTGTGCGGAGATTGCTTTCGAGCGAACCGGAGCCGACGAGCGTGAGATGAAAATTGAAACCGTCATCACGGAGAAGCCGGGCGGCTTTGATAAGCGTTTGCACATCATAAAGCGGTTCGAACTTGCGGCAACTCAGTATTTGAAGAGTGTTGCTCTCCTTCAGCTCGCGCACCAGACCGCTTTCGTACCAGACGCGACTCACACCAAAACTCACGACCAGCTGGCGCTGGATGGAAGCGATGGCCTTTGCGACATCAAGAGCGCATTGTGCGTCGGCAACTACCAGATCAGAGCGACGCAGGACAAAGCGACTGCGCCAGCGTTGCAGAAAGCCTTTTTGCGCCGACAAGAGAATGTCTGATCCCCACAGTGTCAGCGCCAGCGGATGGATGTTCGCCATGGCTGCGGTCAGGCCGTACGTCGGCAGGAAGTGAGCATTTATCAGATGCGGTTGGAAATCGGAGGCGAGTTTCTCGACCTGATCAACAATTGAAAGATAACGTTGCGGACCACCTGCGGCGGCTTTCGGTGAAAGTCGATGCCCGTTGAAGCCATCAGTGTAGTCACATGAGGCCAGAAGCGTCTCCCAACCGAGTTCGGTGAATGCCTTCTGCCAACGCGCAATGTGCGGCGAGATGGCTTCCGAGAGAAATAGAATTCTCACAGTCTGCCTCGCAGCAGATCGGCGGCACGTTTGATGGGAGCGCGAAAAGAGTATTCGTGATAGACAAGCGGCTGTGTTCCCCACCCGGATTTGAAGCGTTCGAGACCGCTGTCACCGGATGGCGAAGCGCCGAAGTTGAAACGAGCGCGTCCGAAGTCGCGACTGCGATTGATCATGATATCAAACAGGAAAAAGTTTGCATGGAGTTCGAGACCAGCGGCAGTAGCGTAGCCATCGAAGTAGAAGACATCGGTTCCGCTGATGAGATAGATGTGACCTGCGAGCAACTTGTCATCCAAGAAGGCGCCGACGATTGTCACACCGCTGTCTTCGGATCGCGTTAGCAGATAGAGAGCGGTATAGAATGCATCAGAGAGTCGGCGGGTTTCGCCGGTTCGGGCGACATGTTCCTCGCGAAGTTTCTCGAACGCGGCGACATCAGCAAGACAAAGGCGACGAGTCGAAAGGCCGTGACTCCCAGATTTTCTCACGTTGCGAGCGGTGTTGTCAGAATAGGTGGCCGTCTTCGTCAAATCCAGGAAGTGTGTGGTCAATTCGCGTTGATGGTATCTCTTGGGGTAAGTGAGAGTCGGGTCATTTGGCATTTGAACGAGGCGCTCTTCGACAAAGCGTTGATCACACAGCCAAGTGAAAGCATCTGATGAAAAGGCTGCGGACAGAGCCTTGCCGATCAGACCACCGTACCAACCAAAAGGGAGCGAGTAAAGAATTACGCCGAGTGGTGTCTTCTTATGGTAGCCGATAAACAGGCAATCGTCTTCATGAAGGACGATCCCTTGCCAACCATAGACCTGCTCCCAGACTGAAAGCAAACCACGGGAATAAAACGGTGAGGCGGCGCCAGACCGTTGGACAATTGCAAGAAGAGAATCGGGGAGCCTGTCGAGAGATAAAACTTCCAGTGACATTGTCACACATCACTTGCGCAGGACGAAAATCTTCCCAGTGTGTTGGCTTCTATCCTCGCCCAGAAGATAGTAGATATAGACACCGGAAGCTACCAGTTCACCAGCGTCATTTCTGCCGTCCCAACCCTTGTTGACATCGGTAGTGCGCACAAGTTCACCGGCGACAGTGTAGATTCGGACATCGGCGCGCTGACTGATCTTGAACTGAAGCAGAGCCTCAATCCCCATTTGCACGACAAAGGGATTGGGATACGGATAGACGGTAGCGGCGGAGTCAACCGGGCCAAGCGTGTAATCGAGAACGGAAAGCCCCCCCGTCGTGAAGACGAGCAGTTTACCCGTAGAATCGTCGAAAAACAAGCTCTGGATTCCGTTGGATACGAGCTCGGAGTTTTCAGTCGTAAATGCGATCTTCTGTGATTGACCGGCGGAAATAAATGCCAAGCCGCTGGCGGTGCCCACCCATAGATTGTTGCGGCTGTCACTGGCGAGCGCGCGAACATCCGAACTGACGCCTTCAGGCAATGCCACGATTATGAACGAGTTGATCTCGGCGTCGAAATAGGTCAGACCTAGCGGCGTACCCACCCAGAGCGTGTCACCGCGGTCAAAAGTCATCGCGTTGACAGCTTTCGACGGAAGTCCCGCAGAGAGACTGTAGTAGTTCAAGGAATCATCGCTGTGATTGAAAGGATTGGCGCCATAGCGCACAACCATGACACCCAGGTTCTCAGTGCCGAGGGCCGCCATGCCGATTCCGGCAGCAACACAGGCTACGTTGGAGTCTTTGACGCTGTCGACGCGGTCAAAGTAGGTCCAGAGCGAGTCGTGGGGATCAAACATCACGAGCGGCCGCATCGGCGAGGCCTGATGCGACGCGAACCATATGCGACCAACTGGGTCGGTAGACATGCCCCTCACCACGGCGACCTCCGCTGAGAGTTTATTGGGACCTTTGAGTTCGGAGTTGGCGCCATTGAAAGCGCGATAGGTGCCATCGGGGAAGTACTGCAGCGCTCCTTGCCCCCAAGTGCCGACCCATACCGAGCCATCGTCGCCAATCGTTGCTGAGATTTTTTCGACATCGGGAGCGGTAATGGTAGTCCAAACACCGTCTTTCACGCTAGCGAGATTGCCGCTTCTGCTAACGGCATACAGCGAACCATCGGAAGTTACACCACCCCCGACAAGGTCGTTGCTCGTAGGGCCGGGGGCGGGAACACGGGTGTAGGTACTTCCTGAGGAACAATAGACACCTTTGCTGGACGTACCTACAAACAGGCTGTCACCGATCACAGCAGTATTCAGCTGTTCCTTTGGGACGCCAGATAGTGGTAGAACGGAGATGAGGGAATCGACCAGAGTGAAAAGGGCTCTGCCGGCACCAAGAGAGGGGATTCTGGCGACCATCACCACCGGTCGGTTGCGGCGAGAGAGATCGTACACACGCAACGAATCCTCCTGAAGGATAACCCTGATGCTGTCGACATTCTGAAAATAGAACAGTCCTTTGCCCCCGCCGACATAAAGAGAAACACCGTCGGATCCAATGGTCGTGAGAGCAACATTTGCGCCGAGTACTCTCGTCTGCCACTCGTTCGGGTCGAGCAGATACGGGCTTGCGTAGTCGCCATAAGCCAGCCCTTCGGGCGTGGCGGCATAGATCTTGTCCTTGAATATGGCGACGTCGTAGACTGGCAATTCTGTGCTGAAACTGCCGAGAGTGCGATAGATTTCTTTTACTTCACCGCCATTGCGAACGCGATCGAATTTGATGACGCCAATGCTGGAACCGATCCAGAGATAGCCTGCGGAAGTGTCGGCGTGGTACAGTTCGATGTTATCGCCATTGCGGTCTTGAAACAGGTAGTTGGTGAAGCTACCATCTTTCAAGTCGAACTTGCTTAGGACGCCATCACTGGAACCAATGTAGGCGACTGAATCGCCCGCATAGGTCGTGAAGCTCAGCAAAACGCTGCCGAGACCGTCGCTTCTGATGTAAGAACTGATTGTATCCAGCGCAGGCGCAAAACGCAACAGACCGCCAGTACTCGTAGCCCAAACATCACCGGCGAAATAATTCAGGGACGTGATTTCGTCCTTGCTGGTATATGTCTGCCACTGGTAGAGCTGGCCCTGTAGGCCGGAGCAGAGCAATAGAATAAGAAAAACTATAAGCGACGCGCGGCTAATCATGATGCCCTTTCGAGAACACTAAGAATAATGCAGCCAGCGCGGTAACGGCAAGACAAATCTTCGACACTACCTCGCCATAGACACGAAAGGGTGTGATTGGCAATCGGTCACCGATCATGCCGGACAAGAAAGTGGTTTCACCGAGTTTGGTCTTGGCAATGATTTGGCCGTAGGGATTGATGATTTCGCTGATGCCGGTATTGGCGGCACGGACGATCCAGATACGATTCTCAACCGCGCGAAAGACCGGAATGACAGCATGCTGGTACGGCCCGGACGTGGGGCCAAACCAATCGTCATTGGTAATCGACGTCAGGAAGTCGGCGCCGGAGTTGACCAGGTCACGGACAAATTCGGGGTAAACGGTCTCAAAGCAAATCAAGACGCCGAAGCGTTTGCCGTTGGACAAAAACGTCGAGAGTGAGTCGCCCGGCTCAAAATCGGAGATGTCGAGATTCAGCTTGGTCTTGACGAACTCACGGAACTTCGAGAGCAAGCCGATTTTCTCGGCGTAGGGCATGTGTTCGCCAAACGGCACAAGGAGATGCTTGTTGTAAGGCACTTTGTTCATGCCTTGTGGCGTAAACATAATCGCCGAGTTGTAGAAATGCTTTTTGGCATCATCAGTGCGGACCAGATGCAGCGCGCCGGTCATCAGATCAACATTGTGGCGTTTGGTGATTGATTCGAGCCAGGCGATATAGCTGTCTTCGTAATAGAGATATGCCGGCACCGCCGATTCGGGCAAAATCAAAAGCCTGGCGGAGTCAGCTATAGCGGCCTTTGACAGACTATCGTAGTTTGCGAAGGTGCGGTCAAGACCGCCCGGTTGCCATTTCTGGTTGATCGGGATATTGCCCTGCAATGCGGCGACTTTGAAATCCCCCGTGACCGGCAAAATCTGCGAAACGCCCCAGAGGTAAGCGGCGGCATAGAGAACCAGCGGCACCGCAAAAATTAGAGATGCGCGCAAGGTCTGTCGAGCGTAACGGTAACCCAGATAGAACAGGATGCCGACGACGACCACGAAGAAACTAACAGTAGCATCGCCACTCAATGCGGAGAGCTGCACGATCGGCAGATTGGCGGCCTGTGTATATGACAGGTTCAACCAGGGAAAGGAAAGCTGCGTTAGAGAACGAATGTATTCAATCGCTACCCAGATAAAGGGAAACAGAATCAAGCCCGAATTGCCATACTTGCGAGTGGACGCAGATAGCAAACCGCCAACAAAGGCATAGTACAATGCATGCACGAATATCAAGAGGATGACACCGACAATCGTAACATAGACTACCCAGTAGAGGCACAAGAACGAGATCACCATGCCAAAAAGATAGCCGCTTCGGAATCCCTCTTTGAAGGTCAGCCCGTTTGTCGCGGCGATAAAGACCGGCACGAACAAGTAAGCCAGGAACCAGAATGGCAGCGGTTCAAAAGACAGGCTGAAGAGAATAGCAGCGGCAAGGAGTGTAAGCCAGCGTTGGGGAAGCCTAAAACGCATGAAGACGTTCGCTTGCCCCTTTAGAGGAACAGCGACCTGCCGGTCATTTCGGGTGGTACTTCCATTTCGAGTAGCTGTAACATCGTGGGGGCAATATCGGCTAAGATGCCACCGGAACGCAAGCCCGGTCTGAACGATTTGTCATAGAAAAGCAGCGGCACGGGATTGGTGGTATGCGCGGTAAACGGTTTGCCGGTTTGCTTGTCGATCATAGTCTCGGCATTGCCGTGATCGGCGGTAATAATCGCGCTGCCGCCGACATGCTCAACAGCGGACATAACCAGCCCGACACCGGCATCAACGGCTTCGATAGCTCTGACCGCCGCCGGAATTATTCCGGTATGGCCGACCATATCGGGATTGGCAAAATTGAGAACGACGACGTCGAACTGTCGCGAGCGAATGTGCAGAGTACATTTGGCGGCGACTTCAGGTGCTGACATTTCCGGCTGCAAATCGTAGGTGGCAACCCTGGGTGAATGAATCAATTCGCGCACTTCACCGTCGAATGGAACTTCCTCGCCACCGTTAAAGAAATAGGTGACGTGCGGATACTTCTCTGTCTCGGCAATTTTGAGGTACTTCTTCCCCTTCTCCGTAAGTAGTTCAGCCAAAATGCGCTCTGGCATGTGGTATGGGAAGGCAATCGGAAAGCCAAATCTCTCGTCATATTGAGTCAGCGAAACCAATTCGACAGCCGGACCCTCAGGATGCGGGAAGGTTGATTCGGTCTTTTTGTAGAAGATCGAAGCAATCTCTCGCACGCGGTCAGAGCGGAAGTTGAAGAAAAGGAACAAATCGCCATTGCTTATGCTAAACGGCGGCTGCATGTCTATGACGACCGGTTCGATAAACTCGTCCGTCACGTTTTTGGCATAAGAGTCTTGAACGGATTGTACCGGGTCAGTGGCATGCACGCCTACGCGTTTGACAATTGCATTGTAAGCCTTCTCGACGCGGTCCCAGCGCTGGTCGCGATCCATTCCCCAATAACGCCCCATCACAGTGGCAACGGCTCCGAGACCCACCTGCGCAAACTTGGCGACGCGTTCCTGCATGAAATCGACGCCGGAAGTGGGTGACGTATCGCGGCCATCCATAAAGGCATGCAGGAACAGCTTCCGGACACCCTCTTTCTTGGCCATGTAGATTAACGCATCAAGGTGTTTGAGGGATGAATGCACACCACCGTTTGAGACCAGACCAAAGAGATGGACGGCATTGCCAGACTTGGCCGCTTTGCTCATCGACGATTTCAAAACTGGGTTGGCAAAAAAATCGCCGTCGTCAATGGCTTTGTCGATGCGTGTGATCTCCTGATAGATGACTCGGCCGGCGCCCATATTCAAGTGGCCGACTTCGGAATTGCCCATCTGACCATCGGGAAGTCCGACAGATAAGCCGGAAGCGCCGATTTGCGTGTGTGGATAGGCGGCAAAGAGCTTGTCCAGATTCGGCTTTTTCGCCAACGAGATAGCGTTGCCCGGACCCGGGGCATCGATGCCGTAACCATCAAGAATCATCAACAAGATCATAGTGCGCTTCTACTTCAAGTCTACCTTGCGTTCGCCCTTCGTGATTTCGCCAACTATATACGAATCGAGACGCATCTTTTTGAGCAGCGTTAGCGCCTTGTCTGCATGCCGGCGCTCGACGATGGCCATCATGCCGATGCCCATATTGAAGGTCTCGAACATCACCCTGTCGGCGACGCTGCCGTGTTTCTGGATGAAGAGAAATAGCGGCGGGACTTGCCATGCCGACTTGTCAATGACAGCGTGACAACCCTTCGGCAGAATGCGCACGAGGTTGCCGGGAATGCCACCGCCGGTGATATGCGCCAGTCCGTGTATGGCGACCGACTCTCTCAGTTTCATCACCGGTTTCAAGTAGCTGCGGTGAACCGCCATCAGCACTTCGGCGACGGTGCAGCCGAAATCGTCAATGTACTTTGTCGTTTTGAACTGCAGCTCGTCAAAGAAGAGTCTGCGGGCGAGCGAAAATCCGTTGGTGTGAAGACCGGTTGAGGCCATACCGATTACCACATCGCCGGGTTTGATGCTCTTGCCGTCGATGATCTCCTTCTGATCAACCACGCCAACAATGAATCCCGCCAGATCATATTCGCCAGACTTGTAGAGTGCGGGCATTTCGGCAGTTTCGCCACCGATCAGCGCACAGCCGTTTTCTTTGCAGGCACGCACCATGCCGGAAACGACTTCGGTGACCGTGTCCGGCTCCAGCTTGCCGGTTGCATAGTAGTCAAGAAAGAACAATGGTCGGGCGCCATGCACGAGGATGTCATCGGTGCAATGATTGACGATGTCCTGTCCAACGGTGTTGTGAATACCGGTCATAAACGCCAGTTTGACTTTGGTGCCGACTGAATCGGTTGACGACACCAGCACTGGTTGGCGCAGTCCGGGAAACTTGCCGGAATAAAAGCCGCCGAACAAACCAACTTCGTTGAGAACGTTTTTGTTGTACGTCTGTCGGACGAGCTTTTTGATACGGGAGGCCGCCGCGTTACCTTTGGCGATGTCCACCCCGGAATCTTTGTAAGTTAGTGGTTTGGATCTCACAGGAGTTTGTATCCGTTTATATCGAGTTCGAATTTCATTTTCAGATAAATGGCGGCGGCGCGACACATGGACATACGCGTGAGGAAAATCTCGAAGTATTCCATCACCGAAGCAACAGAATCATCAATCTTGATTTCCAGGGCAATAGTCTGTTTCTCCGTATCTACGCGCAGAAACGATGATTTGGCGGCATAGTTGACACGATCATGGATGTCGAAAGTCAACTGCGTCAGTGAGCGCACGCGTGATGAGTGTACGTCGGATTTGTCCGCGAGAGTTACGGCGGCCGCGATGTCCGAAACCGGCTGATTGAGGTGGTCGTCATGATTGCCGATGGCAGCGGCGACATCGATCGCTTCCTCGACCGGCATCCCCATTTCGCGCAGAAGGTCATAGGCGAGAACGGCGCCCGTCTGCGCGTGATACTCGCGGTTGATGGCATTGCCGATGTCGTGCAAATAGGCGGAAATTGCGGCAAGCTGGCAGCGGCGTTCGTCGGCTTTGAGCCGCTCCAAAATGTTGTAGGCAATCTTGGAAGTCAGACGACAGTGGCGCTGGCCGTGTTCGGTGTAGCCCATCTGACCAAGATAAAAGTCGGCTTTGGCAATCCAGGCGTTTACATCTTCATTGTGCATCACCTGATCCATCGTAACTGTCTTTTGTCGCGCTAAAGTCTTTTCCATAGTCGATGTCCCTAGCAACAGGTCTCGGAAGTTAATGATAACCTTGGTGTTGTCAAGTTTGATTCTCCTTACATCATATCGACCGCATCGACATCGACGATTACGTTAAGTTTGGCGGAACGTTGGAACTCTTTGGCGGAAAGAACCTCCCCAAGGTATGACAAGGTCATTTTGACGCGAGTAGTTTTGAGCAGTAGATGGAAGCGGAATAGAGTCCGGCGCTTGAATACGGGTGCGGCGATCGGTCCCATCAAGCGATACAACCGCGAATGAAACTTGGCCAATTGCCCACGGAGGTCCTTGGAAATAGACTCGGCTAAGGAGGCATCCGGCGATTGAATCTCGATCAGTATCAAGTGCGCAAACGGAGGGAAAAACAGGTCGCGGCGTTCTGAAATTTCGCGCTCGTAGAAGCCGCTGTAGTTGTGTTTGGTGGCAAGCGCAATGATGGGGTCGTCCGGGTGTAGTGTCTGCAACAGCACTTCACCGGCAAAGTTGAGCCGCCCGGCTCTACCCGAGACCTGAGTCAGAAGCTGAAAGGCACGCTCGCGAACGCGGAAATCAGGGAATTCGAGAGCGGTGTCTGCTGAAATAATGCCGACGAGGGCGACGTCGGGGAAATCAAAACCTTTGGAAATCATTTGGGTACCGATCAGTATCTGGGCGCGCCCCGACTTGAAGCGATGATAGAGATCCTCGAAGCTCCCTTGCTTACGTGTGGAGTCCAGGTCCATGCGAATGGCGGTGACATCAGGAAAACGTCGGTGCAGTTCTTCTTCCAGCTTTTCGGTTCCGACGCCTTTGTAAAGAAACAGATTGCTCCCACACGACGGGCAAGTTTCCGGATAGGGTTCGTCATAACCACAAAGATGGCACACCAGACGATGCTTGCCCTTGTGGTAGACCAGAGAAACGGCGCAGTTTTTGCAACTTAGCTTGGCGCCACATTCAAAACAATGCACGGATGGCGCAAAACCCCTTCGATTCAACAGTAGCATCACCTGTCCACCGACAGTGATTGTCTCAGCGATTTTGGCGGTAAGCGGGTCGGAGAGGTAAGCAAAACCGCGTTTCTTGAACTGTTCGCGCAGATCGACGGTCGTAACTTGCGGCATCAGTCGGTTGTCGATACGCTGCGGCAACTCCAAAAGCCGATATTTCCCGCTGACTGCATTGTAATAGCTTTCGACTGATGGTGTCGCGCTACCGAGTACTACTGTGCAATGCTCTAACTGCGCGCGGTAGACGGCCAGATCGCGGCCATGATAGCGTGGCGCAGGCGACGACTGTTTAAGCGCCTGATCGTGCTCCTCATCGACAACGATCAAACCCACGTTAGGTAGCGGCGCAAACACGGCAGAGCGCGGACCGAGAATGATCCTAAGGTCCCCGGAACGTGCCTTCTGCCAGATATCGAGCCGGGCGCTAGCGGAAAGGCGTGAATGGATCAGCCCAAGCTGCTTGCCAAAAACTGCTTCAAGACGATAATAGATCGCCTGCGACAGACCAATCTCTGGCACGATGATAATGACTGTCTTTCCCAGGGAGATCGCTGCCTCTATCGCTGCAATATAGACTTCGGTTTTGCCGGAGCTGGTAACGCCATGGAGTAGAAACGGGGCGAACTTCGAGGCGGTGATCGATTCGCAGATCGCCTGCGCTGCGGTCTGTTGATGCTCATTCAGCTCGAATGGTCGTGCAGCCACCTGCGACGGCAAGTCGACAAAAGGTGGCCTCTCCTTCAGCTCCAGAAGCCCTTTCTGTGCAAGCTTGTCAATAAGCTGTCGCGAGACTTTCAGGTCGTGGCGGCAGGACTCGAGATCGGAAGCTCCGCGCTCTCCAAGGTAGGCCAGAACCGCTTTCTCCCTGCTGCCAAGACGATCAGGTACCGGGGCGTCGCCGCTCAATTTGACCAAGTAATCAACGTCAGAGGAACGACCTTCTCTAACCTGCCAGCGAAATTCGACAATGCCCTGATCGCGAAAAAGATTGAGCTTCTCGGAAGAGATGCCGCTTGCCCGCTGTGCAGCCATAGAGTTTCGCTGTCGCAACAACGCCAGTAGCTTCTCGGCAAACTTGTCCCCCGATTCTGCCAGCGATTGCAGCTTGTCCCGATTACGAAGCACTAATGTTTGATTCATCTGCGCGGTTAGCGCTTGCGGCAGGTATGATTTTACGGCTTCAGCGAGCGACGCGAAGTAGTATTCGGCCACGAATCGGCAGAACTGCAATTCGGAAAGGCTCATCACCGGTTGCAGATCGGTAAAGGAATCGACCGGTCTCGTGTCACCCTCATAGACGACATCGAGACCGGTCACTATCCCCAACTGTTTGCGTCTGCCAACCGGTACGATCACTCGCCGCCCCAGCAATTCGGACGCAAAAAGACTGGCGGTCGCACGATACGTTAGCGGCTTGCGCAACGAGGCAAAGAGGCAGACTTCTATCAAACGCGACGGTTCTTTAGTCATGGCTGTTCATAGTAAGATGTATCGATACGTTTATGCAAAAAAAAGGAGCGCTCGCACGCTCCTTTTCAAATCATACTCTTGCCGCAACTTCATTTGTTCGTGGAGCACTTGGCGGTGGCTTCCTCGAATTCCTTCTGCATCTTCAGCTTGGCATAGACGAGAGCCAGTTGGCACCAACAATCTTTATCATCCGGTTTGACCTCAACGCACTTGGCATAGGCCGTGCGCGCATCGTCCATATTGTCAGTTAGCATGGCGGCAGTACCGAACCAATACCAATAGTCGGAGTCGGTTTTGGTCAACTCGGCCGCCGCTTTGAAATCGGGAAATGCCTTCCCGTAGAGGCCGCGGCGGTACGATAACAGGTCGGCTTTGGCCTTTTCGATTGCTTTATCATCGGGACGCTTCTGCGCGATACTGTCGAGCATCGACGCTGAATCCGTAAGAACCTTCGCCGAAGCCTGACGAACGTACAGGACACCACGTTGGTACAGGATTTCGGCGTTCTGCGGATTAACCTTGATGATGTTGTCGAGACTCTCCTCAAAATGCTTTTCGTCGTTCATTGCCTGATAACACATGGCCTGATTGAATAGGGCAGCTTCACGGTTAAGAGAGTCTTTCTCGGCAAAAGCGCCGAAGTAGAATGCTGCCGAGTCGTTCTGCTGGAGGGCGGAATATGTCGACGCCAGCGAGGCGAGCAGCAGATTGTTGTTCGGCGCCAATTGATGCGCTTTCCTATACATGTCAAGAGCACCCTGGTTGTTGCCTCTTTTGCTCTCAACCATTCCGATGTAGGTGTAGACATCTGAGACGGTATCTTCAAAAGCAAGACACTCATTAAACAGGACGTTCGCTTTGTCGAAGAGCTGACTGACAAGTTTTTGCTGCTGGGTCTTGGCGCTATCGTCAGCCAAGTTACTCGATTCCTTCGAGAGTGAATCGGCGAGATTCCATTGCACTATTCCGGCAGCAAACTGCTTTGCGAAGGCCGATCGCCTCAATTCCCTGATCTGTTTGGGCATGTCGTCCTTTTCACAGCTCTTCGTCAATTTCTTGTCACCCGACGACTTTGCTTTGGCGTAGATCTCATCGAATTTATTGAACTGCAGAAGCATTTCCTTGAAATTGGAGCGGTCATGAGAAAGAGTACCGAGCCAGAAATGTGCTTCAGGCTGATCAGGGTAGTTCTTGACTGCGGTACCGAAAAACTCCAGAGCCTTGTCATAGTCTTTTGCCCCCATGCGGATCTTTCCCGAGCGCATTAGGACGTCGTACGGCAGCACCCCCTGCTGCGCGTATATCACTGTCGCAAAGCAGATTAGGTACGCGAATATGGCCAGTCTCTTCATCTCTGATCCTTCCTCTTAGTGAACAACATCACAAAGCAACAGTCAAATTAACAAACCGGCCCGATGATGTCAAAGGAAATGTCAGCTGTTGATCCGTACTCTGAACCGCAGCACTGACTCGCCGTCTTTGGCAACCGGCACAGTGAATTCGATCTGTCGGGCATTCTTCTTGACATAAGTAAAGTTGCTCTCTAACACCTGCCAATCGCCCCAAATGTTATACAAAGCACTCACGGTAAGGTCTTCTTTTTTGTGATTGCGCAGCTTAACTTCAATCGTTAGTTCGCTAACGCGATCGGAGATGCGCTTGGAATCGATCGTGTTGGTCTCTCCCACGACGTCGAAAGCGTTACCGACCTTGATTTCGACCACCTCGTCCTTGGGAGTGTGATCAATCTGATCCTCTCCGAGAAATTCCTCCGAGCCGTCAGTATCAAGCTTGGTCAGGCGAATTTTGCCTGCGGGGAGCGGCATTCCCATACCATTCGCCTCCGCGTTCTTGAAGCTGACGACAACATTCACATCCTTGGAGCCGTCGGCAACGGTATAGCGATAAAGCTTCTTGATTGGCGTGTTCGCAGGCTCAAACAAACTGACCTGCTTGGTCTCGTTGTTGGCAATAGTGGACGGACGGCCGAGAGTGTACATGTGGTATTCGAAGAAGGTCTTTTCTTCAAAGCCCGCGCTCGCTGTTGCCATATCCAATCTGGCGCCCTTGGCGTACATCGGCTGCGGCGGTTGAACACGGTTAATATCACCGGCAACCAGCTTGAGTTTGGCATCACGATAGGTTTTGCCGGACTTGTTGTCGAGCGACACCCAGCCGGAAAGTTGCAGTTTGGTGTCGGCGGCATCGAGCAGCGCAATGTACTCGGCGTGCCAGTTGATGTTGCTGGTCAGATAGCTGACTTCGACGTCGCGCTTCCCGGAGACATCGCTGGATAGGAGCCATTCCAGTGTCGGCACGATAATCAGTCCCTCGGGGAGTTTAGGTGCGGTGACGGAGAGCAATTCCTTGTCGTTGATCAGTCGAATAGCCCCGTCGGGAAGTTGCAGCACTAGATAGTCGGATGACGAGGAGAGATATTTCCCGGTAAGAACGTCGCCGTTCTTCATGATGACATCGATATCGTTGCCGAGATATTTCTGGAGAATCTTCTCGGACGACACCAGATCGTATTGATAGTTCTGTTCCAGCAACTGGATGTTGTCGCCACCGGATTTCAATTTGAAATGCACCGAGGTTGGGTCGATAAACGCCGCCACGTCGGTGAGGTTCATCTTATTAACGCCTTTCTGGAAGTCCAGGGTGCGCCCTTCTTTAACCAGCGCCAGATTCTGGTTGTAGACGGTGATGGCGACATCGTCGGCTAAGGCCATACTGGCGAGCGCGACGACAAACAGTGCAAGAACGAGCAGGTGTTTCATGTTATTCCTCCTTCAATAATTGGGCGCAGACCGCGCCACTAAACGACATACGGCACGTGATAGTATCTGCCGTAGTCGATTTATATATGATACAAATGGGGAGGGCAAGATATTCCCGTTCGGCTGCCAGGGATACAGCACGCACAAGAACGACAGTTGGCGAAGATGCTACACGCGACATCCCCAATGGTGTCAAATGCTAACGGCCGTACGCGACCCGAAATTGGAAAACGGTCTCGCCCCCGGCGGCGACTGGTACGGTAAACTCAATCGTATTGGCGTCAACCTTGCGATATTCGGTTACTCCCTCCACATCGGAGACCTCTGCGGGCACTCCACGGAAGAATGTGGCAAGCACGACCGCGGACTGGGACTTGTGATTCCGCAGTTTGGCCATGATCTTCTCATCAAGTCCCCCCTTCTTCTCCCGCTTGGATTCCAACACCGTCGTTTCGCCGACGATGTCAAAGGCACTACCGACCTTGAGGCGAACTTCCTCATCGACAGCCGTGTGGCTGATACGATTCTCACCCAAGAATTCGAGAGAACCGTCTACATCAAGTTTCGACAAGCGCACCATACCGGCAGGAATAGCCGTGCCCAGACCGTTGTCCTTCGAGTTCTTGAAAGAGATTTCAATATTGACGTGCGGATTTTGAGGTTGGATGTCGTAGCGGTAGCTCTTGACA
Organism: uncultured bacterium; assembly: GCA_903930455.1. Taxonomy (GTDB): domain Bacteria; phylum Zixibacteria; class MSB-5A5; order CAIYYT01; family CAIYYT01; genus CAIYYT01. The sequence continues at coordinate 6,420 of CAIYYT010000039.1, read as the reverse complement.
ACGGAGACTGATGACGGATCGAACAACGCCAACTGCTTGGTCTCGTTGTTGGCAAGTGTTGATGGTCTCGTCAACTCGTAGAGATGATATTCGAAAACTGGTCTGGTGACAATCTGACTCTTCATGCCTACCACTCTCATGCTCTGTGTCCCGTACTCTTTGTCGAAGCCGCTCAACACAGGTTGCAGTTTCGGCCTTGTCCAGTTGACGTCACCGGCCACAAGCTTAATGGTTGCATCCTTGTAAGTCTTTCCTGACGCGTTATTGATGGACGCCCATCCGTTGAACAACATTTTCTCGTCACGATCATCGAGCACGCCGATGTACTCGGCATGCCAGCCGATATCGGATGCCAAATAGCTGACTTCGGCTTGGCGCTCGCCGGTGATGTCGCTTGAAAGCAGCCAGACCAAGGTCGGCGACGTGACCAGACCCTGTGGTAGTGACGGCGCGGTGACTGAGGTCATTTCGGCAGAGTTGAACATCTTGATTCCCCCATCAGGAAGCTGAAGCACAAGCGATTCACCCGACGAACCGAGATATTTGCCCTTCACGATCTCTCCGCCTTTGAGCGCCACGACGATCTCACTGTTGAGCATCCGGTCGAGAATTTTCTGGGACGAAATCAGGTCGTAGCGGTAGCTCTGTTCCAATACTTCAAGTGATCCGTCCCCCTGTACCATCCGAAGATGCACGGTGGTTGGCTCCAGTGTCGAGGCCATGTCGGCAAGCGCAACAGTGTCAATGCCAGCCTTGACCTGAAGCGTTCGACTCTCTTTGACCGCAGCAAAGTTCTGGTTGTAAACAGTGACGGCAACATCACTGGCTGTTGCGACGCTCATGATAAGCGTGGCGGCAAAAACTGTGAGAAGTGTGGTTTTCATGGTATTCCTCCCCGGTCACATGCGTAATGCTGTGCCCGCACAAGTGCAATTTCGTGTCTTGGACTCGCAATGGATGTTCTATGAATGATACAAGTGAGGACGGCCAAACATTCCCGATTCGCTTACAATTTTTCTACTCCGACAACCTCTTCCGCAAAACTCTTTCGGTTTTTGGGAGGTTTCACGAGCAGCGAAAAGCACATGTCGGCGAGGACAATCACGGCCCCCATGATGAATGTGACGCGGAATCCCAGTGTGTCCCACATCACACCACCGGCGATAGGAATGACCACGGCAGCGACATGATTCATCGTCAGGCCAATCGACAGAGCATTGGTCAGGTCACGTTTGCGGGCGATTTTGCGGATATAGGAATTGAGCGCGACGGAAGAACCATAGAGAATGCTGTCAATCACGAAAAAAACGAGAAGCACATACAAGGATCCGACATAGGCGTAACCGGCAAAGATGAAGATCAGCAGAAATGACGAAAATGCCAGCAGGAATCGCTCACCCAGGCGTTCCGTAAGATTGCCAAGCTGCTTGTTGGTAACAATCGTGATTGCGGAAGTGACAAAGAACAGCAAAGCGGTGTATTCGATCTTGAGTTTGTAGTTCGCCACAAGCAGGAAAATCGCAAAGGTGGAAAACATGTGCCGTCGGCAACCGCGCAGAAATGAGATGACATAATACAGCCAGTAGGACTTCTTCATATTGAAGGTGCTGGTCTCTTCCGCCTTGCGATTGCTCTTGTAGAAGAATGACAGCACGATTCCCGCGACAACAAAGGCCACGCCCGATGAAACCAAAATGGCGCGATAGCCAAGCACGAAGCTGAACAGGAAAACCACAATGGTCCCAGCGACACCGGCAATCGCCTCCCAACTCGCCATCACTCCCTGCAGGCGTCCCGACTCGTGCCCTCGGATGTAATTCAGGAGCAGCGATTGGTTGGCGCTGACAAAGTAGTGAAAGCCGGTGGACATAATCAGCGTGCCCACTCCGAGCATCCAGATTGAATTGGCGGTGCCGGCAATAATCAAACCCAGTCCATTGATGGCGATAGAAATCGTGGAGATACGCAATTCCGAAGTGACTATCGCCAACAAGCCCACCACAAATCCGAGCAGCCCCGGGACTTCCCTGACAGCCTGAATTATGCCAATTTGCGAGGCGGTAGCTCCGAATGTCTCTCTGCCGTAGTTGTTGAACAGCACTTGCCAGATCGCGAAAGCAAAGAAGGTAACGAAATCAATGGCGACGATGCCCCGGAAGTCGAGGCGACGAGAAGCGAACATTGAATCATGTAAATCAATATTCGCGTACGATCAACCGGTTTTTCGGCTGAGGGGTGACAAAGAAAGGAGCACCCAGAAAAAGGTGCCCCGAAATATTCGATGTGAAGTGAGCGTTACCAGCCCATGAGTTGCTCAAGGTTGACGTTGATCTTCTCGACCATCCCCTCGTATTCGTGCTTTTTGGCTTCTTGTTGATCGACCACTTCGCGCGGGGCGTTGTTGATGAACTCATGATTAGCCAGTTTTTTGCGCGTCTTTTCAAGCAGGCTGGTGAGATTCTCCAACTCCTTATTGAGACGCTGGCGTTCGAGATCGATGTCGATCAGACCGGCAAGCGGGATGAAGATTTCTACCGACGGAATCACGCCGGACGCCGAGAGGGGCGGTTTCTTGGTGTCTGCGCCCAGCACCAGTTTTTCGATCTTGCCGAGGTTGATGAGGTAACCCTCGTTATTCTGCATTGTTTCCAGCAATTTGGGGTCGCTGATCTTGAGATGAACTTCGGCGCGTTTGGATGGCGGTACGTTCATCTCCGCGCGAATATTACGGATCGCATACACCACGCGCTGCAGCTTCTCCATCATCTCTTCCAGTTCGAGATCAATCAGCTTGTCGTTGTAATCCGGAAATTTCTCCAGCATGATCGTGCGGTCGTTTGGATCGAGATGATGCAACAGATGCCAGATTTCCTCCGTGATAAACGGCGCGAAAGGATGCAGCAGCAACAGAATATTGTTTAGGACGTAGCCGGTGACATTCTTGGCGAGAGCCTTGTCAACCGGATCCCCCTCATTATATAAGCGTGTCTTGACCAGTTCAATATACCAGTCGCAGTAGTCGTGCCAGGTAAAATCGTAAAGCGTCTTGGCTGCGGCGGTAAACCGGAACCCGTGCAACTGCTCGGTGTATGTCTTGATCGTTTCATGCAAACGCGACAGAATCCAGCGATCCATCAAAGGCAATTCACCCTCGTGTTCGATCGCGGCGAGATTGCGCTCGCTGATGTCATCCCCCAGGTTCATCAGGATGAAGCGGGAGGCGTTCCAGAGCTTGTTGCAGAAATTGCGCCCCAGTTCGAAAGTATTCATCGAAATTGTCGGATCCTGTCCTTCGGGCGTGGAAAGAATCAGCGATAGGCGCAAACTATCGGCGCCGTATTTGGCGATGATTTCCAGTGGGTCGATGCCATTGCCGAGCGACTTGGACATCTTACGTCCCTGAGAGTCGCGTACGGTTCCGTGAATGTAAACATCTTCGAAAACAAGCTTGCCGGTAAATTCGTAGCCGGCCATCACCATGCGAGCAACCCACAGGAAAATGATTTCGCTTGCAGTAAAAAGTGAGCGAGTCGGGTAAAAGCGTTTGAGTTCTTCGGTCTGAGCCGGCCAGCCGAAGGTTGAAAATGGCCAGAGCCATGAGGAGAACCAGGTATCGAGAACATCCTCTTCCTGTCGAATCTCGGTGGCTCCGCACTTGGTGCAGGACGTCGGCGCATCTTTCACAACCATCTCATGATTGCATTCCTGACAATAGTAAACCGGAATCCGGTGACCCCACCAGAGTTGGCGCGATATACACCAGTCGCGGATGTTCTCCATCCAGTAGAGATAGGTTTTGCTCCAATGATCGGGATGGAAACTGAGTTTGCCGCTCTTGACGGCTTCAATCGCGGGCTTGGCCAATGGTTTCATGCGCACAAACCATTGTTCGGAGAGATAAGGCTCGACAATGGTATTACAGCGATAGCAGGCGCCCGCAACCAGTTCGTAGTCTTCAATCTTCTCCAACAACCCCTTCTTCTCAAGCTCTTCCAGCACCGCCTTGCGCGCGACAAATCGATCAAGCCCTTTGAACTTGCCGGCGTTCTCGTTAAGCGTGCCATCAGGATTCAGGATGTTGATCTTCTCCAGATCATGGCGCTGGCTCATATCGAAATCGTTGGGGTCGTGCGCGGGAGTGATCTTGACGACACCGGTTCCAAACTCGGGGTCGACGTAATCATCGGCGATGATAATCAACTCACGGTCGAGGATCGGTAAAATGGCAGTCTTGCCGATGTACTTCTGGTAGCGTTCATCTTTGGGATTGACCGCCAAAGCCGTATCACCGAGCATGGTTTCGGGGCGCGTGGTTGCGCAGATCAGAAATTGATCCTGACCTTTCAACTTGTACTTGATGTACCACAGCTTTGACTTTGATGATCTATGCTCGACCTCGTCGTCCGACAATGATGTCAAACAGCGCGGACACCAGTTGACAATATACTTGCCCTTGTAAATCAGCTTCTTCTCATATAGATGGATGAACACTTCTTTGACGGCATCCGAAAGCTGTTCATCAAGGGTAAATCGCGCACGCTCCCAGTCACAAGCGCAGCCGATTTTCTCAAGCTGTTTCAGGATGCGTTCTTTTTTTACGGTGACATAGTCCCAGACACGCTTGACAAACTCATCACGTCCGATTTCACGGCGCGAGGTTCCCTCTTTCACCAGGAGTTTCTCGACGACCACCTGCGTAGCAATGCCGGCATGATCGGTACCGGGGAGCCAACAGGTTTCAAAGCCGGACATTTTGCGCCAACGGATCATGATATCTTGCAGCGTGTTGTTGAGGGCGTGCCCTAGATGCAAAATATCAGTGGCGTTGGGGGGTGGAATGACTATCGAATAGGTCGGTTTGGGAGAGCTATTGTCCGCGTGGAAGTAGCCTTTAGTCAACCAGTCCTGGTAGATTCGCTCTTCGATGCCAAAGGGATTATACTGTTTCGCAATATTGTCGCCGTTCATCGTATCCTTCTTCTGAAATGAGCTACGGAGTATATTACATTGCCTTTGACTGTCAAGCCGTTAATAAATGACTTGGAACGCCCTCGCGGCGCGCCTATATTGAAATGCTATAGTGATCGGCAGAACTGAGCGAGACTTCAATGAGCGACAACGATAAGTCCTTCAATAGATTAGTAGAGATTCTCAAAGCGTTGCGGGCGCCGGGGGGCTGCAACTGGGACAGAGCGCAAACGTCAGAGTCCCTGCTTCCCTACATGATCGAGGAAACCTACGAGGCTGTGGAAGCTGCCGAAGCGGAAGATCCTGCCAAGTTGAAAGAAGAACTCGGCGATATTTTGCTGCATATCGTTTTCCAGGCAGAGATTGCCGAAGAGAAGGGACAATTCAGTATTGAGGACGTTGTCGCAACGGTCACACAGAAGATGATCGAACGTCACCCGCACGTATTTGGCGCGCGCAAGGACCTAACACCAGAGCAGGTGCGCCAGAACTGGGAGGCGGTCAAGATGCAGAAACGCCAGCCGGAAGAGAACGGAAAGACGGTCCTGTCCGGTGTGCCGAAGACGATGCCGGCGTTGCTGAAAGCCTATCGAGTGCAAGAGAAGGCGGCACAGTTTGGCTTCGATTGGGAACGGCCAGAGGAAGTGTTTGCCAAGATAGATGAGGAACTGGCAGAATTCAAGCAGGCATTGGCAGACGAGGACACAGCGGCTATCAAGGATGAACTAGGCGACCTGCTGTTTTCATTGGTCAACTTTGCGCGCCATATCCAGGCGGAACCAGAAGGATGTCTCAACGGGACGATCAGGAAGTTTACCGACCGCTTCGACAAAATGGAAAAAGCGTTACTCGCAGAAGGTCTCACTCTGAAACAGGCGACACTCGAAAGAATGGAATATCACTGGCAGCAGGCCAAAAAAACGTAGCGACCACTCAACAGGCAAATCCGCAGGACTCCAGCAGCAAGCACCAATCGTAATCATCATCCATTTAATAGACTATCGACAGTAGATACGCCCCGAGCTTCCAACCAAAGCGAAAAGGGCGAGAAGGTTTTGCCCGTACTCGCCGATAATGAGAGTAAGGTTGTCGGCGTTGCCTGAGTCGACGATCTGCTGGGAATGAGTCTATATGTCAGTCTCATGGCCATCGCGAAATCTTCGTAAACGATCGAAGGAGCTGTGCCCCACTGCGCAAGGGTCTGTGCTCTCTGAGGGGCAATTGATGAACGTAAAATCAGGATACAAGATCATCATCCCGGCTATCGCGGCCGTCATAGTCTTTTGGATAGGCGACGCCTTTATTGCCTCAAAGCTCATAGAGGGCACGTCGTTCTGGAAGACACTGATCACCGATATTTCCGCCGACGTATTCTTTAGACGACTCGTCGTAACGGCGTGCATTATCTTCCTCGGAGTCCCACTAGCGACCGTAATCGTACGCAAACGCCGC
>CAIYYT010000038.1 GCA_903930455.1 uncultured bacterium | reverse complement strand
CTTGGCAAGCCGAATCTGGAGTTGTATATAAAGTCTGTTGCTGGCAGCCCATCTGGTCTCCTGCAACCAATTAAATGATGCCGGAGAGGTGGCTGAGTGGTCGAAAGCGGCGGTCTCGAAAACCGTTAACCCCGTAAGGGGTTCCAGGGTTCGAATCCCTGCCTCTCCGCATAAGTTTGGTCAATACTACAGTACGACCATGTTCCCCCATGCAAATCAGCCTGTTCGAGGTGTCACTGGCTCGACTTGTCATCCCAGAAGACAATGCGATAGAGATTGTCCGCCTTGCTCTTGCGGAACTTGAATTCGGCGATACCGACCGCTTCATAGAATTCGTAGCCGTAGTCGCCGTTGAGGTCTTTGACTGACAAATGGAAATAGACTTTCCAGACTTCCCAGGTTTCGCCTTGAGGAAATTCCTGACGGTCGAAAATTGGCACCCAAGTGTCAAGCGTGATCTCATCGAACAGCGAGAACAGCCGTTCCGTGCGCGCCAGATCACCGGAGGGACCGTCACGTGGGATTTCAACCTGTTCGATCTGGCCGGTTCGATCCTGATCGATGTAGCGGAAGATGAACTGCTCATCGAGGCAGTTTTCGTAGACGTCGAGATCATGATGCTCGTAGGCATACTTGAAATTGTGCAGCACCGAGTCGGGCGCCGTCTGTACGACAATCGGTACCACACGCGAAGGCCCGATCACTGCCGGGGCGAACGGATTCTGGCAAGAGAGAATCGCGAAGGCAATCACGATCGCGAAAACGATGACGCTAGCGATACGCATTTTTTAGTTCCGCCCAGGACGGGGTATCCAAATTCAGATGCAAGTCTGACCAGCCTCGAATGGCCCAAAAGTTAGATATGCTCTCGATCATTTCGAAACGCGCGACACCTTTGTAGCTGCTTGACATCAGACCCAACGAATCGACAACGAGAACCGTGTAGCTGCGCACCAGTGTCGCCGTGCTGTCCAGAATGATATCGGGCTGCTGCGTTTGAGCAACAAAGACTATTCGCAGCGCTCGCTCGCTCTTCGTGGCGTTGAAGTCATTAAACATCTTTTCGGTAAGATTCAGTTCCTGCTTAAAGCCCCAGCCTGAGTCGGGCTGTGCTCCCGGAAGGAAGTCATATGTGAACACAAAATCACTATCGAGGCTCTGCACGAAATTGCCAATCACCAGCTCGGAATAGCAGAGACGCAAGTTCTCCAGCACGATCTGCGGCGCTGTCGGCGTAATGAAGGTTCCCGCTTTGGCGGTCGGCGGTTCGCTGTCCCGCGTCGAAAAAGGATTTTTGGCGCAGGAAACTACGAACAGGGCGATCAAGATTATGAAAAGGACTCGCTTCACAGAAACCTCTTGATGGAAATGGTAAACAGATTGTACTCCTGGTTGCGTTGATTTTGGTAATCCTGCACGCGACGTTCCAACGTGCAGTCGATGTGCGACGAATTGGACAATTCCCATTCAAAACTGAAACCAACGAGCGTGCGAGTAAACTCCTCGGAT
>CAIYYT010000037.1 GCA_903930455.1 uncultured bacterium | reverse complement strand
GCGCACCCGCCAATACTGCGGCAGACAGTTGTCGGTCAGCACAATCGAAACCGAATGTGTCGGCGGTGTAAACCCCAGGTCAGTCTCAGGACTGGTAAAATCCGAATTGTTGTCCACCTGCATTTGGTAGTTGGTAGCGCCAACAACATCGTTCCACACGAACGATACCGTGGTGTTGCAGACGATGGCGTTGATGCCCGGGCTGCTCAGGCTCGGCGCGGATGGCGGATCGCAACTTGTGATAATCGTGATGTAGTCATGGTAGGCCTTGCCCGCGTCTCCCGATGAACTCGAACCAAGCCAGAGTGGATAGGCGCCCGTGGCTATCGTATTGCTGATAGCCTGCGTACCCGTATGGATCAGCAAATTATCAACATAGAACCTTATCTGGGACGAGGCGTTGACAACAATTTTCAGCGTGTGCCAGCCATTAGCATACTCATCGGCCAGGAACGTGGTCGGCGAACCCTCTGTCGGGTAGAAAGTCTCATCGCCAGACCCGGTCGCAAAGCTGCCGAAGAAATAGGCGTGCCCGCGCAGTGAGGAAGCAATTGTCCCACAACTGTGACCCATCGCGCTGATCGAGAAGTAGATGTAGGGGTCATAACCACCCCAACCCTGTAGAGTCGGATTGGCGATACCGATGGCAGCCTCGGCATAGCAACCGTTAGTGTCGCTAAAATCAAGATAAACATCCGACTGGATGGTGAAGCCGCCACTCAGACCGAATGTCTGGATAGAGATAGCGCCGCTCTTGTCAGTGGCGTCACCACTGTTGTCGAAGACACCGGTACTGTCGTGCACCAAAGCCAACCTTTGTGGCGACGGTGCACCATACACGGTCCAGTTGTCGAGATTGTTGAAAGGATCGGTGAAAGTGAGTCCATACACACTCGACGACACCAATAATCCTACGACGAGTGCGAGTGCATAGCACCAGAGTTGTTTGGATTTCATCATGTTCCTCCCCAAGGGTGATTTACCAAGATCACTCTCAAGATAGTGCTTATTGTAAATGGAAGTCTACAACAAAGTGAGAATTGCGGCAACAAATCACACTTGTTGGGAGTGTTGAAAAAGCCCGACAGTTTGTCATTCTGAGCGCAGCGAAGAATCTGGCGCAATTGCCCGTTCCGTCATGTCTTGCGGCGCGACGTTCTGATGGTCTTCGAGAGTCGCCTTCCCTCGCGGTGTGCGACGTGATGGAATGCTCATTCAACTTGCTGAAAGGCAGCAGAGGGTGTCAAAACCGAAGCGATTTTGACCTACAAAACTGGAACTCCGATCCCCCCAACAATCCGCAACGCTGGGGAATTACGATCACCAAGGGTGAATAGCGCCCGCCCAACGTATTGTTTTAACTGATCAGATTACAATTATTGGCAGTGCGGGGCCGGACCATGGGAGAAAACACGGGCAATCAAGTATACCACATCAGAAATATCCACGCTGCCATCGCCGTTGGCGTCTCCCTTGCCCTTCGCATAGTTGCAGACACCCGGGGGTGTGCCTCCTGAGAAGATGTGCGCAATCAAGAACACCACGTCGGAAATGTCAATCGACCCGTCGCTATTGGCATCACCGCAGGAAGTGCAGACGTCGATCGCATGGGCAAGCAGAATATCTCGGAAATGACCTCCCACGGGATATCCTTTGCTGCCCCAACCGGCTATGAACTGCTTGATGCTGTTGCAGTATTGTTGTCCCGCGAAATCCGGCCAGGGATCATAGTCCCAGAAGACGTCCCAGATGGCGTCGATCCCCGACCAGCTATCACTCGTATTGTGGTCATTGTTGTGCCCCCAAATCTGCCCATAGACAAGGTAGTTATCGTCATCGACTTTGTCGTATAGATCCCAGAGCGCTTCTGCGACCGACCCCTCAACATCAGCGCCGTTGTAGTAAGGGGTGGAATTGGAAGGGGCGCCCTGCCAACCCGTGAGTACATAAGGGACATCTGGACTTGGTCGTTCCAATTGTATGTCCAACACCTTGACGCCGTTGTTGATGCGATCATAGAGATCGGGAATACCCCTCAGAACCGCCTGAAAGAAATCTGCCCAGCCTTCAGAATAAGCGAGGATTTTCGATCTCCATGCGTCTGTGCCCATATATGCTGGATAATAGTACCCGTGATCCCCTGAGGCCAAAGTATCAAGTGCAGCATATTCGTTCATTATCTTGTGCGACCACTCATGCAAAATGACTGGGTAGTCCCACTCATCGCGGTTAGTGTCGAGGGACTCCTGTCCTCTCAAGAAGATAGCCTTTACATCGTCAACAAGAAAGTAGCCATAGTTTGCAGTCAGATTCTGTGAACAGGCACTGTCCCACAGGACTGGCACCCATGTGGGCGAAGGATAGGCCCCAACCTTATTGTCAAACGCCTCCAGTCCTGACTTCAGGGCTCTCGCGATGTTGAAGGCACCGGCGACCGACAGACGCCTTTCATATGTGTACTGAGTATCCAAATCCACATTTTGATGCTGCGGATTGGTTACGCTCACTCCCCTTCCGTAAGCGTAAACGTAACCGCTTCCAAACTGATGGTCTGGAGAAAAGAACACCGTCGCACCCGCGAATTTGGAGCTTACCCAAATCTCGAACTGAGTCTGAGTGCATTGCAGGGACACATATCCTGTAGAGCTTGTGAACCCCTCGTTTTCGATCTGCCAATCGCCGAACCCATCTTGGTAGTAGATCGCAGTGTACATGAACCCTGCTGGCAATAGACCCCCAGTCTCATTTCGAAACTCGAAGATGCCGTTGACATTGAACGTTTGTCTGTTTCGGTTGAGGAACAGTGTGTATGTTCGGTCTTTCTCATAAACCGAAATCGATGCGGAACCGCGATCTCCTGACGTTGTTAGGAGAAATGCCCGATCATTCAATACAGTCACGACACCTAGTCTCGGGTCAGAGATGCGTACAGAATCAATCTTTGTGATGCCATCCAGTTCAAAGACGCGCTTGGATTGTGGTTCGATGGCGAAATCGCCAAGAACAACACTCCGTAGTGGTTCAACAGAGTAAGGGAGTATATGCAGCCTGCATACAGAAGAATCGCTACCGCGCTTTGATCCAATACCATAGTCAAAATCACCGCCTTTACTCACAGTCATTTTCTGACCTTCGCCCGGAGGGCCCATTCCATCGAGACGTTTAACCAGAGCCGAGCTCTTGCTGAGCTTGTGCCAACCTGTGTCCGGTGGTTCCGTGGAGATCACCGTGAAGGTTGTTTCTCGTCCGGCCGCGTAGAATGCAAAAGCTTCCCCTCTATCTGATTTTGGTTCCATGTCCGGTTTTGGGGTACCGGCAACGACCCAAGCAGAAATATGATATCCGCCCGCGGATGCAATCCTCTCCGTTAAGGAAAAGGTCTCTCTCTTGCCGACAACGATCGGTGTCAACTCAGACACTTGCCTCGTCGTGGAATCTGGTCCGACAATCTGAATCCCCGCTTGCCAAACCGTGTCCCACCAACCGCAATCGGGTATTTCGTAGAAGTAGAAAGCCACCTCAACCTTGACTTCGTCTCCGACGTTGCGAGCAAGTTTCGGCACACCTAAGTCCAGAACAACCGGGGCCTTCATTAGTCCACCCTTCGGTGGTGAGGCTAACAGAAACGACCCGTCCCAAAGTAGCATTGCCCCCAAGCAGAGTAACCAAAGCGTATGTTTGCACATCTTACCCTCTCAATCTGCGGCGACAGACGCAGGTTCGAAATTTCGACAGACTAGTTCGACATCAATTTCGCATACTAGTTCGGTGGGTCGGAATCCCGCGGTTCCGACTTCCATTCACGATGCTCTTGCTGTAGTTCACCTCCTCAAGACCCAAATGGCGTCATGCACATATACTTTCTAGCCCGATGTAATCAATAAGCGCGCGGTGGGGCGACGGAAGCGACAAAGCCGCTTAACGTCCTGGCGTTGTGCCCTGCGTGTCTAAGTTACCACCAGCTAGTACAAACTGTCAATCACATTATTCCCAGAAATGTCCATTCGATGCGCCGTCAGGAATCTTTCCTGACGGTATCACGGCGCAGCAGATCGACTCGATCCCAGCCTTGTCATTTCTCCAAGGAGAACGCTTCTACCAATTCATGTGCCACACAAGTCGCTGTTACGTCCGCAATCAGTATACATCACACCCCTGTCAGAACCTGTCAGTGGACTTGAGGAGTTCTTAAGATTTCTTCAACACGTCGTTGCTATCCCTGACTGCGCTGTCTTCTGCCAACACCGTCGCCGAAAGTACAAATTGCGCCCCACTCGTCAGTCTTGTAGGTCGGTGTTCCGGGTACCATGCTTGCACTGTCTCGTCTTTTCCATTCACACCCGCGACAATCTCACAACTCACTTCTCCACAGTTGCGGGACGAGAAACCCGACATATCTCTGGTCTTTCTCGTCCGCTGCAACTATATTTCCTCTGTGATCGATAACATCAACTTCCGTATCGAGGGCAAATCCGGCAACGCCAGAGCCTGCGAGTTTTTGACATCCCATGGTATCATCCGGACTCCTGTATTCATGCCAGTCGGCACCGCGGCTTCGGTTAAGACTCTGGACGCCGATGACTTGCGTAATCTGGGAGCTTTGATCATCCTCGGCAACACGTACCATCTCTATTTGCGTCCCGGCACTGAGATTATCCGAAATGCCGGCGGTCTGGCACGTTTTAATGGCTGGCGGGGACCGACGTTGACTGACTCCGGCGGCTATCAAGTCTTTTCACTGAAGGAATTGCGAAAGATCACCGAGGATGGCGTTAAGTTCCAGTCAAACCTTGATGGCTCATATCACATGTTTACCCCCGAGCGAACAATCGATATCGAGCGTGACATCGGGGCAGATATTATCATGCCGCTCGATGTTTGTGTCGAGTACCCAACCACACACTCCGAGGCAGACCGCTCCGAACGTCAGACTTTCCGCTGGGCACAGCGCGCGAAAAAACACTGGGAAACCAACCCGCACGGTCAGATTTTGTTTGGCATCGTTCAGGGTTCCGTCTTTCCTGATCTGCGCCGACATGCCGCAGAATCACTGGTCGAATTGGACTTTCCCGGCTATGCCATCGGCGGCTTGTCAGTTGGCGAACCGAAGACGGAGATGATGCCGATTATCGAGTTGATGAATGAGTATTTGCCGCAGGACAAACCCCGTTATCTGATGGGGGTCGGGACGCCGGCAGATATCGTGCGTGGCATTGGCAGGGGAGTCGACATGTTCGATTGTGTGCTACCGACACGGAACGCCCGCAACGGCTCAGTGTTTACAAGACATGGGACGATGTCGGTCAAGTCCGCGGCGTATTCATGCGACTACCGCCCCATTGACGAGGAGTGTGGCTGTATCTGTTGTCACAGCTATAGCCGGGCGTATTTGCGTCACCTGTTGAATGTCAATGAGATCGCCGGACTACGGCTCTTGACAATTCACAACCTGTATCTGTATCTTGATCTAGTCAAGGAAGCTCGGCAGGCGATATTGGCGGATGCGTATGATGCCTTTGAGCATCGGTTCTTTGCCGAATACAACGAGGAAATAGAAAGTCAGCGTATAAGTGAGGAGATTTGAATGGGTTACTTGTTAATGGCAGCGCCCCAAGGTGCGCAAAGTGGCGGAAGCAGCGGCTTGATGGGCATGTTCCTGCCCTTTCTACTTATCATCTTGGTTGTCTATTTCTTTATGATTCGCCCACAGCAAAAGCGGCAAAAAGAGAATCAGAGGATGCTGGCGGATCTGAAGAAGGGTGACAAGGTGCTCACGAGTGGCGGTATGTATGCCACTGTTTTTGGCTTTAGCGATGATCAGAATAAAGTAATCCTCAAGATTTCCGATGATGTCAAAATGGAGTTCCTAAAGTCTGCCATTGCTCAAAAAGTCAGCTAAATCGACCAAGCAGCAGATAGTCCTTTACGGGGACGGCAAACTGCGGAAAATCTGCGAACCGGTCACAGAGATCACCCCAGACCTGCGCGCTTTTATCGAAGAGATGTTCAAAACCCTCAAGCGCGCCAAGGGGTTAGGTTTGTCCGCGCCGCAGGTCGGCCGGAATCAGAGGTTTTTTATCCTTGACTTGTCCTCGAACTCCCTCGACTATAACTTAATGGTCTTGATCAATCCCGAAATCGTATCGGTTTCGGGCGAACAGTGTTGCGAGGAGGGTTGCTTGTCATTTCCGGGACTCTATCTGGAGATAACACGCCCAAACAAGGTGACTTGCCGCTACACCGATCTTGACGGCAATAAGATGTCAGTTACTGCTGAGGGATTGATGGCGCGTGCGATATTACACGAAAACGACCACTTGGACGGTAAGCTTTTTATAGACTACATCAACTCCGCCGACCGCGAACTGATCGCCGGAAAACTTAAGAAAATAAAGGTCTCATAATACATTAACCATTTGGATGCGGTTGATATTCTTCGGTACACCCAGATTCGCTCAGATTGCGCTGGAACGGCTTCTCGGCTCCCGACACAAGGTTGAAGCGGTGGTAACAACACCGGACAGACCCAAGGGGAGAGGAAGACAAGTGGCAATGTCCGAGGTGAAGGAATTCGCCCTGAAGCGAAACTTAGAGGTCTTGCAGCCGGAAAACTTGAAAGACGCGGGATTTTTGAAACGGATCGGCGAAATAGGAGCAGACTTGTTCTGCGTGGTCGCCTTCCGAATCCTGCCGGAAAAGCTTTTTGCCTTGCCGCGCTTTGGCGCGATGAATCTGCACGCCTCCCTGTTACCTCGTTTCCGCGGCGCCGCTCCTATCGAGCGTGCGCTGATGGCGGGTGCCACAACGACCGGTGTCACGACTTTCCAGATTGCAAAGTCGGTCGACACGGGCCAAATCTTATTGTCGCGGGAAGTTGCTATCGGTCCTCAAGACACTTATGAGGACTTGTATCCACGCCTGGCGAACATGGGTGCTGAATTGCTGGTGGAAACGATCGACCGTTTAGAGGATGGCTCCATTTCTCCCGTCAGGCAGGACAATGCTCTTGTCTCGACAGCTCCCAAAATCACGCCGGATGACAGCCCAATCGACTGGAACAAGCCGGCCGTCAACATTGTCAATCAGATTCGAGGGCTCGCCGGTTCGGCGGATGCCTTCACCGATCTGGATGGCAGACGGCTGAAGATTCTGCGGGCGTCACTTGTCGAAACCGCTGATGGTTCGGCTCTTCCGGGACAAGTCGTCGCGACTGACAAGACCAACGGTTTTATCGTCGCCGCCGGCTCGGGAGCAGTCAGACTACTTGAGGTCTGTCTGGAGGGGAAAAAGCGAATGGACGCACAAGCCTTCCTCAACGGCATAAGGATTGTTACCGGTACGAGGTTTGCCGCATCCTGATTAACATCAGGAGCAACATCGTGAAAAAAGAAATCGTCGTCAACGTCGGCGAGCACGAGATTAGAATCGCCGTGCTTGAGGACGAAAAACTGGTCGAACTCCATGTCGAGCGGCCGGAAGACGAACGGATGGTCGGCGACATGTACAAAGGCAGAGTCACCGCCATCGTCCCCGGAATGCAGGCCGCCTTTGTCGAGATCGGCATGGAAAAAGCCGCATTCTTGCACGTTTCCGACATCGGTCTTTCTACCGAAGCCGGCGCGGCCCGATACGATATCGATTCCGACGAAGACGAAGTTAATGCCGACGTCGTCCGCAAGCATCGTTTCGAAAATATCGAACGGATCCTCTCGATCGATCAGGAAATCGTAACCCAGATCATCAAGGAACCCATCGGCACCAAGGGACCACGAGTGACCACCGATCTGTCACTTCCTGGGCGGTTTTCGGTGCTGGCCCCCAACTGCAACTATATTCGCGTCTCCAAGAAGATCACGAACTTCGCCGAACGCCGCCGTTTGCGGCGACTCGTCTATGACGTCAAACCTGAAGGCGTCGGGGTCATCGTTCGCACTGAAGGGGAAGGGCGTTCCGAAAAGGAATTCAAAAACGATATTCGGCGTTTGTGCAAAATCTGGGCTAAGATCAAACGCAAAGCGGAGAATTCCAAGAAGGGGACACTGCTTCACAAAGAGGAGTCCATGACCTCCTCGGTGATCCGCGATGTCTTTACTACGGATGTGTCCCGGTTTGTGGTCGATGATAAGGCGACGTACAAAGAGATACTCAAGTACGTCAAATCGATCGATCCCGAATTGCGCAACCGCGTCGAGCTTTACGAAAGCGATATCCCGGTCTTTGACACGTTTGGTGTCGAACCCGAAATCGACAAGATGCTGGATCGCAAAGTCTGGGTCAGGAAAGGCGCCTACATTGTCATCGACCAGACGGAAGCGTTGGTCACTATCGACGTCAACTCCGGTCGTTTTGTCGGCAAAAACGATCCCGAAAACATGATTCTGCAGACCAATCTGGAGTCAGCCAAAGAAGCGGCGCGACAGATACGTCTGCGCGACATCGGCGGTCTGCTGATCATCGACTTTATCGATATGTACAGCCACCAGAACCGCAAAATCCTCTATGACGAATTCCGGCGTTGCTTCAACAACGACCGCGCCAAAAACTCGATCCTTCCCGTCAGCGAATTCGGACTGATTGAAATGACCCGCGAACGCACCAAACCGTCGATCATGTATACGCTCTCGGAATCCTGTCCGACCTGTCACGGCTTTGGCCGGATTCAATCCAAAGAGACGGTCGCGATGAAACTGGAACGCTGGTTTATGCGTGCCAAAGTCGCCAAAGCCGGTCGCAAGTACGCGATCCACTTCCATCCGGAGATGGCGAAGTTTATGCAGAATGAAGATGTCAACCGCGTTCGCGAAATCGAGAAAGCATTGCGGATGAAAATCGAAATCGTGGTGGACGACAGTCTGTCGGTGGAAGAATACAAGATCATCAACACCGATCAGAGCGTTGACGTAACCGCACTCTACCAAAGCGGCAAGTAGGGGCAGACCATAGGGAACACGAGGCAGCTTAGAGAATTGTATGACCGATCTTGACAACACCCCTTTGACCACGGGAGCAGGGGGTCGTTTGCCCGTCCTGTTTGTCGGCCATGGCTCGCCGATGAATGCCATCGAAGACAACGAATGGAGTCGAGGATTTAGCGCACTTGCCGCGCTATTGCCACGGCCGCAAGCGATTCTTTCGGTTTCGGCGCACTGGTTTGTGCCCGGAACCTTCGTCACCGGCAACGAACATCCCGAGACGATCCATGATTTCGGTGGTTTTCCTCAACCCCTCTATGACATGCAATATCCCGCTCCCGGTGACCCCGACCTTGCCCGCAGAGTTGTCGATCTGATCGGCAGCGACACGGTTTCGCTTCGCAATGACTGGGGAATCGACCACGGCACCTGGACGGTGCTTCACCATCTGTATCCCGCCGCTGATATCCCGGTTATCCAGTTGAGTGTCGACAGCCATCGGAAACCGGCAGATCAAATCGCCATTGGCAAGGCGCTTGCGCCATTGCGTAGGGAAGGCGTCCTGATCATGGGGAGCGGCAACATCGTACACAATCTACGTCACGCTATGACCGCCTATCACCGGGGCGACTCGTCGACTCCCGACTGGGCAGTCAGGTTTGATGCTGACATCACGAAGGCGATAGAAAAGCACGATGGCAATTCCCTTGCGCAAGCTTTGGAGAGTGCTGACGGGCGAATCTCCCATCCCACGCCGGATCACTATCTGCCACTGCTCTACGCATTCGGGGCTGCCGGTGGTGACTACCGGGTGAACTTTCCGATCACCGGCTTTGATCTATCTTCGCTTTCCATGAGATCAATACTCTTTTTGTAGACGATTCCGCAGGGGCATGCCCGCGATTCATCCGCGTGGGGGCATGGCGTGCCGTACTGTGCCCGCTCCGTTCGCCCTGAGCCTGTCGAAGGGAGCCTGTCGAAGGAAGCTTGTCGAAGGGTACGCCGCCTCCTATTCACCTCTTGAGAGGGGACTAAGGGGTGTGTTATTACACATAATCAACAAACCACTTGCGCCTGCTTCTCTGCGTATATTGCTATTATGACGCCCAAGACCCTCATCTACATCTTCCTCACCATCGGATCGATTGCCGGCGGCTGGATTCCGACCCTCTGGGGCGCCGGTGCGCTCTCAATGCAGTCGTTCCTCGGCGGATTTATCGGCGCACTATTAGGCATTTGGGTCGGATACAAGTTGGGCCAGTACATCGGCTCATAGGCTGCACAGATTAAAACCATCTGACGCTACACCTGGGTGGGCTACTCAGTGAACTACTGAGTTTCTTTCACAGGTCCGAATTGCAGGGGTTGAGCTTCACCGGACCGAAGTCGCATTCTTTGGAGTCGCTGCATTCTCATAGTATCGTTTCTTGCGGTGACGGCGCCCCACAGGAGCGCACCTGTCACGATAACAACGGCCAGCCACCAACTCAATGGAACACGAGATCCCCACCTTAAGGATATTGGAACTAAAGACAACAGTAAGGCGAAGATGGAATTTAGAGAGACAACATAAGCACTGTAAGATCGCGTCATCCACTCTTGGATTCCCTTCGCATTCTCGAAGAGCAAGTGGTGGTCTACGGTCACAGATACAAATGCTCTAAGTCTTGACTCTCTCACCCTCCTCACTGTAGGACATCGCATCGAACTCAATGCCTGTTCGATCGTTATTGTCATTTCCAATAACGGCCATAGTGTCCTAACATCATCCATTGTCATATCGGTTTCGTAATTCCAACCCCAGAGTCTCGCAACTTTCAAACAACAAATCGTTGTACTACTGATCATGAAACCGAATGGCAGTGATGAGGCCAGAGCCGCGGCAATTAGCGTACCTAAGTGCGTACCACTTAGTTGCTTCAACATTTCCCAATGCTGGGGAACGCATGTGAAAAACCAAGCAGAGGAGATCGAAATGAAGAAGAAAAAGGGTGCGATTAACAAACGGATTTGACGTGCTGGATCCATAGCTCATCCTCCATATCCTATAGTGTTTTCGATATCAGAGAGCCTCTTTCTTCTCCCAAAATAAGAACCGCGGCCCTACCACAGCGAAGCCACATGTGGAATGCTTCATTTGCAGCAAGTAATGGTCTCACTTCCTGACTTCCAAACGGCATGAATTCGAGAATGTCTTCTCTGACGTTTGTATCAGGGCACTAGCTGCAAACTTTGGACTCTGAACACAGTATCTGATCGCTTCAAAGAACGGACTACGAATCTGATTTGCACTAAGTACGATTAGAGTATCGCTCCATTCTACCCTGACAGTAGAGTCCGGATGAATTGGGGCGAGTCCGAGTCTTTCGTCTTTCGATAGCCAGACTGGAATAATCCACTTTATACTGCCAAAATGATACCCCCTTAAATAGAGAGTTTCTTTTCCACTCTCATCTAGATTCAGGATTGCACACATGTAAACTGTCGGTAGTTCCAATCTCTTTCTAATCGCGACTTCCGAAAACAGTACTACATTCAGATTGTTAACTACTGTATTGAGATACTTCACGGAGTCTCCCATCACACCTACTCTATCCTTCAATATTCCAAGTGAATCCAAGAGAGCATCTCTTCTGGACTCAAATTTCGCAATTTCAATTTGTAGAAGATCGCGCTTAACTTCCAGCTTGCCGCGCTCAGTACTGAAGTATCCATTTGACAGCCCATAGATCACAGTAGCTAATGCGAGAAGAGTGGGTAGCCCTGCAAAATAGGAATTAGGTCTCCTCCACCATGGGCGGCTCAGTTCCTGTATTTCAATGATGAGCTTCTGCTCCTCACGACGAAGTTTCTCGTTTTCGAGACGCAATCCTTCTTCCTGAAGCTCGCGAAGGTTCGAATCTTCGATGGAATTGTTGGTATCATCTGGCATATTAGTTCGGTAGGCCAAAATCGCCTCGGCCGCGACATCCTCTCTTCCTTGCTCTCGCCCGCTCTTAGCCCCGACTATTCAACTGATCGTTTACAGAATAATCTACTTGCCTCGCCTTGTCAAACAAAAAGTTCTGTAGGTTGAAACTGATCTTCCCCCGAAAGAGTGGACACTTTGTACCCCACCCAAAGCCTTGCGTCGGGTGGGTTTTTCTTTGCTGGCTGCATCTTGTGTCCGGCTACTAGCGTTGACGTGAAAACGCAACTTCCTTCCGTTCCGTCCTCTTGCGCTCCGCTCTTCACCAATGCCTCAGTTCTGTAGGTTGAAACCCCCTTATGGTACAGCGCTCGGCTCAGCGACACGCTTTTGCGGGGGTTTCGACATTTCTTCTTCTGACGGATTGAACCACCCCCAATTTTGTAGTGCCTCACTGCAAAAACATTCGCCACCCCCAGTTAGTAGAACGCTGGTTGCGGCACCGAAGGTCACCCCGGAGTGCTCTGTGGGTCGGGTGATTAGCGGCAGAGCAAAAACGAAGTTGAGTAGGTCAAAACCGCTTCGGTTTTGACACCCTGACACGAATTCAACAGCCCGCTTCTGCCCGGTTCTTTGCGTACGTTGCCATTATGACGCCCAAAACCCTCATCTACATCTTCCTCACCATCGGCTCGATCGCCGGTGGCTGGATTCCGACCCTTTGGGGCGCCGGTGCGTTGTCAATGCAGTCACTGCTGGGCGGACTTATCAGCGCAATATTAGGCATCTGGGCCGGATACAAGCTGGGTTTGTACATCGGCTCATAGGTTCGGCTGGTTGAACCTATCCGACGCTGCGCTTTGGCTGTGCTACCGCTCTTCACCAAAGACGGAACCGCGACTCGACTGAGCTCGACGAAGTTATTGGTTTCGATCTACTCGGCTTCTCTACTTAAACACGGTAGCGTCTTTTACTCCGGTGCGAAGTGCGGACCACGCAAACCGGAGGAACGGGTCATCCCGTTTCCGCGTATAGTTCACTTCACCTATCTTCATCATACCCGATTTATCCGGCAAATTGTCTCGGCGGATCCTGACGGTGTTGACATAGAACGAAGAGATACCGTCGAAAAGGCCTTTTTCGCTGCGTGTGTGTTCATTAATGACCGCAAGATGCAGATCTCTGTAGACAGCCCGCACGCTACCGCTGGCACGCCCCGAAGCAACACTGATGTCGAATGATGCCGTCTGAAGGACACCCGACTTGATGCGTACCTGATTGGCTGTCTCGAAGAATGAATTGAGCGTGCTTATATCCATTCTGCTCAGCGAACCAGAGTATTTAAATGAAAACTCCTGCGAAACGACAGGAATTGTCATGAGTATATTCATCGTCCCGGCCTTCATGAAAGTCCCCTGCGCGTGAATGACTATCGCGGCATCAGGGTCGCCATGGTTGGCAATCCCTTCCGCCAACACCTGCACACTGTCAAACGTTATAAAGGCCGGTTTCGATCCGACCCCAAACCTCTCACTATACTTCACCCGTCCGTTTATGACACTCAAGCTATCGACCTGCAGGATTCCTTTTATCGAAGAGAGAATTTCATTCGGCATCGGGGGACTTGAAATCTTTGTAGCGTGGGGCTTGTCCTTGTTAATCAAGACGTCAAGGAACGCATCGTGGATCCGGGCGGAACGGGCACGGTAGGTCTTCCCTTTCAGAAGTTCGAGACCTGCAAAACCCGTTACTGTGACCTGTGGAACCGAGAGGCGATACCGGGTCTTTCTGAATGCGCTTCCTGCAAAAGCTTGCTCATCATCGCCCACAGGCTGAAAACTCAGAGCTTCAACCACTATCTCTGAATCCGGCACCGAGACACGCAGCGGTCCGCAACGAAGTTCATACTGTGACTGCGGGAAGTTCAGCACGACATTTTGTGCTTCCACAACTGAGTTGGCATAGTCAGTAGGTACAAGACTTCCTCCCCAGAGAAGATGCATCCAGTGGATTCCGCTTACAAAGACCGGACCCACATTGCTCGAGAATGTGCCATTGACCGCGCTCAGCATCAGGGAGTCAAATCCAAAGCTGTTCTTTAAGATGCTGTAATTCATGTCGGCGATGCGTAGAGAGTACGCCGGATACGCCTTGGCAAAAGCCTTTGCAACCCTGGGCTTGATGAACTTGTTGACAAGGGGATCGGGGAAGAACAGGAGAGCCAGCACGCAGATGAACACTATTGCTCCTACGGCGACGCCCGGATGCGACGCCATTTTCAGCCGCCACAGCTTCCGTCGGTTGGTTGCGGGAGGATCACTCTGCATGTGCTCTATCACCTCACTTTCTTTGTCACGATCAGACTGCGCGTTTTCTTCATAAACGTGTTGAGAGAAAGATTGATAGTTGCAAAGGTCAAATCATACTCACGAAGGCAGCAAGTCCGGATATGATAATCAAGACGCCGGAAATCTTATTGACCCATCTAAGTCCGCCTGCATCCAGCTTTTTTCTGAAGAGTGTAGCAACGAAACCAAGAGTCAGAAACCATAGACATGAACCTGCAAACACTCCTAGGACAAGAATGCACGCTGAAATGATATTGAGCTTATGTCCCAGCCCAAAGGCGGCGAACACTGCAACAAAGGCAAAAAAGGTCACGGGATTGGTAAGCGCAAGAAGAAAGGCGGAGACGTACGATTCCAACAATCCCTTGTTGTTGACGGGGATTGTCGGATCTTTGCGCTTGGCACGAAATGTCCTGATTCCAAGATACAAGAGCAATCCTCCTCCAATCAGGCGCAGCCAAAAGTGCTCGCTGGCGATCACATCCGAGATAAACGTGAGACCAAACGCCGCAATACTGCCGTAAAGCGAGTCTGCGGTTGCAGCCCCAACGCCGATGATCAGGCCGCGTGAGTGCCCCTCGGCAAGTGTCTTGCGGATGCACATAATTCCGATCGGTCCAATGGGCACCGCCATCGCAAATCCAATTATCAGTCCCTTTAGGAGAAAGATTGATTCCATGCTCTTGACCTTCCCCTGAAAATGAGGACGGTTAGTTAAGACACTTCGTTGACCTTTTCGAACTCGACAGGGCTGAAGTGGCCGAGAGTCGAGTCTCCCGCTTCGGCGGGATCGCCAAACACTTCAATATACACCGGTACCCCGCCAAGCTGGTGAATTTTTTGGCAGTGACGGCTATGTCTGTCATGCGAATACTCTGTACCCAACCCGGAGCCTTGCGCCGGGTGGGTTTTATATTCTGTGGCTGCAACGTCATTCTCGTGAAAGCGCACGCGAGTGTGTCATTCCCGCGAAGGCGGGAATCCAGAGGGCGGGCGAATGGGTGGCCGTCCCGTACTCTGCTCACATCAAAGCATCAAGCCGGACTATTCCTATTTCAAATGATTGCCAAGAAGTTGACAAAGTCGTAAATTAGATTGTCTCATCGACATGGACTTTGGAAAGGAAGATATTTGGAAGGAATAGACAAAAGGACTGAGAGTATTCTCGCCGGCTATCTGAGGGAAATTCCAAGACTGTCCAATGAAGCTGCCAAGACTCATCGATTCATGGGTCTCATCAGCGACCTATTCCCAGGAACATCCGCGTCAAGCGACTTCGCTCAGGGAATCGAAAAAGTTGTAAGAATCAACTTGCAGGATCGCGTGAAGAGAGGTCGAATCGACGCGTACTACGGTAACGTTGTTATCGAATTCGAGAATTCGATCAGGGCGACAGAAGCCACTGCCAAGAGACAGTTACAGGAATACGCATCAGGCGTTTGGGCAAAAGAAGGACGACCGTTTCGCGCTTTGCTTTGTGTTGCATCCGATGGTATCGGATGGAAGGCCTATTTGCCTCGATTCTCTCCCGACCTTCGACGAGTACCCACTCCCGATGACATTGAGCTTGAGCCATTTTATGAATTGAGCCTTTCTTCTGACAAGCTCCGTGAATTTTGGATATGGCTGACAAGCCTTCTCTTCAGATCGGAAGCGGTTCTTCCAACCGCGGAACGCTTCAGCTTTGATTTCGGAGCTATTAGCCCTGCATATACCGACGCGCTTGATTCATTGCGTAGGGCTTGGAAAGAAATTGGAGCATCGTCCGAACCGAAGCTGGCCATTGAAACCTGGCGCAATTATTTGGCGGTCACTTACGGGAGTGTGGGAAGTGAGTCGGATGAACTGGTTACCCTGTTTCTTAAACACACTTACTTGGCCTGTATCGCCCGCTTTCTGGTTTGGGCCGCTCTATCTTCTGGCAAAACCCGCGGAAGCTTTGGCGATATTGCCACCGAGATTCTTTCCGGGGAATATTTTCGGACGCAAGGAATCGAGAATCTGGTCGAAGACGATTTCTTCCAGTGGGTCAGACACCGCAAAGCCAACGATATTCTCAAACCAATTTGGGAGAGAATCATTTCGCAAATGCGCACTTATGATCTTGGCAGGATTGGTCAAGACGTACTCAAAGGAGTATACCAAGAACTGGTTGACCCAAAGGACAGACACGATTTGGGCGAATACTATACGCCGGACTGGCTTTGCGATCGCGTCGTCGACCACCTCCTGCCGAAAGAAGGATTCGTAAGCGTCCTTGATCCGTCGTGCGGCTCGGGGAGTTTCCTGCACGCCGCTATCGCACACCAGCTCTCAGCGAACTCCTCTTGTAGCGATTCGGACCGTTTGAAAGGTATACTCAACAACGTAGTTGGAATTGACATTCACCCTCTGGCGGTCACGATCGCCAAGACGACATACTTGTTAGCTATCTTGCCACTCGTGAGGTCGGCCAAACGTCCAGTGCAAGTACCTGTTTATCTAGCTGACTCGCTATTTCTCCCGGGCGAAGTCCAGCAACTGGTGCTGGGCAGAAAGCCAGGTTTCGAAGTGAAATTTGGCGGCCAGTCAGTGAGTATTCCAAACGAACTCATCACGTCCGCCGAACTATTCGACCCTGCCATTAATGCCTGCGCAAAAGTCGCATTAGATCACGCGAAAAGTGGCAAGGAGAACCGAAAGAGTCTGGCGAAATACTTGGACAAGGCGGTTTCCGGTTTAACCGATCTCAAAGATTCCGAAGAAGCTGTCACAGCACTATGGGATTTCACGGAAACACTCAGTCGACTCATCCAGAAGAAGCAGAATTCCATTTGGGCCTTTATAGTCCGCAATGGATATCGCCCAGCGATGCTTCGGGAAAAGTTCAAATACATTGTGGGCAACCCGCCTTGGCTGTCATATCGGTATATTGCCGACCCGAAATATCAAGCCGAAATCAAATTCCGTGCAGTCCAACAATATGCCATCGCGCCCAAGTCGCAGAAGCTATTCACGCAAATGGAGCTGGCGACGGTTTTTCTGGCACACACACTGAGTACATTTGGCGAGGTAGGCGCACGCCTTGGCTTTGTCATGCCTCGCAGTGTGCTGTCTGCCGATCAGCACGAGTCTTTGCGTGCAAGGCAGTACAAGGCACCATTCCTGATAAGCGAATACTGGGACCTCAAAGAGGTTGCTCCCGTGTTTCGAGTCCCTTCGTGCGTTCTATTCGCGACTAAGATAAAAGAACAACCTGCCGTCACCCCGAGCTACAGCATACCGGCAACTGAATGGTCCGGCCATTTGCCGCATCGTGACGTGGGTTGGATGCAGGCCAAAATTGACCTGAAAAAACGCGAGACGAGGGCGAGCTTGATCTACATCGGAAAGAGAAACGCCTTGTCTACGTCATACGGTGCGACCAAACCGAGTTTACCGAGCGAGTACCTCAGTCGCTTTAATCAGGGCGCGACAATTGTCCCTCGCAGTTTCTATTTTGTCCACGTCAAGGATTTGGACAAGCAAATTGATCCCGATCGGCTCTATTCGGCGGAGACCGATCCTGAACAGGCTAAACAGGCGAAGGCTCCTTACGACGATGTATATCTGAAAGGGCAAGTCGAAGGACGCTTCATCTTCTTCACCGCCATTTCCAAGCATGTCCTGCCGTTCGTCATGCTGGAACCCGCAACAGTGGTACTACCGATGTCAGTTACTAACGGCAAGGTGCAATTAGTGAATGCGGCAACTCTGCGCAAGCAAGGGTATCGCGAATTCGCCAAGTGGATGCAACAAGGCGAAGAAATCTGGGAGACTAAACGAGGCAGCAAAGCTGAGAAGCAGAGTGTTTATGAACGCATTGACTACAATCGCGAACTCTCGTCCCAAAACCCCGGTGCGCGCTACATCGTGCTCTATAATGCAGCCGGTACAGATGTTTGTGCGACGCGGGTGGACACGTCACTGTTGCCGGGTCGGTTTGTGGCAGAACATAAGCTCTATCGCTCTGATTTTTCCACTTTGGACGAAGCTGATTATGTGATAGCAATTCTCAACTCAAGAGCTGTCAATTCTGCTATCAAGCCTTTTCAGTCGATGGGTCTGCAAGGTGAGCGTGACATAGAAAAGAAGGTACTTGAGCTTCCGATACCCCTATACAAATCGACCAACAAGCTTCATTCACGACTCGCGGTACTCTCGGCTGAGGCGCACCAAGCCGCCGCCGATTTTGTCGCCACCGCGACTCTCCAAAAGTCACTTGCCCGACAACGTGCCGCAGTCCGGGGGCATCTTAAGACCCTAATGGATGAGATCGACCTAATAGTGGGGAAGATTCTCACAGTTCTGTAGGTTGAAACCCCCTTATGGTACAGCGCTCGGCTCAGCGACACGCTTCTGCGGGAGTTTCGACATTTCTTCTTCTAACGGATTGAACCACCCTCATTTTTGTAGCGCTTCACTGCAAAAACATTCTCTACGCCAGTTAGTAGAACGCTGGTTGCGGCACCGAAGGTCACCCCGGAGTGCTCTGTGGGTCGGGTGATTAGCGGCAGAGCAAAAACGAAGTTGGTTTTTGTGTTCTACCTCCTACTCGATCAGGGATCGCCTGCAGTAGTACGG
>CAIYYT010000036.1 GCA_903930455.1 uncultured bacterium | reverse complement strand
GATGTCGCCAATGCCACCGTGACCAGTATCGTTGCCGCACGCACCGCTTTTGTGGACAAGGCGACCGCGACTATTAGCTGCCCCGTCCCGGGTGCGGAGATTTATTACACGATCGACGGTAGCGAACCGACAAAGAGTTCACCAAAGTATGAGCAACCAATTACCATCACCGAGAGTACAACCCTCAAGTCACGGGCGCTGCTTGCCGGTTCCGATGATCACTTTGTCAACACGCTGAAGTTCAGCCGGCTGATCCCCAAGGAACCCGTGGTGGTTGCCAAGACCGTAGGTGGATTGCCGTGTCGCTACTACGAAGGTGAATGGAAGAAGCTGCCCGACTTTGATTCGTTGAAACCTGCGCGGGAACTGATGATGGACACCGTCGGCATTCCAAATACAGCGCGCAAGGAAGACTACGGATTGGTATTCGCCGGTTACGTGCGGATTCCGCAGGATGGTCTGTATGATTTTTCAATCAGTTCTGACGACGGCAGCGTCTTGATGGTTGCCGACTCTCTGCTGATCGATAACGACGGCGTACATGGATCAGGTGAAGTGCCGGGTTCAATTGCGCTCAAGGCTGGGCTGCATCCGATCAAGGTACGGATGTTCCAGTCCAAAGGAGGACAGGACCTGCAAGTGTTTATCGCAGGCCCCGGAATGGAGAAGCGGCTGCTGCCGAGCAGTATGCTGTGTCATGAGGTCAAAGGCGGAAGGCGATGACCGTAACGAATAGCCAGGAAGGAGGGACTTGTGCCATTTTGTCCTAAGTGCCGGTATGAGTATCAACCGGGAACCAATGTCTGTCCCGACTGCGATGAGAAACTGGTGGCAGAAATGCCGGTAGAGTCACCGCTGGATGAGACCGAAGAGGATGTTGGCGATTGGGTGCCTTTGGCTCGACTCACCTCGCATGAATACGCAGAGATGGTATTGACGCGTCTCCGCGACATGCAGATTCCGTCGGTGATTCTCTCAGGCGCCGGCTATTTCGGAACGGCTGGTCTACCCGGAGAGGCCGGGGGCACTTACACGATTGCCGTACCGGAAGAGTACGTCGAGGAAGCCGATGCCCAAGGAGAGTTTTTGCTCGGTGAAATCTGGGTCAAGTCGCGGCTTGAAGACGAAGAGTGACCGGATAGGCAGCCAAAGATGGGGTAACTGAGAAGTCCTTTACAGATCGAGCCAAAGACGCGATCTGGCGTATTCCCCCCGGCAAAGTTGCTTCCTACGGGCAGGTAGCGGCTTTGGCCGGAAGTCCGAGGGGTGCGCGGCAGGTGGCTTGGTTGCTGCATTCATCGGCAGACAAATACGGACTTCCCTGGCACCGCGTGATCAACGTCAAAGGACAGATCTCGCTTCCGCACGGCTATGGGTATGAATTGCAGAAAGCCCTGCTGGAGGAGGAGGGCGTCGTCTTCGACAACAACGATACTGTTGACTTAAAGCAATTTGGCTGGCGACCGGCTAAAAGTCGGACTGGCAAAAGAAACGTCAGTCGATAGCCTTGCGAAGCCAAATCTCGCGGCTACCATTAACACCAACATTAAACTGAGTTAGTTCAAAGTCCTTCACCAACGTCCGAATCTCCATGTCGGGAAAAAACCGCCAGATCATTCCCTTACGATTACCCGCGTCATAAACACGAGAGCCATCAGCGAGTGACTCGAAATTGTCTGTGTCCGATTCACCGGGTCCATCAAACGTAAGAAAAGCGATCCCGTCGATCTTGAGAATTCGATGAATGTTGTCCATGCTGAGAGCGGCATTTGCATACGTCATGTGATCAAGGACTGAGTTGCAGACTACGGCGTCGAACTGCCCGTCGCAAACCGTCAAATACTGAGCCGCACTTACATTGACTGCGATCTTCAGCCCCAATTTTCTTGCCCACCCTTCAAGTAGGTCGATGGCCTCCTTTGAGATGTCAACCGCTGTAACTGCGAACCCTTCCCGAGCCAGCGGAATACTCCACCGACCAAGACCACTTCCCACGTCAAGAACGGTGGAGACCTTCCGTTCGCGGAATCATGCGATGATGGGAGCTAAACGCTCGGCTCGCACCGGTTCAAAATGACCACCGATCTCCCGAAAGCAGCGGTTCCAGAAAGCAGTTACATCCTCGATCGAAGCCGACACCGTTCTAGTATGCCCCTCGCTCCGGTACGATACAGATGAACTCGAAGTCTTCATCCGACGGATTTCGAAACTGGTGCATCGTGTTCGGCGGTACTAACGCAAAATCACCGGCAACAACTTCGCGGGTTTCGCCACCAATCGTGAGCGTACCTTTCCCCTTCATGATGTAATTGACGTGCTCCCAGTCGTGCTGGTGATGCGGCGTAAAACCACCCCGATTGATTCGGAAGACTCGCAGCGTGTCGGTGCTCCAACCCTGAGCCGGCCCAATAACGTTGGCTTTGGTAACCTTGGATACACCATCCATCTTGACTTCCTGCAACGCAATCTCGTCGTGTTTGAGTATTGGCATGTACTTCTCTCCTCTGACTTTGTAGCTCGCAATTATACGCAAGAAATGGGCGTGAGACCAAGGTGAAACTTGCGTCCATTTTTCTGCTTGACTCAAAGACGATTAACTGACGAACTTCTTAAGCTAAGAAGCAAGACACGACTTCTCGAAGCTGATGGGGCAGATTCTATTCGCGCACCAGAAGACCGGATCGACGGAGAGCGTGGATACCTTTCATGAACTCTGGGTAGCAGATAGCCATTCCTCGCACCGCCTTCAGGAAATATGCGATACCAAGACATTGTCGCACAACGATAAACACAATCTACGGCGGCGGGCACGAAGATTGCTATTGCATATAGGCAGTGAGCAAAGCTGAGTCGCAGTTTGTCACGAGGAGGAATTCTGATATGTGGAAATCGTTAATAGCAGGAGCAATCGTTGCTGCCCTGCTTTTGTTTCAGTCCGGGTGCTCTGTAGTCGGGCTGGGAATCGGGGCGGCGATTGACGCGCACAAACCTGATAGCGTCATTGTACAAGGGTATCGTCTGACCACCATCGAGAAGGGTTCCCCGCTTACCGTCACTCTGACCAATGGATCGAAGATAGCCGGTACATTCAACGGCGGAATGCCAGCTACCGCAGAGTGGATCGACACTCTTTACATGCGTGCCCGGTCAAATGACTCTGGCTGCGCAATTCTGCCCGCCCTGGGAGACACTGTTGAGTTTATACATAAATCCGGCCTGATTCGCGGCCAAATCAAGAACGCAGTATATCGACCTCTTGAATCCGACTGTGACTTCTGCTACGGATTCACTCCGGTCGATTCCTCCGAAGCTAAGGAGTTTTGCCTCAACCATCTGTTAGCTGTTCGCCGCCCTGATGGTGGCTTGCTGAGAAGTGGAGATATTGCCAACGCCATCACTCAATCGCGCACCTTTGCGCCCTTCGCGGGAATTGAAATGACCACCAGTCAAGGCATACAACAGATGCCGCTCGATCGTATCGCACAAGTCGTTGCGCCCGTCTACAAACACGGGAAACGGAATGGTCTTCTCATAGGCGTGGCCATTGATGTTGTTATGATTGCACTTGTGTGGAAGACCTTGAATGATTGGTCCGATTTGCCGCAGGGAGGCACCATGGGTGGCATCTGAATGATCCGATGCAATGGGGCAACTAGGTGGATGTAGGCTCTGGAAGCTGAATTGAAAACTGCATTTACGCAGATAAGAGAAGAACAAAGGGCTTCATAGAAATAGAATCGAGGAGATAATGACAAAGAGAAGATTGGGAACCGTGATCATCGCCGCAATCGCGACGGTGATGCTGCTGCAGCAATGCGGCTGTTCGCTGATCGGTCTGGGCATAGGCGCATCTATCGACAGCGGCAACAAGAAGCAAATTCCTGTCGAGGGATGGCAAATCGCCGACATACCCGAGGGAACGAACGTTACTGTTGTGCTCAATGACGGATCTTCGGTCATCGGGAAGCTTTGCGGAGTCGATTTCGCTGGAGCGGCAAGTTTTCAGGATGACTATGTCCGTGCTCGACAGGAAGACTCTGCTGTCGCGATTCTCCCCGCTCTTGGCGATAGTCTGGTTCTGAAAGGCAGGTGGGGAGCACAAATCGAGGGGAAGTTTATCGGAGTTGATCGTAGTAGAGTCAAGAACGTGTGGGAATACTGGTTCAAGATCGCAGAGGAAGGTCGCGAGGAGCCACGGCTGTGCCGCCTCTCCGACATCCATGACATCCGGAAGGGTGATGGTTCCTCGATCGCAGGGTTAGACTTCGGCAGAATCGTAAATGAAATCGTCAAGACATCGATCTCCGCAATCAGCGTATGCGGTGATCCAGGGGGTTCAAAGACAATTCAAGCCAACGACGTCAACCATGTCACATTTGCAAAGAAAGGTAAGGCCGCGGAAACCGGCTTCCTCATTGGGCTCGGTGTGGACGCCACCATTCTGGCTGTCGCGTTGATAGCCAACAGCAACGACGAACCGCCATATCATCCTGTAGACACAGGGATCACCTCATGCCCTTTTGTTTATAGTCTCGCAGATTCGAGCTATATCTTTGACGCTGAGCCATTGGGGGCGGCAATTTGCCGCTCTCTGCAAAGAACCGACCTGACAGTTCTCAATCACACTAAGGAGAACGGCGGTTTCTATCGATTCCGCATCACCAATGAACTTGCGGAGACCGAGTTTTTGGACGAAGTAAGTCTGTTGGCGGTCGATCACCCTGATTCTGTTCAAGTTGTTCCCTCTTTCGATGGAACATTGTATACTGTCTGCTCACCTCAGACACCCCTATCCGCCATCGACTATCGCGGCGCAAATATGCTCGGTTCGGTGAAACAACCTGACACGGAATTCTGGGTCAGTAATCCCTTCAACCGAATCCCGGGGGCTGACGACCAGATCCGGGATGGCCTGGAACTGGAGTTTGCCAAACCGCCGGAGGCACAATTTGTCAAGCTGGCGCTTAACGTGCAAAACACTCTCTGGGGCGCAGAAATGCTCAATAAGGCAATTGCACTTCTGGGACCTGAAGCTGAGGCCTGGTATGCCGGGATTGCGCGCTCGACCAACTCTCAGCAATCTCTCGAACAGGCGATGATTCGCGAGGGCATGCTCGTTATCAAAGTTTGGAACGGGGGCGGATGGAAAGACGCTGATTTCGTTTGGGGGGTTGGACCCCGCATGCCCAAAGATCAACTTGTCAAGCTGGATATCGGCGGTATCACCGGCAATAAACTAAGGGTAAGATTGGAATCCACCGCAGGCTTTTGGATGATCAACAGCGTACTGGCCGATTATTCACCTGATCTGCCACTTGAAGTCACCGAGTTGGTCGCGGTCGAAGCTACCGACCAACTGAACAGAGATCTAAGACCCTTGTTGGTTCAAACCGACGACAGTTACTATGTCATGCCCACAAATTCCGATCGCGCCGAAATTGCTTTTGCTGCGCCGGCACCCCGCACTGGTTTGGCTCGATCGCTCGTTCTGAAATGCACCGGATATTACAACATTCACGTGCCTTATGGGAGTGAACCCAATCCGGAGTTGCTGGCACGCTTGATCGGCGAGCCGGGCGCGTTCGGAAGATTCTCGCTGGAAATGCTCAACAGCGGGATGAATACGGCTTTGGCCGGCAGAAGCATCACAAGCCTCTACCACAGGTGGTGAAAAGGCAGACTCCGTCATAGCCTTTCAACAGTCCTCTGAGGATAAGTCTTGGCCGGTCTGGTTAGTAGACATGTAATCGGCGCTTGACTAATCGGAGGATAGTAAATGAGACTCTCAGATCCCGGCCTTGACAACACATCCGCCAACCCCTACATAGCAACCAAGCCGCTGGCATATCGTTGCCTGGCCTTGACCGGATCATTTGAAACCGGCAAGGGTTTTCCCGATTGCTTTTCCGGGCTGTCAGGCGACTTCGACGGACAAGGCATCAGCTTTGGCGTGCTGCAATGGAACTTCGGGCAGAAATCGCTCCAGCGGTTGTTGCGCGAGATGCGCGACCAACATCCCGACATCATGAAACTGGTGTTTCAGAGTCAGTATGACACCCTCCTCAATGCGCTGGATCTTTCACAGAACGAAATCATGCAGTTTGCTCGTGAAATACAGCATCCGGTCAAGCATTTCGTTTACAAACCGTGGCGAGAGATGCTCGTCGCGCTCGGTAGAACCCCCGAATTTCAGGACATTGAAACGAAATATGCGCACGATACTTTCGAAAAAGCAATCAGGCTGTGTCGGGAATATGAGCTCGGGTCGGAACGCGCTGCCGCGCTGATGTTTGATATCAAAGTACAAAACGGCAGCATTGCGGGTGAGACTAAGAGATTGATCTCGGCAGACTTCGAGACGATTGCCAAATCACTCCCGCAAGATGAACTCGAGGTAATGAAGATGCGCATCGTCGCTAATCGACGCGCCGGCGCTGCCAGACCGGGATGGACCGCAGACGTACGTGCGCGCAAACTCTGCTGCGCCAACGGCGGCGGCGTTGTTCACGGTATCGAATACGATCTTGACAATCAGTTCGGTATCAGCTTGAAGTCGATGGGGTAGCCGGTTATGGGCGCCTCACTGGCAACTTCGCCACAAAAAAGTGAGACCCTGACCTCGGGGAGAGGCTGAGGGTCTCGTGCACCGATGTAGAATGACAGGACGAATCGCTTCGTCATCATATCTAACAATTGGGACCGCTTTTTGTTTCTGGAATATTGGCTGACTGTGAGCTTTGCGTGACTGTCGACGTCATTTTCTGCCCCAAACTGGCTATAAATTAAAAGGAGCTCTTCCCTCACAA
This sequence comes from uncultured bacterium, assembly GCA_903930455.1. GTDB lineage: Bacteria > Zixibacteria > MSB-5A5 > CAIYYT01 > CAIYYT01 > CAIYYT01. The sequence goes on along the minus strand of CAIYYT010000036.1, from coordinate 10,994 downwards.
AAGAGCTCCTCAATCCCCTCCTCAACAGTACCCTTCACCGCCACTCTGTTTCCAAGAGTAACTGACTTCAGGCTCTTTACAAGCAGAAGCTGTGCCAGCATGTTCAGATTTTGTACATATTGCTAAGCAATTGTACCGCAATGAAATATACGGGATTAGCGACGACTGGATTGTTGATTTTAGATCGCGGGCGCAGGATATGCCCGACAAAGCGGTCAACTCACTTCATGTCGACCATTGTAAGTCGATGTATTACAATCAAGTACGGCGACGCAACTTCTGCGTTACAGAGACTCCTTGCGGGCAGAAATGCCCCTAATCTACGCTCTCTTCTTGGGGACATGCACAGACATCCCATGGACATCGTGAACTGCTTCCATAATCGCCTCAGAAAGCACCGGATGGGCGTGAATCATGTCGCCAAGCCCCGTAGCAGTCATCCCCTGCCGGATTGCCAAGGCAACCTCATGTATGAGATCGGTGGCATGCGCGCCGATAATATGCGCCCCAAGAATCTTGTCAGTCTTTTTGTCAGCGATAATCTTGACCCCACCGAGGATCTCCCCCTCGGCCTTGGACTTCCCCATAGCTCGGAAAGCGTAGTTGCCCAGACATAGTTCATGCCCTAATTCTTCGGCCTTCTGCTGTGTTAAACCGACCGAACCAACTTCGGGATCAGTGAAGATCGCATTCGGCACGCCGCTGTAATCGGCCTTGGTGACCTTACCAAGCGCGTTGGCAACGGCGACCGTCCCCTCGTATGACGCAGTATAGGCAAGCAGGTACTTCCCCGCGCAATCGCCGATAGCATAGACTCCCGGCACGGTTGTTTCCATCCTGTCATTGACCGCAATCGACCCGTTCTTGTTTAGTTCACAGCCGACCGCTTCGAGATTGATATCCTCGGTATTGAACGACCGACCAACCGAGACCAGTACCTTTTCGGCCGTCACCGTCTTGCCCGATTCAAGGATGCACGTTGCCCCACCGGCGCCGTCACTGACCGAAGCCACCTTCTCCCCGAGAAATAATTCCGCACCCTGCTTCTTCATCTCCCGCTCCATCAACTTGGACGTATCAATATCCTCCATCGGCAGCAGGTGCGGCAGCATTTCCACGATAGTGACCTTGGCGCCAAATTCCGACAGTAGGCAGGCAAATTCGCAGCCGATCACGCCGCCACCGATAATCGTAATCGATTGCGGAATCGACTTGGGATAGATCATCTCGTCCGACGAAATGATCGTATTGCCATTGAACGGAAACGCCTTCATAATCATCGGCCGCGAGCCTGTAGCAATTATAATCTTGTCCGCCTCGACCTGTACCACGCCACCATCCGCCTTCTCGATCGAAATATGATGCGCGTCGTCAAACGTCCCGAATCCGTTGTATAGCGTCACGCCATACGATTTGAACAACATACCGACACCACCGACCAATTCGCCGACGATCTTGTTCTTGCGGTTGACCATCGCCTCAATATCGATCGACACCGGCCCCGTCAGACGAATACCAAATTCGCCGGCCTCTTTGATCTTTTTGTACAGATGCGCCGTCGCGATAAAAGTCTTGGTTGGAATACAGCCCCAGTTCAGGCAGATTCCCCCTAACTTGTCTTCCTCGACACAACAAACCTTGGCCCCCAACTGCGCCGCTCTAATTGCCGCCACATACCCCCCCGGTCCCCCTCCGAGAATCGCTATATCAAACTTGTCTGGCATGATCTATATCCTCTATGTAGACGCCCATTTCCAATGTATACGAACGAACGGGTAAGTTACGTGGGGAAGGCGAAAAGTAAAGCTGAAATGGCGGTAATGTAGGTTTGTAACCTACCCAGCGGGTGGGTCATTCATCTATAGCTGCAATGTCAATCTCGAATAATCCTCTGTGTCAAGGCTCCCCACCTTCATCCGTCCCCTCCGCCTCGACTATATCTTTGAACTTCGAATCAAAATGCGATGCAAACCATCTGTCGATAATCCCTTTTTTGAATCGCCATTCTTTCCCCAACTTGGCGGCCGGTATCTTCTTCTGCTGCGCCCAGGCATAGATCGTCTGCGGCGTAACCTTCAAATACGCCGCCACCTCTTCAAGCGTCATGATGTCACTTTCCACCGGCGCTATCCTTGAATATATCCTGCGCCGTATTGTCCGCGGGAGGTGAACTCATCTGTCGTGTCGGATGGCTCTGCACCTCAGGCTTTGCCGGACTGATCAATTGATCGACAGCATAGATCACCGCAGTATAGAAATTCCCTTCCTTGTGCGTAAACATCTCAAACGGCTTCCCGTGCTCTCCCAAAAACGGCCGGAAATTCCACGCCAACTGAACCCCGACGAATGCTAAGATAACCACCCAGAATCGAAAGACAACGACTCCCGTCCTCGGATAAACATCCTTCTTCTCGCATGAAAACTCCAGCGCCCGCACGATCGTGTTCATACCGAAAATCCCCGCAAACACCATGATCGCGATATGCAGCAGATGCAGGAAGTAGTAATTGCCGCCGGTAAGCAGAAAGATCACGACAATCGGTATAAACGAAAGCATGATTGCCGCCATTAGCACGAATCCCGACAGCAGTATCGAAACCATCTGATGCAGCTTCAGCCTTGATCCGAGGATAAACTGGACGATGAAAAACGCCGGGAAGCAGATCACCAGCGCCAGCAGGAACAACACCGCCAATTTGACCCCGGAGAAAAAAGCCTGCATCGGGCTGTGATAAGCCCCCATCACCAGCCCATAGATGAACAGAAACGATCCGAGCAGGAACATCTGGTTGAATATCCTGATCCCCGCCCCCTCGGCCTCCATCATCTTTTCATAGAAAAGCTCGGAGTTCGAGAACGACGGAAAATTCTGAAACGAAAACAGATTGCCACTTGCCATGTTTCCTCCAATTCAAGACTATCTCACCCCCAATCTATTCAAATCCGAACCGTTTTGCAAGTGTTTTTATCGGTTTGTTATTGTTTATTATGATATTCTATTGATTAGCGCGTCATCCCCCCTTGTCATTCTCGCGAGAGCAGAAATCCAGGCTCGAATCCACCAAGAAAACCCCTTGACACACTCCGCAAGAAAAGCATCTTTATAGAGGATATTGTCATTGACAATCCACGGGAGGGATCGTAAAACGTCCGAACCGCAGGGTTCCCATCTACCGAACTGGATAGTTTGGCTGGATGAAGCATCTTGGAGTGAGACCCGAAAAGGGAGAAAACAATGAGTACCAGGCGGAACCCATGGATCGCGCTTCTGTTGTCATTCGCACTTCCGGGGCTCGGGCACCTATACTGTGGCAGGCCATTCAGAGGAATTGTCATCCAGTTGATTTGTATTGCATCCCCGACAGTTGCGATTATGGTCTTTGTTTACAGCGAATCTCGACCATACAATGTCATCGTTCCATGTGTGCTATTGCTGCTAGGGTTCGCCTTCTGGATTCTCACTATGTTCAACGCTTTCCGCACGGCAAGAGCTATCGGCCCCGCTTTCGAACGACGTTGGTTCAACAAATGGTACTTCTATGTGATCTTATTCCTAGCCCTCGTTTACGCGGAATCGACCTGGTTTCCGGCGTATGGGAGCTATAAGGCCTACAGCGTTCCGACGGGAGTTATGGAGGATACTATCATTAATGGAGACAAAGTGGAAGCGGATGTGTCAGCATACAAAACTAAGGACCCAATGCCCGGTGACGTCGTGGTTTTCAAATGGCCCGGGGACTCAGTGACACTCTATGATCAGCGTTGTATCGCGGTCGGCGGGCAGGTGGTGGAAGTCCGGGACAAGAGAGTGTTCGTAGATGGTATCGAATTTGCGGAATATCCATTCGTAAAGCATGTTGATCCCAACGTTGACAAGCGCCGTGACAACTTTGGACCATACAAAGTGCCCGCAACCACCTATTTTATGATGGGTGACAATCGTGATGATTCATACGATTCCCGTTTTTGGGGGCCCGTACCGCGCCGCTTCATTGTCGGCAAAGTACTCCGGGTCTACTGGTCCCGAGACTTCGATAGAGTAGGCTTGGCAGTCAGGTGAGTTCCTGTAGGTCGGGCCTGGAGTTCCCCCGGTTTCATGGATTGTCCAACTAATGGCTCCGCCAAAAATAACCGGTTGGGCCACCCAGCCATATTAGCAGTTACGAGTTGCGAGGCTTTGTGTCGAGCCATTTCAAGTAACCCTCGATTATACGTCTAGCAATAGACCGAGCCTCTTCCAACTCGGCGGACGTGGCGTTGCGGAGAGCGCCAATCTTCTGTCCGCGGTGCCGACCTTGCATGAATAGTGCATTGTTCGTGAGGGCCACAAGTCGCGGCCATTCGTCTTCGTCTAGGCCCACAGCTCGTCTAGCTGCGGCGTCGCCTTGAAACCTCGCTGAGATAGCTTCCTGTATTTCGAAGAGATACACCAACTCGTTGGCGTGGTCATTCACCGCCGAGTCGTAGCTGTTCAATAGGGCTTTCAACACCTTATCACTTCGGTGCTTCTCCCCGAGGGTTCCGAGTTGTTGTTTCCTTTCGATCCTGTCTCTTTTCGTGTCCCTTATGACCTTCCCGTTCATATCTTTGACAAGGATGTTGCAACCCACCGCCCTGATTATGGCGCGTGCGGGCTCAGGGAAGATGGTCACGCCCATACGACCATCAGGATGCTGCCTGTACATCAACGGCTTTGACAAATTGTAGGCTCGATGCGTCGAGACTTGTTCAACAAGAAATCGGTGGTTCAGGGCTTCGTGAAGCATTAGGCGGCAGCTAGGGTCATGGCTGTATATAATCGGATTGACTCTTGCCTCTACGTTCCCGTTCTTGATTAGCAGAGTGATGTCCTCTTCATTAGCATTTTTCGAAACCACGACTTTGATAGGTCGCTCAAAGTAGTTCGGCGGGGAAAAGCTCCACTTTAGAATGACGACTTCTCTCATTGCCTGTGATTCCCTGTAACCGATAACATTGTTTAGATTGATCCGTTTAACACATCTAAGTCCCTCATCAAGCCCTCCTATGGATATCCTCTACAAGCTCGATTCTTGTACCGTTGAAGTCAAGCTTTCTTCTTCGTGACATCGGTACCCCTGCTGGCAGGTTTCACGACAATGCCAGTTTCGTAGGTTGAAACCCCCTTATAGTACAGCACTCGGCTCAGCGACACGCTACTGCGGGGGTTTCGACATTTCTTCTTCTGACGGATTGAACCACCCCCATTCTTGTAGCGCCTCACTGCAAAAACATTCCCCGACACAGTTAGTAGAACGCTGGTTGCGGCACCGAAGGTCACCCCGGAGTGCTCTGTGGGTCGGGTGATTAGCGGCAGAGATGTGTGCGCGGCAGTCGTCCTCGCCTGCCGCGGTTCCCTACCAGACGAGGACGGCTGGCGGGCGTAAGATACCTCACAGTTTGCTGTTGGCTCACTGACAAGATGATAGGTTAGGCATTCCTGTCTGTCCACGGAAGTAGCGAATTCGGGTCGACAAAGCACGTCACAACCGAAGGCGGTTTTGATCTACTTAACTGTTTCTGGCCTTGCATATCTATCCTCCTGTCAACGATCGAGAATAGGCCGACACTGAACTAAAATTAGCAAGAGTTCGGCAGCAAGCCTTTTGGCCACACCGTAAGTTGCCAAGATACCGTCCATTCTTATTCGCAAAGTTGACGACGCGCAGTCAACTCGTTTCGAACCGCCATCGCGATCTTGCTTGCAGTAACGCACTTCGATGTACATCAAAAGCCGACGCACGGCACCTCGGGGGTCAGGCAACTCGAAACTTATCGGGAACACCCAGTAAATAAGTAATCGGAGCCGAAAATACCGTCTTTTCTGTTCCAACTATCCAGCGATACCCATTGGGCGATAAGCTGCCGACAAGCGCTTGCAGCTCCTTGCAGGAATATGTGCGCAGACAGGAAACAATTCCGTCAACAAGACCAACAATTGGCGCCGCGGGGATGACATATGTCCAGAAAATGCGGCTGAACCTGAACGGCTTTATAAACGGACCAAGAAGCAGAGCGACAATTGGCATACCCAGCACGAGAAAAAATGACAGGGGATGCCGACTGGTTATTTCGAATATTCCTATTCCTTGCCCAGAGTCTACAGCGTTCTGAAGGATACCGCGAGCTTGCGCTCGCGAAAAATGGTGATAGCAACTGAAGAGAGTGCGAAACCCCCCGAGTTCGCGAGGTACTTCAACCGTATTGATTGAATCCAGATGAAGACTGATTGTGCCCTTTGAGATCGCTGCAAGCCTCATACATGCTGCATTATTGGGGTATTTGTCTGACAGGCATATGTGAACGAGTGGGCCATTTCTTCTGAACATCCTGTTAAGCATCGGCCAGGGACCACCTGCGCCAGAGCCGAGATCAAGAATCTTCTTAGACTCCGAAGATAAAAGAGCTTCACGAAGGTGGGGAAATATCGGTCCATAAAAATTGAGGAGATTCAGGCCATACTGAATACAGTCGGTTATGGCGTCCCGGAGTGATCTCGGGCACCATGATTGATCCTCTATTTCAAATAGTTGAATTCTGCCCATGACTCACGTCGTAAGTTGTATCGAACACGTTGATACGTGAAGTTAAGAGACACGTTGTCTCATCGTGATGGCTTTCCGATACTCGGTTCATCTCCGGTGGATACTCTCTCTTGATTCACTTATATTGCTCTGACTGCTGCCTTGTATACTGTGTTGTCCGATGTTCGGTCGATGATGGCGTCGAAGCCAGTGTATAGAGGATAGGAGAAGCGGCACCCATAGTCGATGACTGAATAGGGAGCGGCAGAAGAAAGGCACGACTTCGACACAATGGCATGCAACCCTGGTCTCCAACGCGAGTTGGAGGTTCAATTCCCCCACAGCCATTGAAGTAGCGCAACGTTGATGACAACACCGAAGCGGTTCTGGCCTAGCTATCTTGTTGTTCCTTCATTACACTACATCAGGCGGCGTGCTTCTTCACCCAAGCGACATGGCGGTCCATCCAGCTCTGCAGGAATTTCTTGCTGTCTGCACCAATGTTGCCCGCCTCATCGAATAATCCGTCCTTTGTATGAATGAATGCTTCGGGTTGGCCAAGCGTCGGTACGTCCAAGTACGCGAGAACATTCCGCAAATGCTGTTGCGCCATGGAAGTGCCGGTTGCGCCGATTGAAACGCCTAACACACCTGCCGGCTTGCCTGCCCAAACGTTTTGGCCGTAAGGGCGCGAGGCATGGTCGATTGCGTTCTTGAGCACTCCGGGGATTGAACGGTTGTACTCTGCTGTGACGAACAGAAGACCCTGGGCGGCGGTGACTTCGGCTTTCAGTCGTCTGACAGATTCTGCTGGGTTGGCATCGTCATCCTGATTGTAGAGTGGCAAGCCACCAATGTCCACATGCTTGAACGAGAACTCCGGTGGGGCCAGTCTTGCAATGGCGTTTGCCAGCTTGCGATTGAAAGAATCTTTGCGAAGGCTGCCCACCACCACGGCGATTTGGTATTGACTCATATACATCTCCAACAAGAGTTACTCGGGTAACAGTCAGGTTCTATTTTTGATGCCCACTTGTTGCGTCACAAAGAATAGCAGCAATTGACATCAGATTCACTTTCCTAACCCGATTTGATTCATATACATTTGTGCCCCAAAACAGTGACATTCCAATAATTTCGCGATGATAAACGTCTCTTTTAGACGCATTCAGAATGGCTAAGACACCTCCATCCATGATCGCTAACTAGACGCACTTATTCACACGAAGTAGCCCCTACAGTGCAAACTCAGGACTTAAGGAATGCCAGCAAGTCGGCGTTGAGTTTGTCCTTGTGCGTTTCCGCAAGGCCGTGTGGTGCGCCCGCATAAATCTTCAAGATCGCGTTCTTTACCAGCTTTGATGAGCGAAGAGCCGCCGCGCCGATAGGCACGATCTGGTCGTCGTCACCGTGAACGATCAGCGTCGGCACATCGAATTTCTTGAGGTCCTCGGTGAAATCCGTCTCGGAGAACGCTTTAATGCAGTCAAAGGTGTTCTTGTGACCGGCCTGCATCCCCTGGAGCCAGAACGAGTCGATTACTCCCTGCGAGACCTTAGCGCCGGGCCTATTCGCCCCGAAGAACGGGCCGTTGGCAATATCCTTATAGAGCTGCGAGCGGTCGGCGATGGATCCGAGGCGGATCTTGTCGAACTCCTCAATCGGCAAACCGCCAGGATTAGCCGACGTCTTCAGCATCAGCGGAGGAACGGCCGAAATCAGCGCAGCCTTGGCCAACCGTTTCGTGCCGTGGCGGCCGATATTGCGGGCAACTTCGCCACCCCCCGCGGAGAAACCTATGAGGGTTGCCCCCTTAAGGTCAAGCTTTTCGATAAGCTCCGAGAGGTCGTCGGCATAGGTGTCCATGTCGTTACCCGTCCAGGGCTGACTCGAACGGCCATGGCCACGGCGGTCATGGGCGATGCAGCGATAGCCATTGGAAGCCAGGAAAAGCATCTGGGCCTCCCAGCTATCAGCACTGAGGGGCCAACCGTGGCTAAACACCACAGGAGTTCCCGTGCCCCAGTCTTTGTAGTTGATCAACGTACCGTCTTTTGTCGTAATCGTATTCATTGTCTTCCTTCTTTATTCCGTCGTTTTGCCGTCGAAGTGCTCATTGTCGGCCTCCGCGTCCTTGCGGGTATGGTGGACGACGCCGTCCCGATGGTTCGGGGGCGAGTAGAGCGTATAGAGCTTCAGCGGAACACTGCCGGTATTGATGATGTTGTGATTCGTCCCGGCCGGGACTACAACCGCAAAGCCCGCTCGTATCGCCGTCCGAACGCCATCGAGAACCGCTTCACCGGATCCTTCCTCCACTCGAAAGAACTGGTCGAGCTTGTGGACTTCTTCCCCGATCTCTTCCTTGGGCTTTAGTGCCATGACGACGAGCTGGCTGTTTTTTGCGGTGTACAGTACTTGGCGAAAATCCTCATTCTTGATGGCGAGCCCCTCGATATCTTGCACAAATCCTTTCATAACAACTCCTCTTTCGTTTTTCTGGACGCAATCCTAAACTTCTCTATCTGGCAGATGAATAAAAGCGATCGATGGTAAGCATACGCAGTATCGCTGACCTTCTCTCGATGAACCGCTCCGCTCTCGTCCGTATGCTCTACCGACGCCAGCGGCGGTATCCCCAACCACCGCCACCAAACACAAACAGCACCAAGAGTATGATTAGTAAGGTTGACATATGATTCTCCTTTAAGTTCGCTTTGGAAACGCTGCCGACTGATGCGTCCCTGCATCAGCCAGCAACGATCCGGTAAGTTAGTCAGTCGAGGTCTTCAATGCCTCGATAGTCATTTGGTTAATTACACTCGTCACCCCGTGCACATCACTGACGCGCTTAGTCGCGAGGTCTATCTCGGCTTGATTCTTGGCCGAACCACTTAAGGTAACGACGCCCTTGTGTGTCGAGACCTTCGTATCGAAGACATCCGTCCCATGATGAAATAGTAGAGACATCCTGACCTGCGTAGTGATGGAAGCATCATCGATTTTTTCGCCAGCCGACCTATGTGACTTCGAAGGGGTTTTTGCCACGGTCATTTGGTTGTCTACGTCCTTGACTCCTGAGACATCCTTGGCGTATTCGGTCGTGAGTTGCTTCTGTGCTTCGCTAGAGGCGGTTCCGCGCAGAGTCACTTTACCATCAGTGACGGAGACATTGGTGTTGACGTAACTCACGCTCCGGTGAAAGAGGAGCGTGCCTCTAACTCTCTCTCCGAGCCACGCGTCCGAGTTTGCACTGGCTGGCGAACCGGTGACGCTGAGCTGGTTATTTACGCTTCTGACGCCGGGCAGGCTCTCTACAGTCTCTTCGGCCATCGATTTGTGAGACTCTTCTGAAACAGAACCCGTCAAGGTGACGACACCATCCTTGGATTGGACCTTAATGCCATCATCCTTCAGATAGGTCCTGAACACATATGAATCTTTGGCGGATAACGCGATGCGATCATCCATCTGCGACGCGCGAAGAGTTGCGCTGGTCATAAATAGAAGCATTGCGACCAAAGCCGCCGCCGCTATCAGATAAAGTGCTAATTTCATTTTCATTCCGTGTTCTCCTTCGTGTTTCTGCGCTTGTGCCATACTTTGCCATGCCTTCTAAGTAGCACACAGCGACTTTCTTGAAATCGTGAGTATTTCCCTTTCAATATCTCACGTCTACTTGTTGCCGATGACTGTTGCGCGAAGCGTGCGGTCTTCCTTGATTTCGAAACTCATTGCGCACTGCGATTGCAGTCTCTTTCGGATTCAAAGAACAAGTGGATTCGAAGTGAAATTGAGAATCCACTTGTTCGTATTGACCCCCAGAATCAGAACTTCTCTTGTCCAGAAGTGTCACGCACTTCCGGAAGTTCCTTACTTTCCTACACCATCAAGCATACGGCTAATTAGATATACCGTCAATCGCTCGGAAGGTTGAAAAAAGAGCTAATCCTTCTGATATAGGAATGGTCTGTTGTTTCCAGTTCCTTAGGTCGGGTTCCGAACGAATTTCCGACAGGGCTATCCAGCGTACCACTCAAGGCCCCTGATCGGAACACCATCGGTTGCATCAACACTGAGTGAGAAACCCGTCATCATCCTATCCCAACAAATGTCGGGTTTCTCGTCCCGTGCTTGGACACAATCATCCGCACCGACACACGGCATCCTGTCTGAACCCGCGCTACAATCTGTCAACGTGGGACTCGGAACCCGACCTACTACAACGCCTTACCCTCCCTCTCCCTTTGGGAGAGGGACCGAGGGTGAGGGCGTTTTTTGTAGTGCCATTGTAGATAAATCTCGCCCACACCAGTTAGTAGAACGCTGGTTGCGGCACCGAAGGTCACCCCGGAGTGCTCTGTGGGTCGGGTGATTAGCGGCAGAGCAAAAACGAAGTTGGTTTTTGTGTTCTACCTCCTACTCGATCAGGGATCGCCTGCAGTAGTACGG
>CAIYYT010000035.1 GCA_903930455.1 uncultured bacterium | reverse complement strand
CCTCCGCAGTCTGAGCATCAAAGGTGACTCTGTATTGGTGTTAACGATTTATTGGCGTGAATATTCTTAAATCATCGGAGGATAGAGGATGGCAAAGAAACGAATCCTGATCATGGGAGCCGCAGGTAGAGACTTCCACAATTTCAATACCTGCTATCGCAACAACCGAGGCGCCGAAGTGGTGTGCTTCACAGCAACTCAGATTCCCGATATTGCGGGGCGTAAGTATCCGAAGGTATTGGCAGGAAAACTCTATCCCAAGGGCATTCCAATTTATCCCGAGTCCGAGCTTCTGGATCTGATTCGCAAGTATGACATCGACGAAGTCGTTTTCTCCTATTCTGATGTACGGCACGAATATGTCATGCACAAAGCTTCCGCGGTGCTGGCAGCCGGTGCGAACTTCATACTGCTAGGCGCCAAAGACACTATGCTCAAGTCGACCAAACCGGTTATCGCCGTATGCGCCGTGCGAACCGGGGCGGGCAAGAGCCAGACTACCCGGAGGGTCTGCGAGATTCTCAAGGAGTTTGGTTTGAAGGTCGTAGCCGTTCGCCATCCAATGCCGTACGGCGATCTTGCCAAGCAAGCATGCCAGCGGTTTGGTTCTTTGGCTGATCTGGTTAAGCATCAGTGCACCATCGAAGAAATGGAAGAATACGAGCCACATATCGCCCGCGGTCAGGTGATCTACGCCGGCGTTGATTATGAGAAGATTCTTCGTCAAGCTGAGAAGGAAGCGGATGTGGTTGTCTGGGATGGCGGGAATAATGATCTCTCGTTTTACAAACCCGATCTCTACATTACGGTCGCCGATCCCCATCGCCCAGGACATGAACTGGAGTACTATCCAGGCGAAGTCAATCTGTTGATGGCCGATGTGGTTGTTATCAATAAGATCGACACTGCGGATGGCGATTGCATCGAGATAGTGCGCTCAAATATCCGTGACTATAACCCCAAAGCGACGATCATCGACGGGGCTTCTCCAATCACAGTCGAGAATCCTTCCGTAATCCGTGGCAAGCGCGTACTGGTTGTCGAAGACGGACCGACTGCCACACATGGCGAAATGCAGTACGGAGCCGGTACTGTCGCGGCGAACAAGTATGGCGCTGCGGAGTTGGTTGATCCTCGCCCGTATCTCAAGGGTACGTTGGTGGACACCTTCAACAAGTATCCCGAAATTGGCACGTTGCTTCCCGCGATGGGTTATGGCGGCAAGCAGGTTAAGGATCTTGAGGCGACGATTGCCGCCACTCCGTGCGATTCCGTGATCATCGGTACGCCGATTGATCTGCGCCGGGTGATTAAGATCAAACAACCGTCGACACGGGTAGATTATAATCTGCAAGAAGTCGGCTCGCCGACACTAAATGATGTGTTGGTTGATTTCGTGAGCAAAATGCAGAAGGGCAAGAAGAAGAGCAAATGAGTAAAACGGCTGTCATTGCGCTGGGTGGCAATGCCATCACTCGCAAAGAGGTCGAGGATACAATCACGAATCAATTCGCTAACACGCGCAATTCTTTGTACGGGTTGATCGAGTTGGTTCGAGATGGTTACAATATCGCCGTCACACACGGCAACGGCCCGCAGGTGGGTAATGCCATCCTGCGGGTCGAACTGGCACGGGGCAAGGCGCCGATTTTGCCACTGGGTATCTGTGTTGCCGACACCGAAGGGGGCATGGGTTACATGATCGGCCAGTCTCTCCAAAACCGTCTGTATCGCGACAAGATTCAGCGCGAGGTGGTGACCATTATCACGCAGGTAGAGGTCAATAGGTACGATCCGGAGCTTGTCAATCCCAGCAAATTTATCGGCCAGTTCTACACGAAGCAGGAAGCAGTTCTGTTTCAGACCGAGCGTAACTGGGTTATGAAAGAGGACTCCAATCGAGGTTGGCGGCGAGTGGTGCCATCACCGATTCCCAAAAAAATCGTCGAGGGGCGGATCATTGCCCAACTTGTTGACAGCGGAGTTATTGTTATTGCCGCGGGCGGTGGTGGGATTCCGGTGTACGTGGAAAAGGACGGCACGTTGGAAGGGGTTGATGCGGTGATCGATAAGGACCGCGCATCGGCACTTCTGGCAAACCAGATTCACGCCGAAATGCTGATTATCCTAACCAACGTTGACAAGGTCGCGATCAACTACGGCAGACCGAATCAGAAACTGATCGACGAGATGACAGCCTCCGAGGCCGAAGCATACTTGCGACAGGGACATTTCCCCCCGGGGAGTATGGGCCCCAAGATTGAAGCCGCTATAGATTTCCTGCGGAACGGCGGAACGAGAGTTGTGGTATCTTCCATCGATAAGGCGGCGGAAGCGGTGTTCGGAAATGCCGGCACCGTTATCGCGCGCGGGTGAGATGGTCGCACCACTTAGTAAACCGTTGATTACAGCCGTCACAACACAGGGGCAACTCTATGAAGTCGGCGGCGCTGTTCGCGACTCGCTGATCCCCGGTCAACCGGCATCCAAGGATATCGACTTTCTGGTTGCGGGTATTCCCTACCAAGAACTAGTTTCGATTCTGCGCCGCTTTGGCAGAGTCGATCTGGTCGGCAGATCGTTCGGGGTGATCAAGTTCACGCAGCACGCCTCAGCGGACGTCTCCTCAGAGACATTCGATTTTGTCCTTCCTCGCAAGGAACACTCCACTGGAACCGGGCATCGAGATTTTGAGGTTGAATTTGATCACAATTTGAAGGTTGAAGACGATCTCGGCCGCCGAGATTTCACGATCAATGCCGTTGCGCGCAACGTCGCGACCGGAGAAATCGTCGATCCGTTTTCGGGGCAACAGGACATCCAAGCGCATCTGATTCGCATCACTTTTCCGAATTCATTCGTCGAGGATCCCCTGCGGATGTTGCGCGCCATACAGTTTGCCGCGCGGTTCAATTTCAAGATCGAACCGAAGACATATGCTGCAATATGTGAGAATGCCGCACTGATAAAGAGCGTCTCGGCGGAGCGCGTTGCCGAAGAGCTCAATAAGCTACTGGTCAAGGCAGACAAGCCCTCGGTGGGATTGATTCTGATGCAGAAAACCGGTATGCTGAGCCATCTGATTCCGGAACTGGAAGGCACCGTCGGTGTTGACCAACCGGGACCATACCACGCGTATCCGGTCTTTGAGCATTCGGTTTTCACGGTTGATGCTGCCCCGCGAAGTCTCACAGTGCGAATGGCGGCGCTGTTCCACGACGTTGCCAAACCACAAGCCAAGCGGGAAATAGAGGGAGGCGCCACATTCTATGGACACGAAGACTACGGCGCGCGGGTTGCCCGCAAGGTGTTGGAACGGTTGCGCTACTCCAACGATTTTGTCGATCAGGTTGTGACGCTCATCGACAGGCACATGTTCACTACCGATGTCTCGGATAAGGGAATGCGCCGTTTGATCCGCAAGGTGGGGCAGGGGCTGGTTTTCGACCTACTTGATCTCCGTCGCGCCGACGTTGTTGGGCAGGGGAAAGGGGGCAAAACCGAGGACGTTGACGAGTTTGAGAAGCGCATTCGTGAGGAGCTGGAGCGCAAGCCCCCCTTTGGGTTAGCCGATTTGGCGCTCAATGGCAACGACCTGATGCGTGAATTTGGATTGCAGCCGGGGAAAGAGATTGGCGAGATTCTCAACCACCTGTTAGAGCTGGTACTTGATTTTCCGGAAAGGAATAACTACGATGTACTGCTTGAAGAAGCACGGGCTTACCTAAAGGCCAAGGCATAGAAGAAATTTGAGGAGCCATAGATGAAGATTCACGAGTATCAGGCAAAGGAGATTTTTGCCTCTTTCGGTATTCCGGTTCCCAAGGGCAAGATTGCGTTCTCGGCAGACGAGGCGCGCAACCTTGCCGCCGAAATCGGGAAACCGGTCGTGGTCAAAGCACAGGTACATATTGGCGGGCGTGGCAAAGCGGGTGGAATCAAGTACTGTGCAACACCGGATGAAGCGTACAGCAATGCCGAAAACATCATCGGCATGAACATCAAGGGATTGATCGTTCGCAAAGTGCTGGTGACGGAAGCCACAGATATCAGTCATGAAGCCTATGTTGGCATCATCGTCGACCGCAGCGCCAAGAAGCCGGTGATCATGGTTTCAGCGGAAGGTGGCATTGACATCGAGGAAGTAGCCGCCAAGACACCCGAGAAAATTCATAAGCTGCACGTTGATCCGATTCTGGGAATAAAATCGTATCAGGCACGGCAGTTGGCTTACAAGGTCTACTCCGATCCCGAGACCGCCAAGCAGGCGGCCGGTATTATTTTGAAGCTTTATCGTTGCTTCATGGAAGCGGACGCTTCTCTGGTCGAAATCAATCCGCTGGTTACGACGCCGTCCGGCAAAGTTGTGGCACTCGATGCTAAGGTCAATCTCGACGACAACGGTCTCTATCGTCATCCCGATTATGAGAAGCTGCGCGATGTGGCTCCGCAGGAAGAGTCCGAAAACGAAGCTCGCGAAGCGGGACTGTCGTTTGTTGGCCTGTCCGGCAATATCGGTTGCGTTGTAAATGGCGCCGGACTGGCGATGGCGACGATGGATCTGGTCAAACATTATGGGGGTGAACCGGCGAACTTCCTTGATATCGGCGGTTCCTCCAATCCTGACAAAGTGGTCACGGCGATGCGGATCATCCTGCGCGATCCCAATGTCAAAGCGATTCTCTTCAACATCTTTGGCGGTATCACCCGCTGCGACGACGTCGCGAACGGTATTGCCAAGGCGGTTTCCGAGTTTAGGCCGTCGGTACCGATTGTCGTGCGCTTGACTGGCACCAACGAAACCGAAGGGCGGGCGATTTTGGCAGAGGCGCAGATTCAGGGCGCGGAGACAATGGTCGAAGTGGTCACCAAGGCAATCGCACTGGCCGGTGTGGCTTAAGCGAGGAAAGGACAAACACATGGGAATCTTTGTAGATAAAAAAACGAGAGTGGTGGTTCAAGGAATCACCGGTCGTGATGGATCATTCCATGCGCGACAGATGAAAGAATATGGCACCGCCGTGGTCGCTGGGGTAACTCCCGGCAAAGGTG
>CAIYYT010000034.1 GCA_903930455.1 uncultured bacterium | reverse complement strand
GTCATCGGCGGGTTGCCGTGGTCGACCACTTGAGTCCTCAACTCCTCAATTTGTCCTTCTAGCGAGTTCGCGGACTGCAGAGGTTCAAGAACACCCGCGATCTTTGCCAACTCACGCGCGACAGGCGCCATATATCCGGGAGCTCCCGGTCCGCCGTGGAGAACGGCTACCCGATAGGGAGGGTAGCCGTATTGCCTAAACGAAATGTCCAAAATACAGTCCTCTGCTCAGCCCTCAGTCGTTGACAGGAACCGGCCTTATCGCAGTATGAATGTCACTCGCTTCGATCAAGGTTTGATTGTTGCCTCAAGCTGCTTAGGCGCTTTTGCCATATCAGTGAACTTGTATTCCCAGACCGCCGTGTTGCCGTTTATCGATGTAGCATTTGATTTCGCGACGGTTCCCGGAAACTTGACAGTCATCCGCATTTTGTGGTCCGCGAAGGCCTTCATCATCATATCCTTCATACCAGCCATCGCCGAACCCATTTGCTCCATCACGGTGTCAACTGCTTCCACCAACGGTTCAGCAAGGGAATCTGCCGATTTAGCAGTGTCCAGATTGGCGCGCTCCGGCTTCGTCGAGTCCTCCGCTGGCATCATCATTTCTCCCATGGAGGAAGCCTCAAATCCGCGAGCGTATTGCCACTCTCCGGATTTGTCTTTGCTAAATGTGACTTCCGGTTTGCCATTCGGTTCGCCAGCCTGTTCACTGACCGATTCACTGCCCGGTCCGCCCATCATCTCGTTCTTGCCCATTTGTCCGCTAATCCGCAGCATTTCCTGAAGGTCCTTGAACGCGTACTTGAGGTCATATACGACGGTGGAGTCAGTCAGTTGTTCCTTGAAGTCGAGCAGCTTAACGGTGCTCTTGTGTTCCTTGATCTTCGCCTCCATATCCTCGCGTGTAAACAGTTTGAACATCGCGCTGTCCTGAACTGAGTCTGCGGGAGATCCCATCATTTTCGACATCGCGTCGAAGTACTTCTTGTAGACAGTCACATGCATCGCCATCGTGCCTGAACCGTCGGCGTTAAGTTCAAGCGTTTCCTCATAGTCAATACACCCTGCGATGAACAGCGCGCAAAGCAGCGCCAGTGTCAAAGGCAAAAACCGTTTCATAGATTATCCCTCCGCTCATTTTGTGGCAGTTTACTAGTCCCTGTTTGGATCGTTTAGATTACGATAGGGGGTCTGGAAACGCGAGGCAAGGAAAAAATGGGTGTAGCGATCACTCTCTTCGCCGGACACTATCTCTATGAGAAGCGGTGGCGTGGCCTATTATGCCGGAGGTGGGGTAGACGCGGCGCCAAGCCCTCGCGTAATTATGGGCTGCGCCTTCTGTGCCCGCTTTCTTTGCAGGGCATCCAGTATCGCTTTGCGCATCCGAATCGCTTTTGGGGTCACTTCGACCAACTCATCAGTTGCGATCCACTCCATTGCTTGTTCAAGCGACATCCTGCGCGGAACGTCGAGCGTGACTCCGATATCCTTCGTGGATGACCGGTGATTGGTCAGGTTCTTGCGCTTGGTTGGGTTGCAGGCCATATCATCGGGGCGTGAATTCTCTCCCACGATCTGGCCGTTATAGACTCGTTCAGCCGGCTCTACGAAGATGACAGCCCGTTCTTGTAGACCTTCAATCGAGTATGCGGTCGCCGGTCCCGTTGCGATACTGACGACAGAACCGCGATTGCGCGAGGCAATCTCGCCTCGCCAAGAGCCGTAGCCGACAAAACGAGAAGCCATGATGCCCAGACCACGTGTGTCGGTCAGGAACTCAGACCGGTAGCCGATGAGTCCTCGGGTCGGTATTTCGAACTCGATCCTGACAACATTGCTGCCGGAGTTTTCAACGGTTCTCAATTCCCCTTTCCGACGCGCCAGCTTCTCAATGATGATGCCCTGATATACTTCAGGGACGTCAATGATCAGTTGTTCGATTGGCTCCAGAGTATTTCCGTCTACGTCTTCGCGCGTGATAACTTCGGGACGAGAGACGCAGAACTCAAGCCCTTCACGTCGCATTTCTTCGATCAAAATGGCGAGATGCAGTTCACCCCGGCCTGATACTTTTACACCATCGGATCGTCCGAGATCTTCCATGCGCAACGCAACGTTGACGCGCAGCTCTCGTTGCAGGCGATCCTTCAGTTGCCGCAGCATGATAGCTGTGCCGTCAGCTCCGGAGAAGGGCCCCGTGTTGACCAGAAAGAACATCGACATCGTCGGTTCTTCGATTTCCAGCGGTTTGAGAGCCGCCTTTGGGTCTTCGATGTTCGCGAAGGTATCGCCGATACCGATTTCACTCGGTCCGGCCAACCAGACAATATCGCCAGCGCTGATCTTGTCCACCTCGACCCGCTGTAGACCGCGCGTCACCCAAAAATGAATGCCTTTCTCCTTGGCAGAGCCGATCACATCCCAACCGGCATCCTGATCATTGGCATCTTTCCAACGAGTGATAAACCGCGTGAATTCCTCACCCTTGTTCAGCGTGCCGCTCAGTACTCGACCGCAGCCAATTTGCCCGATATAATCACTCCAGGCCAAGGTGCTGACCTGCATAAGAAACGGACCATCCTGATTGACCTTAGGGGGTTTCACATTTTCGATTACGGTCTCAAAAAGTGCATCCATTCCTTCGTGCGCGTCCTTCTCCAAGTCTCTCACAAACCAACCATCAAGTCCAGAACCATACAGAACCGGAAAATGCGCCTGCGCGTCTGTTGCCCCCAGATCGATAAATAGATCAAAGGTCTTGTTCAGTGCGTGATCAGGGCGAGCGTTCGGACACTCGACCTTGTTGATGATGACAATCGGGCGTAAGCCCAGGCGCAGCGAACGCATCAACACATAACGGGTTTGCGGCATCGGACCTTCGTTGGCGTCAACCAACAATAGAACCGAATCGACCATCGAGAGGACTCGTTCCACCTCACCGGAGAAATCGGCGTGCCCAGGTGTATCGATAATGTTGATCAGATAATCATTCCAGTTGACCGTGCAGTGTTTGGCCCGGATCGTGATTCCGCGTTCCCGCTCGAGATCATTGTTGTCCATAAGGCGTTCCGCCACATGCTGGTTATCCCGAAATGTTCGGGTAGCGCGAAAGACGGAATCAATCAAAGTCGTTTTTCCGTGGTCGATATGGGCGATGATAGCGAGATTACGAATGCGGTCGACTGGTATCATACGGACAAAAACCTCATACAGCGCGGGCAAGTTCCCGCTTTGTTAGCAACTCCACACCAAGACTCTCAGACCAAACCGTTGCAGGGAAGATCATGAAGAAAGAAGGCTCGGTACGGCCACCCGCCGCCCGAGCTAGTGCAGACCCACTATAGTATAGTGGGTGAAGTTTAATTCTCCAAAGCCTTTTTTCTGCACTGCCCAAAACCCTTAGTGGTTGAGTCGGTTGGACAGGTTATTGCTCTGGTGCGGATGTTGATGACGCAGTATGTGAGGTCGCTCCAATCCATGAGCAAGCATCAGCTCTTCGTCATTGAGAATTTGGCTGGTAGCGCCGTCAGCGACTATCTGGCCGCTATCGATGACGATTACTCGAGGGCAGACTTCAACCACAAACTCCAAGTCGTGAGAGGCGATAATCTGTGTTTGAACAAATCCTCTTAAGAGTGAGATAACTTCCCGTCGTCCGCGGGGATCGAGATCGCTAGTTGGTTCATCGAGGACCAATATCTGAGCCTCACAGGCTAATACGCCGGCTAAACAAGCGCGGTGTTTCTCTCCCTGACTCAAGTGCCGTGTGCTGCGACCCCTGAGTCCGGCTAATCCTACCTTGTTCAGAGCATTGTTAACAATGGTAGACAGCTCTGGTTCGCATTTGCCCAATTGCTGCGGCCCAAAAGCCACGTCTTCCCAAACCGTGGGGCAAAACAGTTGATCGTCCGGGTTTTGAAATAAGAGGCCGATCTTAGCGCGAACTAATGCCAGATTGGCTTGCACAACGGGTATGCCCAGCACGGTAACGGCGGGATTCTTAAGATGCCGTTCAGGCAGAAGCCCATTCAAGTGCCACAGCAGAGTTGATTTGCCTGCACCATTAGGCCCTATGATTCCGACTCGTTCTTCCTGCGCCACGTTGAACGAGATGTCCTTAAGCGCATCGGTGCCATTGACGAAGCTGTAGCTAAGGTGTCGGACTTCAATAGCGTTCATGTTTTCCAACCCCGCGCACACATGGCGGCATAAATCCGCTCGGCTCGTTCCGATGTTCGAACAAACAAGTGCCCTATGACATCGGCGAGGGTGTGCCACGTCAACCAACGTCCCGGCGAGAATGTTCGACTTGCACGCGCCCTCGTCATCCGGGTCATTTCGTCGAGGATCAGAAAGAGGTATCGATACATGAGGGACATCGTCGTCACCAGAACGTTTGGAATGCGCATGCTCCAGAATACACGCAGTATGTCTGAAAAGCGTGTTGTGGCGACCAGAATGATCATTGTGAACAGACTGATGGTTCCCTTTGTCACGAGGCCTGCGAACACGAGAACGCCATCTCGCTGCCAGAGAGACAGCAGAGCTACGACTAGTACAAACGGTTCAAGAAGCGCCAATCGTTTGAGGATGTGAGTGAGTGGCAGCCGTGAAAGAGCGATGATGACCACCAGCGCGATCCCTATGACGCAATATGCAGGCCAAGCCGAGCGGGGCAGCGCGATAGTTGTGATGACTATTCCTAACGCGGCGAAGAGCTTGATAGCGGCATGTAGCCGATGAATAATGCTCTGCCGATTGACGTAAGGATCATCAAGACGAAGACGCACGAAGAACTTCCAGCCTTTACGTTAACGACTTTGTTGAATTGGATTTGGAAGTCAGCAGCCTTGCGAGAACATACGACAGGACGAAAACAATAAGAGTCCCCAAGAGGCCGGCGAGAATATTCGAGATCACAGAAGATCCGACACCCGGTACCTGATAATCAGGAATCGGCGAGTTCGCGACAGCTTGCTGCATTGCTGCGCCCGAGAAACCGAGCGCCTCGGCGACCTTTTCGAGACCATCCGGCCAGGCCGATGCAAAAGGGGCCACAAATAGCACGAGTCCCAAAACTACAATCAGTCCGTACGCGAGTAACTGGCCGTAGGCAGGTTTCGCCTCCAATTCAGCAGATTCTTGAAGTAGCTCTGGCCGAAGGCGAGCAACACTTACAATTACTAGCGAAGTAATGAGTGCCTCACCGAGTCCGATGATCGCGTGTATTCCGGCCATGGCTGTGAAAACCACATTCCAGCGAGCCGTGCCTGATAGAGCCAACTCTCCGGCACAAGCGATCGAAGCGATGACGGTTGAACACCACGAGGCAAAGGCAATTCCAGTGAGTTTGGCGCGGAGCGTGCCACCGAGCACTCGGCAAACCAGCCGGTAGATCGTGTAGCCGGTGAACGGGGCAACCAATGCCATGTTAAAGACATTGGCGCCAAGCGCGGTAATGCCGCCATCGGCAAACATCAAACACTGCAGGATCAAAACCGACGACATGACCAGGACGGCTGCGCTAGGCCCAAGGATAACCGCCGCCAGAACCGCTCCTATCACGTGGCCAGATGTACCACCAGCCACCGGAAAATTCAGCATCTGGGCTGCGAAGATGAACGCCGCTGCCAGTCCGATAAGGGGCACACGTCGAGCCGAAAACGTCTGTTGCACATGTCGAATAGCTATCCCTAATCCCACTGTGGCAATCGCGGCGGATGCGATCGCCGTCTTGCCGTCCAAAAAGCCATCGGGTATGTGCATCAGTCGTCGATCCTTTCGGCTGTTGTTTTCGAAGGCTCTTCGTGAGCTTGGACGACTATGGTTGATTCCAGAATGACGAGTGCCGTAATTACCGTCGAAAGACTAAGACCCTTCACTTCGTAAACTCCTCTCCCGTGGTGGTCATGGTAAGTTTCCCGTGCTTAACGCCTTTGGCGGCAATGAGTCTGTCGGCAAGACTCCTGACCAGCCCTGCTTGTCCGCGCACCGCCAGGATCTCCATACAATTGTGATGATCCAGATGGGCATGCAGAGTTGCGATGATCTGATCGCCATGATCATGCTGGATCGCCGTCAACAGCGCCTGGATATTCCGTTTGTGATGGTCGTAGACGAGTGTGATTGTCCCCGCAATCTCATGCGTCTTTTGGAGACCGCGATGTTCAACCAACTGGTCTCGAACCATGTCTGCTACTGCCTGTGACCTGTTTGTGTAACCTTTTACTTTTGTCATCTTGTCTAGCTCGGCAAGCAGATCACCGGCCATCGATATACTAAAGCGATGTAGTTGTTTCTGCATAGTGTTACCTCTCGGCAGAAAGGTAACACGCTCCTAAACATATAGCAAGCAAAACGTTTCTCAACCCGAAATCCTATACACTGTGAACTCGTGAATTAGAATCTCACAATTGTGCGTGCTTTTGTACGTAGAAACCAGTAACCTGTGGCCGTCGGTCCGGATTTTCTTGGAACTGGACGTATGGCCGAGGAGTTAAACTTGATTATGGTTATGTCAATTCGTAGTACAGCATCTCTCGTTTTTGGAGTCGCTCTGGCAGTGCTCTCCAGTCTCTTTGTGGCCGGTTGCGGGCAGGGGACCGGCAAGCAGACAAATCGCGAGGGAAGTGGTCGAAGTAACGCCCTGTCGGTAGAAGCAGTGTTAATCAGACCGCAGGTTCTCGATAACAAGATATTCACCACGGGGACACTACTTGCAAATGAGGAAGTTCAACTGCGCCCAGAGATTTCCGGCAGGATCACTGGTGTCTTTTTCCAGGAGGGGAGCAGGATTGCCAAAGGAGCCCAGATGCTGAAAATCGACGATCGTGAGTTGCAGGCTCAGCTAAAGCGGAAGGAGCTCGAAGAAAAGCTGGCATCCGATGAAGAAAATCGTGAACGAAGCCTTCACGATATCAAGGCGATCAGTCAGGAAGAATATGACAAGACTCTCAATACACTGCGGCTGATTCAGGCGGACAAGGAAGTTATCGAATCGCAAATCAGCAAAACGGAGATCAGGGCTCCCTTCAACGGAGTTGTCGGATTGCGCTATGTCAGCGAGGGTGGCTATGTCTCTCCGAATATGCTGGCTGCAACCATGCAGGAACTAGACCCAATGAAGGTCGAGTTTTCCGTGCCGGAGAAATACGCCAAGCAGATCAAGAGTGGAATCGAAATTCTGGTGCGCGCGGGGGATTCCGACGAGGATCACAAAGGCGTCATCTATGCCTTGGAGACGAAAATTGACCCCGATACTCGCACTATCAAAGCCCGAGGGAAGATTCCAAACGCTCAAGGGACTTTGATTCCCGGCTCGTTTGCCAAGGTTGAGATCACACTGGATGAGCTACCGAACGCAATTGTGATACCGTCCGGGGCAGTGATTCCCGAGTTGAACGGTGAGAAGGTCTTTCTCTGTGTAAACGGCAAAGCAAAACCTGTCTCCATCAAGACTGGCATCCGAACCGAAAAGAGCGTCCAGATTGTGGACGGGTTGGCAGCTAACGACACTCTCATCGTGACCGGTCTCCTGCAACTCGCTAGTGGCAAGGACGTCCAGATAAAGACACTTCAAGGCAACTGATCGCGCAATACAATGAACATCTCCTCCGTTTGTATCAGTCGACCGGTTCTATCCATTGTACTCTCGATAGTGATCGTTCTTTTCGGGGCGATCGGTTATTTCTTTCTCGGGGTTCGGGAGTATCCCAGTGTTGATCCTCCCGTTGTCACAGTCACCACGAGCTACACGGGGGCGAATGCCGATATTATCGAATCACAGGTCACGGAACCGCTTGAGGAATCGATCAACGGCATTGCCGGTATTCGTTCCCTAACGTCATCGAGCAGTGACGGCAGAAGCAGAATTACAGTCGAGTTCGAGCTTGGCGTCGACATGGAAGCGGCTGCGAATGACGTGCGTGATCGTGTCTCCAGAACGACGCGCGACCTGCCGACGGACGTCGACCCGCCTTCAATTACCAAGTCCGATGCCGATGCTAACCCGATTGTCTCTATAACTATCCAGAGCGATAAGCGCAATTTGCTGGAGTTGTCGGCGTTGGCCAACGATGTTTTCAAGGAACGTTTGCAGACTATCGCGGGAGTCAGCTCCGTCGATATCTGGGGCGAAAAAAGATATGCCATGAAGCTGCTGATCGATCCGGCGCGACTGGCTTCACAAGGCTTGACACCTCTCGACATAAAGGATGCTCTGGATCGCGAGAATGTCGAACTGCCATCCGGTCGCATCGAAGGTTACAACACCGAGTTGCCGATTCGAACTTTCGGTCGGCTGTCGACCCCTGAAGAGTTCAATGATCTGATCATCAAAGAGACAAACGGGTCAGTTGTCAGGTTCAGGGACGTGGGCCGGGCAGTTCTGACGGCGGAAAATGAGCGCTCCATCATGCTCGGCAACAGTGGAATTCCCATGGTAGCAGTCAACCTCATTCCCCAGCCGGGATCAAACCAGATTGCCATTGCCGATGCGTTCTATCAACGTTTAGAGCAAATCAAGAAGGATTTGCCCGACGACGTCAAGGTGACTGTTGCAATGGATGTCACAGCCAATATCCGTAAAGCTATTACCGAAGTTGTCGAGACCATTCTGATCGCATTCCTGCTCGTCCTGCTTGTGATCTTCGTGTTTTTGCGCCACTGGAGAACTACGATCATCCCAATGCTGGCCATACCGATTTCGCTGATCGGCGCCTTTTTCATCATGTACATAGCCCGTTTTTCGATCAATATTCTTTCTCTGCTGGCGATTGTGCTATCGACTGGAATTGTCGTTGACGATGCCATTGTCGTGCTGGAGAATATCTACCGAAAAATCGAGGGGGGGATGAATCCCATTGAAGCCGGGTACAAAGGATCGAAAGAGATTTACTTCGCGATCATCTCGACGACGATTACGCTGGCTTCGGTGTTTCTCCCTATCATGTTCTTGCAGGGTCTTACCGGTCGCTTGTTCAGAGAGTTTGGTGTGGTAGTGGCCGGTTCGGTGTTAATCTCGGCGTTTGTGTCACTGACGTTGACGCCGATGATGAGTGCACGGATTCTGCACAAGACCGAGCATGAAAGCAAGCTTTTCGAACTGAGCGAAAGGTGGTTCAATCGTTTGGCCACGGGATACCATCGGTCGCTGCAGCGATTTGTTGACAGACGGTGGCTATCGTTAGTGGTCATGGCCGCATCAATGGCGCTGATCCTGGGATTGGGGTCTCTTCTCCGTTCGGAATTGGCGCCTATGGAAGATAGAGGCCGATTGATGGTCAATTCGACCGGCCCTGAGGGCACTTCTTACGAGGCGATGTATGACTACATGCAGAGGATCATTGCTATCGTAGACACTCTGCCGGAGAGAGATGTCATCGTTTCAGTCACGGGGGGCGGGATGGGAGGCAGTGGTGTAAATAATGGTTTCGTTCGAGTCAGTCTTGTGTCACCCGAGCTTCGGAAACGAAGTCAGCAACAGATTGCCGATGCGGTTACCAGGCAATTGAAAGACTACACGTTCGCCCGGACGTATGTGACGCAGGAACAGACTATCGGCGGCGGTAGGGGACGAGGACTCCCCGTGCAGTATGTGATTCAAGCGCCGACGTTTGAGAAGCTGAAGGAGGCGGTACCGCGTTTCCTCGACAAAGCGAGTTCCGATCCGATTTTCCAGGTTGTCGATGTGGATCTGAAATTCAACAAACCCGAACTCACGGTCGAGATCGACAGAGATCGGGCCAGAGCGCTGGGTGTTACGGTCATGGATATTGCGCAGACTTTGCAACTCTATTTCAGCGGGCAGCGCTATGGGAACTTCATACTCAATGGCCAGCAATATCAGGTTATTGCACAGGCCGATAGAGCAAATCGCTCTGCCCCTCTGGACCTGAGCTCGGTTTATGTCAGAAATAGCCGTGATGAATTGATCCAGTTAGACAATGTCGTAAAGATGTCCTATCGCAGCAGTCCACCCCAGCTCTACCATTTCAATCGCTATGTAGCGGCCACAGTGTCCGCGTCTCCGGCAAAAGGCTATACTCTCGGCGACGGAATCAACGAGATGGACAAGATCGCTGCCGGTACGCTTGACGAGACATTCTCGACGAGTCTCGCGGGAACCGCCAAGGAGTATTCGGAGAGTTCAAACACTCTTCTCTTTGCGTTTTTGCTCGCATTGGTTTTGGTCTATCTGATTTTGTCTGCGCAATTTGAAAGCTTCCGTGATCCTCTAACGATTATGCTTACCGTTCCCTTGGCGCTTGCCGGAGCAATCCTGTCACTCTGGTTGTTTGGGCAAACCTTCAATATCTTCAGCCAGATCGGAATCATAGCGCTCGTAGGCATCGTGACGAAAAATGGTATCCTGATCGTGGAATTCGCCAATCAGCGCAAGGCACAAGGATTGTCGATAAGAGAGGCCGTGATCGATGCCGCCACCCAGAGATTCCGCCCAATTTTAATGACCAGCCTTGCCACCGTTTTCGGAGTCCTGCCGATAGCCCTGGCGCTCGGTGCGGCAGCCAAAAGTCGGGTGTCGATGGGAATCGCCATCATTGGCGGACTGCTATTCTCACTAATTTTGACGCTCTATGTAATACCAGCTCTTTATACCTACCTTTCTACACTCAGGAAACCCGCTATCATCGCTCCTGAGGCGGTGACTGCCGAGACGAAAGGCGCCTGAGAATGCACGACTGATCAATGAATGCATGACAGTCCGCACGGAGCCAATCCACCAGAGAAAATGAGGGCAATCAGATAGACAACATCGGAGATGTCGACCCCTCCATCACAGTTGGCGTCGCCAGCTAGCAGCGGATTAGGAGCTGTACCGCCTGAAAATATGAGGGCAATTAGGTAGACGACATCCGAGATATCAACGCTGCCGTCGCCGTTGGCATCGCCACAGTGGTATGACGACGTCACGTTGACGACTGATGTATCATAGTCGGTCAATCCGCAAACATCGGTAGCCTTCAGGATGAAGGTATAGGTTCCGATGCCGGTCGGTGTGAAGGTGATGTGACCACCACTGTAATCCCCCGGTCCCGAGGTCAACAGACAGGTTGATAGACTACCAGCCGGATTTACGTCCGGGTCAGTGCAGCCAGCGGCGATACTGATCGGCGCCGGAGTGCTCTGGGACAGAGTTGAGTCACGTCCCGCGTTGGCAACCGGCGCCTGATTAGCGGTCGCATTGACGACTGATGTATCATAGTCGGTCAATCCGCAAACATCGGTAGCCTTCAGGATGAAGGTATAGGTTCCGCTGCCGGTCGGTGTGAAAGTGATGTGACCACCACTATAAGTCCCTGTACTCGAAGTCAACAGGCAGGTCGACAAATTGCCGTCCAGGTCAGTGCAGCCAGCGACGATACTGATTGCTGCCGGAGTGCACTGGAACAGAGTCGAGTCACGTCCCGCGTTGGCAACCGGTGGCTGATTGGCCGTGGGGCACACGACAACCAGTCCGCTTGGCGAATCCTGTATTGACATCGGATTACCATACCGATCTTCCATATATGCCTTGCGAAAGATCACATCAGAGACACCATTCCCTACCGCCTTGAACGTCATTTTGACGACTTGTCCGGGTCCGTCAACATAGTTTCCATATCCGAAAATGGACCCCACCATTTCGTAAACATAGCGCGAACCGATTTGCGGGAACGTGTACACAGTATCCTTCCAAGTAAAGTAGATACCCTCGGGACCGGTAAAAAACGGTTCCCGTGCGGCCGTAATCAGTCTGATCACGTTTGTGTCAACTTCGATGTTATATTCGAAACCCCTGAAGTATTTTACTTGTGCGTCGATAGCAATGTAAAGATCAAACGTCTCATTAAGCTGAACGTGCTTTGTCGCGGGGGAAATGTATACCTGACCCGTGCCACTGAAGCTTTCAGCCTGCATCGAATCTCCGCCCACCAGGACAACAATCGCCACAAGCCACATTAGCGCTGTCTGTTTAATTCTCATTGGATCCTTTACCTCAAGGGATCCGGAAGGGTATTACCCCTCCCGGATCTCCAGCTAAAACTATTTCAAGAGAGTCATCTTAAGGGTTTGTTGATGGTCAGGAGTCACGAATCTATAGAGATAGATTCCCGACGCCACTCTCTCTCCGTTTTCGCTTGTGCCGTTCCAGACCACCTGATGTTGGCCAGCCGGTTGATAATCATCTACCAGCGTCTTCACCAGTTGTCCGACGATGTTGTAAATTCGAATACTAACCTGCGTAGCATTCGGTAGGGCGTACTTAATGACAGTCTCGGGATTGAACGGATTCGGTTGATTCTGTGCAATCTCGTAGGTCGCCGGTACGTCAACAACAGCTTCCGTTCCCGGGAGCTGGATGTTTTCCCCAACAAGGTTATTGTTATCCTTGTCGCGGACGACGGCTTTTGTCAATTGGACTGTCGTCTTGCCAGTACCAAGTACCCGGAAGCTGATGGTGGCAATCAGACCTGATCCATCAATTGTGCTCCCGTTACCGAGTACGGCGGCTGAAACCGATATCTGCTTTGGCGACGTGAGCGCCTTGAAGAAGACGGGAAGCTGCGAAGCCGCAAGATCCTTGCCTTCCACAGTGGACACGTATTCCAACATGGTCGGATCATAGGTGACTTCACCTATTAACGCCTTAGCCAGATCATCGCGATTGTCCAGATAGAGATCAACGTCGAAAGTAGTCGTCGTCATTCTCTGTGCCACACGCAAGGCCGTTTCGCGCTGAATCGGAATTCCGGGTAGAGTCGGGCGAGTTTTCAGCGTCGCGCTGACGGAATCGTAGTTGATTGCAAAGATATTCAGTTCTTCGAAATCGACCACGCCGTTGGGCAACGGAATCCCCTGAGCCCCACCGAAAGTCGGAGCGAAGTCGGCTTCGGGGTTGAAAAGAGGATCGCCAGTGGATTTGAAGTAGGAATTACCGAAGGGCGTCAGATCCCCTAATCCGTGAACCACACCGTCGTACGCGCCGGCGAGGTTGATATCGCCGAGCCAATAGGAAGTCGATTTGGCTCCGTCTGATGCTGGCGAGACATTCCCAGCTTTGTCGACATTGAACACCACATAGTGATAGATATCACGAGTGGAATTGGTGAGACCTGTGACATCGATATAACTCGTAGCGGCGCCGGAGAATACCTTGGTTCCGTCGAGCGTATCCAGCGGATAACCACCTTCAGGGACTGCCCCTGTAGCATACAAGGGATAGCCATGGACTAAGTTAAACCAGGCTTTGCGCATGACGACCGTATGATCATAGTCGAGATCGCCGGTGAGGTGCGTCCAAGTCAAGTGCACCTTATTATTCCCCGGCTTAGCCGTAAGAGTGGCCGGCTTTGGTGGAGCCTGCGTGTCTTTCGTGAAGTACCACTTATAGGTGGGCCAGTTATCATTCCAGCGACCGTCATCTGCCTGCACAGCGAAGCGGATATACCACAGCCCATCTGGCATAGGATACCCGGGCACTAAGCTGTTCCAGAACGACAGGTCAATCGACCAGGGCGCTGTCCATGTCGTGCCGGTCAGACCGCTCGCTATAGTCGGCCATGTGTTCCAGCCCTCAATATCAGTCTGTACTAAACTGAGATCGCACCCATACTCAGCCTTCAAATTCAATACCGGCGGCAGTCTGTAATAACCACCAGTTGGCAAGAGACCCGCTGGCGAGAGGACCACGATAGTAGGAGCATTAGACGTGAAGGTCGTTGGAGATGCCAACGGCGCCGGAATACTGTTCGCAATGGCGCTGTTGTTACGCAGATCGCGATAGACCATCTTAATCTCGCTGCCAAGTACAACGCAGGAGGTACTGCCGACCAGTTTGATCTTGAAGAGATCCTTCGGACCAGTTGGGACTACACCTGCCAGCACGCCAAGATAGACCTTGAGTGTGGTGAGGGTGCCCACAGTCGCTTGGGTGGAATAGATGGTGAAATTGTTGTCAAGAGCGACAACGTCGGCAGGGGCCACCGTCAATGAGGACGGATACTCGAGCCAAATTTCGGCAGCATTGAGTCCCTTTACGCATTCTTCGATATTGACAGTCAACCAGAAGTTGCCGGGGGCGTTGTAAGCGACTACATCCGGCGTCATGTTGAGACCGTAAGCTACACTCGGATTCCAGTCGACGTTGGCGCCAGGGAGCGGACCCGGGAAAATGCCGTAGTAAGCGCCGACGCCCGACCAGTCGTTCCAGTAGTTCATGTCGTAGGTATTCGTACCATACGGAACGTCGTCCGAAGCATTCAGTGTGTTGCCGCAGCAGAAGATGTTTGACTGCACGTTGGCGAGAGCTGAATGAACGTCCAGACCGATTATGCTGTTGTTTTGGAATGTATTCCCTAACACAGTAAGGCTGATAAGGGCAGCCGCTGAAGTCTGGATACCGTAGTCGTTACCATCAAACATATTGCCGTCCGTGACGGTCACGATCGAGGCGTCAAGGGCATCACCGCCGATGCCAAGCCCCGCGGTCGAGTTGGTGAAGGTGTTGCCCTTGAAGTGGCCGGTGGTGCCAGCGGCATAATAAGTTGTCGCTATCGCACCGGCTGAGGTTGAGCCATCTACGCTGGCGACGCCACGACAAGCCGTGAAGGTATTGCCGATCACATCAGCAACAGCGCCGGCACCCAACTCCACTCCATAGTCGAGGAAGTCGCCGGTACCTTTACCGGTGTAATTGTTGCCGGTAAATGTAGCCGTAACTCCGTAGATAAGCACACCGACTCTGCCAATGTTACTGAAGGTATTGTTTGAAATCACCGTACCATTATCGCCGAATGCAACAATACCGGTGCCCGCATAGTCAGTGGAAGGGTTGTAGCCAATATTTTTGATATTGTTGCCGTTGATAGTTCCGCTGCCATACGAGCGAATACCTTGGAAAATCTTGAAGCCGGAACCGTCCAAAGTGACACCGGTGAGATTGAACACAACCCCGGCATTCACCAGGAACCAACCCTTAGTATCACCAGCGTTGCTCGTGTTCGCAGTTGGCTTAATTGTCACGATTCCGGCGACATCAGGAACAATCGACAGATTCTTGGCAATCACTACCTGCGGACCTTCGTTGTATGTGCCCGGGGTAACCCTGCACGTTCCGCCTGGCAGCGTTCCGACAACACCGGCGGCAACCGTCTTATACTTCAAGTCCGCTCTACCCAGACCTCCGACCGCAGCGGCAGCATCAACCCACGATGTTGCACGTCCTTCGCGGGCGGCGCCCATGAGACCTGCTTCTACGGTGATATAGCAATCGTTGTTCGCATTAGACAATGCGAGCAGATCCGGATACCAGGCTGGATTGACCGAAATATCCAGCGATATGTCGCGGCCACCATTGGGGTACGGCAGCAGCGGCCAAGTGTTGTTCGTGAACGTAAGCTGTGCGCCTTCATTTATCCATCCACGTGTGTCGGATACGGCATTGTTGGAAATCGTTCCAACTGTCGTGCCGCTGAAATAGCCCGGATGACGCAGCGAATAAATGGTGTTGCCATCGATCAGCAATCCGGTTATTGAACCGGCTTGCACAAGGATGGCGCGGCTGACTGCGGGCCAAGTCCCGGGGACAACCGTAGGAAGCCCAGTGATCTTATTGTTAAGAATCGAGACATTGCTCGCGCTGATTCTAATGAGATTTTGCTCTCCCAGGAGATCAGTTTTCTTCAGCCAGATGTCTCGTAGAGTTACACCTGAGGCCGAGATGTCAAATGCATAACCGACGGCATTTCCTGCCGTCACGATGGTCGTGGGGCCGGCGCCTTTGACCAGCAGACCCACCTTGTTAAGGTTTACAGTGCTCGCCAAGGCATAGGTGCCCACTGCCACATTCACCGTGCCGCCGGCCGCTACACCGTTGACACCATCAGCGATTGTAGCAAACGCATCAACGCCGAAAGTATGACCACCAATCGGTGTGTACAAAGGGGTTCCAGTCCAAGTGACATTCACCCAGACGGTAGCCGGAAGGGCCAAAGCCACAGCTCCCATCAAAAGCATGAGGATTGCCATTGTGAGAGCGATAAATTTTACTTTACTCATGAACGTTGTTCTCCCCGAAAATTTGCAAAGGGTTTTCTAACAAGATGATTCGGTCGGTCTGATTGAATAGTTGCGTATCCAGGCCTGACCCCCAGAATCATCGTTATGTAATATATCGATATATATCTAGTCTAACTGTTCTGCCAGTTCACCTCCCCTTTTCCTTTCGGGAAATCGAGTTTCGGGTTCAACTCCTGCCATTGAACGTTAACCGTAAGGCAAATCGAGTTAATACATAAATCAGGTTGTAGTTGCTGCACTGTGAAAGTGCTGATGCTTGCGCCATCCTCGCGCACGCAGAGACTGTCTGTAGTCATTCCGTCCAATGGATTACCGGAAGCATCGAGGACGTCCACATACATGAGAAACGAAGTGTCTATCCAGGTAGTGCCATCAGGTGCGTCGATGAAGATGTATTGAGCACTGGCCGTCGATGCTAGGCAGAGACAGCACAGACTTATACAAAGCAGAGAACCCGCTCTCGATAGCAGCCTTTCCATGAGGTTCCCCTTTCTGTGGGAAAAGTTCTGAGAGGTCACCAATAATCATCTTATCTCTAGATTCCTTGGCCGGTGTGACCGAAGTTGTGAATCGTCTTTTGTCTCCGAGAACGAAGTAAGGTGCGAATCGAGTCCAAGGCTGGCCTCGTCTCGCGATCCTGCAAGTAGAACCCCATCATCACAAATCACCGCAAAATCACATATTTTGTTTGTCGCCAACGTGAAACTTAACAGAAACGCAGTGCCCTGGTTTCTGGCAGACAGAACGACAACAAGCCTCTTTACGAATGAGAATTTACGCAAGTCTGTGCAACAGTCAATAGGGAGCAATACGGCAAAGTTTGGTACGTATTACGTATCGAAAGTACGTACTTCGTTGGCGACTGCGCATCGCTGATCCGCTAAGCGTCTATGATTTAGTCGGATACGTTTAGTGGAGCGTGTTTGGCGATAGAGGAAAGTTCTCCGCGTTCTCTGTTCCTCTTTCTTGCTATCGTTGCTTACTGGGATGAAGCCCCGCTACTGACAGCGGTGGTCTGTGGTCCTGCGTGAACGCCTACAAGAGGTGTCTCAGTATCGCAGCGGTTTCAACGCGCTTTGTCCATTTATGGCGCTGTAAGCGGGAGACAAATTCTAAGACCAGCCTCACAGGAAGGCGACGCACTTACTGCAGGCTGTCTTCAGTTGTTAGAGAGTATCATGACCTCAAAGTGATCACCTTCAAAATGAGCTTCTCAAATAACCCATAGTCACTGCTATTGCCAATCAGGAATTGTAGTGCGAACCCTTCCACGAATCTCTTGGCGTTCTCTATTCTGTCGTGTAGATCACTCAGTCCTTTGTCTTCCAGAAGTGCGGTTCTTTCACTCTCTCTAAGAGTCATACTCACTTTCAGTTGGTGCTTCAATGGGATCAAATAGAGCATGGCCTTCTTCCTGTCATGTATTTTCAACATCCAGCCACCGGATTTCGTGTAGACCCAATCTCGATGAAATTGACACGTGATCTCCAATATCTTCTCATAAAAGCCATATGCTTTCCCCAATGATACTGCGAGCGCTTTCTCGATTGGCTTGTCCTTCTTTTCTAGGAACACTTTTTCTTCCATGATGACCTCGTGTTGCAAATTGCGCTCACTCAGGAATGAAGAACCCTCGATTTCGACGATCACGAAATCGGTTCATAGTCGAATTCTTCAGTCCCGAATGAAAAACCTTCTTTCCAAGTTAGTAAGCCGCGTGCAGAAGCGCAATCATCAAGGCTTGTCACCAATCCGTCGATTGACCGGTCAAGTATGCGAACTCCGCGAGCGGCGGGAGTTCGCGGTCGATACCGAAATGCAGGCCTATAGCAAATTTCTGTTTCCTGGAACTGCCGCAAGTCCATATTTTCTACTGATCTTGTAAGTGAAACGAGGCATGATGGAAAGAAGAGTTGTCGTGATCACGGGAGCCAGCAGCGGTATCGGCGCAGCACTGGCTCGACTGCTTGGGACTGAGGGACATCAAGTCGTCTTGGCAGCCCGCAGAGAAGCTGAACTCAAAGAGGCTGCAAAACGTGCGGGAGGCGAAGCAATTCCGGTTGTGGCTGATGTCACCTGTCGCGCCGACGTGGAGCGTCTCAAAGATACGGCGCTTAACACGTTTGGGCGGGTTGATGTGTGGATCAATAACGCCGGCCGTGGAATCACCAGGCCGGTGCTTGAACTTTCCGATGACGACGTTGACCAGATGATGAACGTGAATCTGAAGTCGGCCCTGTACGGGATGCAAGTGATTGTGCCCTACTTCCAGCAAGAGGGCAAGGGACACCTCATCAACGTATCATCGTTTTTGGGTAGAGTGCCACTGGCTACGATCAGATCAATCTACAGCGCCGCCAAAGCCGCACTCAATGTGTTGACCGCAAATGTACGAATGGATCTTCGGGAGCAGTACCCAAACATACATGTATCGCTGGTGATGCCCGGTATAGTGCTTACTGATTTCGGCAAAAATGCTCTCGGCAGCGCTCCCCAGATGCGACCGGCAGGCTCAGGCAGTCCGATGAATGCGCAGACAACTGATGAAGTGAGCGCTGCCATTGCCTCTCTGATAGAACATCCGCAATCAGAGATCTACACCAATCCGGCCTCGGCGGAATTAGCTCGTCGGTACCGAGAAGACGTTGACTTATTCGAAAGGAATCTGCTGAGAAGAGACTAGGACATGGCGGCTCGCCTAGAGGATCGGAGTTTGCCAACGATGGGAGATCATCCAACGTACGTTTGGTAATGGGTGAAGGAAAATTGGAAACGATCAATTATGACTTCAAATCTGCGTGATGGTTTCACGCAAGGAGGGAATTGTACGATGAAGATGTCAAGAACAGCGATGATCCTTGTAGGACTACTAATTCTTTCGGTTCAGGCTTTTGCCGGGGATACCACGCTGACGCAAACGCAGGGAATGCCGCAGATGGGGCCGCCGGCAGAAATGAAGCAGGTCGACTATTTGATTGGTACCTGGGATTACTCGATGAAGATGAAAATGACTCCTGAGGACACCTCCTGGATGGAGAGCAAAGGAACCGAAAAGTATGAGTCGGTTTGTGGTGGCGCAGCGCTATTCTTCACCAATATAGACGATATGGGGGGAATGCCGTTTGTGGCGGTTGGCCTCATCTGCTATGACAGTGATTCGAAGAAATGGCAGAAGACCTGGACTGACAACATGTCCGCTAAGATTTCCCTGTATATCGGAACCAGCACGGCAGACGGATCAGTATTTATGGGAGAGGAATTGATGAATAGCGTGGTCTACCTCTATCGGATGACCGTATCCAAACAGACTCCCACCAGCTTCGACTGGAAAGGTGAAATGTCCTCCGATAACGGCAAGACCTGGATGACCTGGTGCATGGCCAAATACACGAAGCGCAAATAGTGTTGTTCGCAAGATTCGAGTTAAGTCTATTTCAAATGGTGTTTTGAAACTGAAATACCGTATGTTGGCACAATGACAAACAAACAATCTTACAGTGGCTTCACCGGCCTGGGAATCGCGCCGCGCTTGCTTGATGTTATTGATTTCCTCAAGTTCAGCGATCCGACCCCGATTCAGCAAAGATCGATACCTATCGGCATCGAAGGGAAGGACCTCATTGCCATTGCGCAAACCGGAACGGGCAAAACTCTTGCCTTTGGCATCCCGATGATTCAGCGGTTAGCGCAAGTCAGAGGAAACGGATTGGTACTGCTCCCGACGCGCGAGCTGGCGATTCAGGTCGATGAAGCTCTCCATCCCTTTTGTCGTGC
>CAIYYT010000033.1 GCA_903930455.1 uncultured bacterium | reverse complement strand
TGCTCAAGATGGACTTTCTCGGCCTGCGGACGTTGACTGTGATCGACGACGCCCTCGCCATGATCGCCCAGCGACACAAATTCAATCTGGAGATCGATAAGATTCCTTTGGATGACAAAGGGGTTTATGAGTTGCTCAGCGCCGGGAATACGATTGGGATATTCCAGTTCGAATCCACCGGCATGAGAGAGTATCTAAGGAAACTTCGCCCCGAAAATCTCACCGATCTGGCAGCGATGAACGCGCTTTACCGACCGGGACCACTCAAGGGGGGTGTAGTCGATCTCTATATCAACCGCAAGCATGGTGTCGAGAAGGTCGCCTACGAGCATCCGATGCTGGAGTCGATCTTGAAAGACACTTACGGAGTCATCGCTTTTCAGGAACAAGCGATCAAGATCTCCTCGGAGATGGGA
Source organism: uncultured bacterium (assembly GCA_903930455.1). Lineage (GTDB taxonomy): Bacteria > Zixibacteria > MSB-5A5 > CAIYYT01 > CAIYYT01 > CAIYYT01. Next base: position 11,873 of record CAIYYT010000033.1, on the reverse strand, counting down.
GGGTATACGCTTGGTAAGGCCGACATCTTGCGGAAGGCGATGGGAAAAAAGGACGCCGAGTTGATGCGCGCTCAGAAGGAAGAGTTTGTGCAAGGGTGTCAGAAAAACAAGATCGACAAGAAGACGGCGGAGTTGGTTTTTGACCTAATCGAGAAATTCGCCGGTTATGGTTTTAACAAGTCACATTCGGTCGGCTATGCTCTACTGGCTTACGAGACAGCCTATCTAAAGACACACTACCCACAGGAGTTTATGGCTGCAAGCATGACCTCCGAGATGGGTTCTACCGACCGCATCATCATCCTTATGGAAGAGTGTCGCCGAATGGGCATCGAGGTTCTGCCCCCCGATGTCAACGAATCCGAATTGGCGTTCAGTGTGGTAGGCGACAAGATTCGTTTCGGATTGGCGGCGGTAAAGAATGTGGGGCACGGGGCTGTTGAGGCAATTTTGAAAGCGCGTGAGGAGGGGGGGCGGCTTGAATCGATCTTCGATTTTTGCGCCCGAGTCGATCTCGGTTCGGTCAACCGTCGGACGATTGAGTCTTTGGTCATGGCCGGGGCATTTGATTCGGTCCGCGGATATCGTTCGCAGCTTCTCGGTTCGGTGGAGGCAGCACTCAGTTTCGGACAGTCGATCCAACGCAAAGAGGGAATAGCCCAGTCGGATCTCTTTGGTTCCGGTCTTACAGACCAGACGATTCAGGAGCCGCTGCTGCCCAATATTGATGAATGGAACGCCGCCACGATCCTGCAGAACGAAAAAGAGGCGCTCGGTTTTTATGTCAGTGGTCACCCACTGGAACGTTTTCGCCTGGAGTTGGCGGCTTTTGCCACGACAAATTCGGAGGCGATCGGCGACCGGGCTGACGGAAGCGATGTCAGTATCGGCGGCATCGTGCAGTCTCTCAAGGTCAGTTACGACAAACAGGGCAGGCAAATGGCTTTCGTAACGCTGGAGGATTTCTTTGGCGTGGTGGAAGCGGTCGTATTTGCCGATCTCTTTGAACGAAGCCGGCAGATAATCCGCACGGACGCTGTACTTTTGGCTCGCGGGAGAGTCTCGACGCGCGAAAACGAGAAGCCGAAGCTGGTAGCGTCTGAAATCGTGCAGTTGGAAGGGTTGTTCGATCAAAAAGCGGCAGTGATGGAAATATTCATTAACGGTGGCGCTTCCGCCAAGCTATTTGAGGACATTGAGTTGCTGCTCAGACGCCATCCGGGGCCGGTTGGAGTGCAACTTGCTATTGTGTCGAGCAGCCAATTGTTTTATCTTATTCCCAAGAACTTGCGGGTCCGCCCGGAAGGCAAGCTCTTTGAGCAACTGTCACAATTGGTTGGAAAGGAAAACATCAATTTCAAGCCCGTGACCTGATATCGGGAACCCGCTGCGAGTTGAGGGGTTAAAACAACTGAAGTGGGTCGGAAAATACTTGCTTAGTCGGTCGAAATTGTTTATGATATAGGATTGCACGCGACGACAACTTTGAGTTACTGCTAAACGGTGTATGCACAATCGAAAACTTGTTTCAATCCTCCTATTATTCATCTTGGTCGGAGCCTTTGGCAAGCCCATGGCTTTCGCCGGCGGGAAAACGAGTGGGATCAATTGGGTGAAATACGACGTAGCCCTCGAGCAAGCGAAGAAGCACAAGAAACACATCATGATTGACTTTACTACTACCTGGTGCGGCTGGTGCAAAAAGATGGCGGCCACGACCTATCAGGATACCCAAGTAGTGAATACAATCAATCGTGACTTCGTAGCGGCGATGGTTGATGGCGATTCTTACAACGTACTCAAGATGAAAGATGGTGATGTCACGGAAAAGGGAATCACGGTTCAGTATCAAGTGAGCGGATATCCGACGACCTGGTTTCTGGAGCCGGATGGAACGAAGATTGCCCCGGCGCCGGGCTACATCGAAACTCAAGCCATGATGTATATCCTGAATTTCGTGCGAACGAATGCAAATGAAAAGATGTCTTTCAAGGAATTTGTGGAAAATCAGACACTCAAAGCGGGATCAAAGTGACGATTGGCGGACTTGGAAAGCTGGCGGCATTCTTTCTGTTGGTCATCTTAAGTGCGACGTTTGTTGGTTCTTGCTCTTCTGACAGCAAGGTGGAGTTCAAGAGGCAGGGGACAGCCGGAATTGAGCAGGTGAGCGCGGCCGCAACGGCGCAGATTTCAGGACGTAAGGCACCCGGTTTTGCGTTGCTTGATGTAGCAGGAAAGTCCGTGAATTTCAGTCAGTATGACGGCAAAGTCGTACTCGTTGACTTCTGGGCGACTTGGTGTCCTCCCTGCCGCCGCTCGATTCCTGATCTGAGCGAGTTGCACGGAAAGTACAGCAATCGCGGCTTTGAAGTTGTTGGGATCTCGCTCGATCAAGCCAGCGCGGAGAAAGTGGCGCGGTTCGCCGAGCAGATGAAAATTCCTTACACGGTAGTGATGGGAAACGTACAGGTTGCCACCGACTGGAACATCGGATCAGCCATCCCGATCGCTTTTCTGGTTGATCGCAAGGGAGAAATCGTCGATCGCTTCGTTGGATATCAGGATAAGTCAGTTCTGGAAGAGAAAATTCAGAAATTTCTTTAGTACTCGCACGAGAACATGTGTAAAACCGGTAACCGGTCTTGAAACTGAACCAAAACTAGAACTACGCTATAGGAGAAACTACTCATGAAGAAACTCGCCCTCATCGTGATGATCGCAATCTTCGCTATGGCCATTGCGGTACCCGCATTTGGGTGCGGTGGTGGCAAGACCGCTTCCAAAGACTGCCCGGCGACCTGTGCCGGTAAGGCTTCCTGCGACAAGCAGAACAAGGATGCCAAGGAATGCGCTGCAAAATGCGAAGCCATGAAGAAGGACGGCAAGAGCTGCCCGTCTCACCCAGGTTGTGTTTGCCCGAACGGCATAGGCACAGCTACCAAGGCGAGCGCCACCGACGACAAAGTGGCGGTTACTTCGGCGGTTGCTACCTCTAACACCAAGACCACCGTGAATCTGACAGGCGACAGTGGCTGCCCAATGGGGAAGAACGCTGATGCCACGACAAGCGGTCATACTTGCACTGCAGCTGAGAGAGCCAAATGCGGCGCTGACAAGAAAGAAGGCGCTAGTTCCGCCAAACTGCCGAACGGCCACCCGGTTCAGACGGTCGCCGAAGCCATGAAATGTGAAGGCGGCAGCATGGTAGCTTTTCTGGCAGTCGACAAGATGACTTGTCAGGGTTGCGTCGATCATGTCTCCAAGACACTTGGCAGCATGGACGGCGTCTGTGCGGTTGATGTCAATCTTAAGAAAGCTTCTGCCACCGTCGTATTTCATGCTGACAAAGTCAAAACGGATGACATGGTCGCGGCGATCAACAAGGCCGGGTATGTTGCCAAGATGAAAACCGAGTGCAGCGATGATATGAAGGCGGTGTTTGGCGACAACTATAAACAGAAGTGCCAGAAATCCTGCGCCAACACGTGCAAAGACAAAGCGGACGCCAAGGATAGCGAGTCCTAATCGATTTCCAATAGCCAAATACGCGGGCGGTTGAAATGCTTCAACCGCCCTTTCCATTGGTACAATAGAGTTGACAGCAGAGTTATAAGGGTATAACTTCTGCTGATTTGGAGACGATCTGACATTGCGCAAAGTTCTCTATCTGGCCATCAGCATTGCTGTCATCATCGTGACACACGCCTGGGGGGCAAAATATGCCGGTGAGTCTTTCAAACTCGGCGCCAGTGCGCGACCATTAGGTTTTGGCGGCGCTTATGTTGCATTGGCATCCGACCCCAGCAGCGTCTACTATAATCCCGCCGGTCTCGCACAGATCACCGGCACCCAACTGCTCTTCCTCCATTCCGAAACCTTTGGCTCGCTAATCAATCAGGATTTTGTTGCCTATTCTCACCCAATGAACTTAGGCGGCCGCCCGGGTGCTTTGGGCATTGGCCTCTACCGCCTCGGTGGAGGTGGCATCTTGCTCACAGGCTGGAATGCGGACAGTTCGCGATTGGTGGTTAAATCAGAAGAAAGCCACTACGATTATCTGCTGCAACTCGGTGGCGGTTACAAAGTCAATGAACGGTGGCGCGCAGGTGGCTCTGCCAAAGTGATTTTGCGTTCGCTGGCTGGCAATAGCGCCTGGGGACTCGGACTTGACTTTGGCGTTCAGTATGATGTCTTTCCCGCCCTGACATTAGGACTAACCGCAGCGGATATCACGTCCAGCTTCATCTCCTATGACAACGGCACCAAGGAATCGATATTGCCATCGGTCAAGCTCGGTGGGGTGTATTCCTATCGACACCAGTGGTTCACCGTCCGCATTGTCGCCGATGGCGAATTTCTATTTGAGGGGCGCGAAAAGACGGCGCAAGTGTCGCTGGGCACAGCATCATTGGATACTCATTGGGGCGGTGAGCTAGCCTACGAAAACCTGGTGTTTTTCCGTGCCGGCTCCGATATCGGGCGTCTGACTCTGGGTGTTGGAGTTGGCTTCAACCGCTTCCGTCTTGACGCCGCCTTCATGGATCACAAAGACCTCGATAACACATATCGCCTTTCTCTCAATATCGCGCTCTAGGAGGAACAACAAGTTTATGAGCAATCGAGCTATCGTATGTGGACTTCTCATGCTGCTACTGGTGGCAATAGCACTGCTGGTTTTCGCGTGTGGTGAAAAGCCACGGTTAGTGCAAGAGGGCCCGATTACCAGTCAAACAATCGTGGTGACCGTTGACACGGCCGAAATCACACTGGGGGAAGTACTCAGCGAGTACACTAACTTGACGATTCCGAGTTCAAGGTTTTCCGCCACGCTAGAGAACGCGCTTAATGAAGTCATCTATCGCAAGTGCGCATTTCTGGGTGCCGACAAGTTCAGAGATTACGACAAGAAGGAAATTAACCGGCAGTCGCAGAACCGTGCGCGCGACGTTATCATTCAGTACATGTTGCAGGACTTGTTTACAAAGCGGGTTCAAATATCTGAATCGTCGATCGACAGTGCTTACCTTGCCAACTTGGTCAGTCTGTCCAAGCCAGAACGTCGACGTGTGACGCATCTGCTGGTCTCCAACAATCCCAAAGCGTGGGAGGCTGATGGGGTTGATGTCAGCGGTCTGACGGCCGAACAGCTTGAAGCCAAGGCAAAGGTGCAGATTGAGAAATTCTATCAGGAGGTGAAAGGGGGCGCCAACTTGGGTGATTTGGCGGCGAAATACTCCCATGACAGCAATTCGAAGCCGAAGCGTGGTGACATGGGATTGTTCGCTCGCGGACAAATGGTAAGTGAGTTTGAAAAGGTTGCATTCCGGTTACCGAAGGGCGCACTCAGCGTTCCTTTCAAGTCACCTTACGGTTGGCACATCCTCCGAGTCGAGGAAATAGTCGATTCTACAGTCGAGCCGCTGGACTCTGCCCTGCGCGCAACGATCGAGCAACAACTGAGATCCAACATCCAGCAGAAAATGGCTGGTCACTTTGCGGACAGTGTAATACTCGCGGCCAAGCTGGTCTGGAACGAACCATTGCTTCAGAAGCAGCCGGGCGAATACGACCCACAAGATTGGACCCTGATCGTCAACGGGACGGATACTGTAAGCGCCAGTATTCTTCACGAATTGGAGCTGTTATATCGCACCGGCGGTCGTCGGGCACAAATCACTCCAGACGTACGCAAGAGTATCATCCTGTCCAAAATGCCGGCGTACGCTTTGATGTCTGCGGCGCGGCAACTGGGATATGCTGACAGCGATCCGATGAAGAAGACAATGCAAGATTTCTATAGGGAAGAGGTCGTGAACCGCATGTACCAAGATCGGACTTCGGCGACCGACAAGCTGCCCACGGACGATGAAATGAAACGATACTATGAGAGGCATAAGGAAGACTACATCTCCGACAAACCGTTGAAGGTGCAGCACATCATTTTCAAAGACTCACTACAAGCGGCTGATGTAAAACTGCAGGCTGAAGCGGGCACCGACTTCAAGGAATTGGCGCTGAAGTATTGTCCGGGTGAGCCGGATTTCAAGGAAGCCACTTTTGACCTGGGCTGGATCTCCGAGAAAGAGATGGGTCCCGAATTTTATGGGGCGGCCTGGATTGTCAATGTCGGCAAGTACGCCGGACCAGTTCAGACACGATGGGGTTGGCACGTCATCAAAGTTCTCGACCGCAAGCCGATGAAGACGTTCGAGGCGGCGCGTCTTGATGTGCAGCAGGTGCTTCGACATGAGCAGATTGGCAACGCCAATGAGAAATGGGTCAAGGAAGTGACCAGCGGTCACGACATTGTCAGGTACGATGAAATCCTGAAACAGGTCAATCTGGATCTGCCAAGCCGCGATCACTATTTCCAGCTTGCCGACTCGCTGACTCGAGTCAAGGCGGCGACTGATACCGTACGCAGTGGCTCATAACGATATCAGCTATCAACAGGAAGCAATGCGCAAGGCGACCCATTTCGTCGCCTTGCTCATTCCCCTCTGCTATGTAGTCTTTCCCAAACCGTGGGCGATCGGTTTTATGAGTCTGGCGATGGCGGTTACCATCGCTTTTGAGATCGTCCGCTTGCGCAGACTACGACCCTGGCAATATCTCAAGTGGGCTGTCGGAGGGATGATCCGTCCCAAAGAGGAAAATGGAAATTTCACCGGGGCCTTCTATATCGTTCTCGGTGGCCTGGCCACGATCATTTTCTTCCCGCGTTACATTGCCTTCACTGCTATTACCTTTGAGATCCTTGGAGATGTGGCGTCGGCGATGATCGGTCGACGCTACGGGAAGCACTTTATACGGCGCCCCAAGACTATCGAAGGGGCACTCGGCTTCTTGGTGGTGGCGCTGCTGATTATCCTGTTGGTGCCGAAGGTGCCCTACACGGTTGGCATTATCGGGGCAATCGTGGCGACTATCGTCGAAGCGGTTTCCATTTACCGGGACGATAACCTCACCGTACCGTTGATCTCCGGTCTGGTTATGCATCTGCTGGTGATTACATTTCCAATGCTGCCATAACGCGCGATTGCGTTTTTTCTTGACGATCATTGTTTCGTCGCGCTTCTTTCCCGCGAAGCGATACGTTTGAACGAACGGAAGGCAAAATGAGATATATCGATCTGCGGTCGGATACGGTAACCAAACCGTCCGAGGAGATGCGTCGGGCTATTGCCGATGCCGAGGTGGGGGATGATGTGTTTAATGATGACCCAACCGTTATGCGGCTGGAGAAAATGACCGCGGAGATGTTTGGCAGGGAAGCAGCTCTGTTTGTGCCATCCGGTACAATGGGTAATCAGGTTTGCCTCAAGACGATTTCGCATCCGGGGGATGAAATCATCTGTGAGGAAGGGGCGCACATATTCAACTATGAGGTTGCCACTGCCGCTGCGTTCTCCGGCCTTCTGTTTCACGTAGTCAAGGGTGTACGCGGTGTGATGACCGCGGCTGAGATTCGTCCTCTGGTCCGGCCGCTTGATATCCACTCGCCGCGAACGAGAATTGTTGCCATCGAGAATACTCACAATCGAGCCGGCGGTACGATCTTCCCCCTGGAAGAAATGGAAGCGATTCGCAATCTCGCTGATGAAAAGGGTTTATTGGTACATCTGGATGGCGCACGGATTTGGAATGCGCATATCGCCACCGGTATTCCACTGACTGAGTATGGTCGTCTGGCCGACACGCTGAGTGTTTGTCTTTCAAAGGGGCTGGGCGCGCCTATCGGATCGATGGTCGTTGGTAATTTTGAATTTGTCCAGGAAGCACGCCGGACCCGCAAGATGTTCGGTGGGGGCATGCGACAGGTGGGCATCATTGCCGCGGCGGGAATCTACGCGCTGGAGAATAACATCAAACGGCTCAACGAAGATCATGATAATGCCTGGTATCTGGCCGAAACGCTCTCGGAGATCGATGGCATCTATGTTGATCTCGACAGCGTACAAACCAACATCGTGGTGATTGATATTGCGCAATCTGGCAGGCAGGTAAGCGAAGTACTAGGCGCATTCAAAGAAAAAGGACTGCTGGCAGTTCAGTTCGGCGCTACGAAAATCCGCTGCGTTACTCACCTGGATGTTACTCGCGAAGATTGCGCGGATGCGATTAAGATTTTCCAAGAAGTGTTTGAACACTGAAGGTCAAGCTCCGAGTAGGCTTGACCAACGAGACTATTGAAATGATAGACCGGAAGAACCTCGCGGACGTTCAGAATTCACTATCGGTAGGACTGTCGCGAGGAGGCGTGGACTACATTAGAACAGGTCTCGATCTGTTCCATCTCTATCGCGATCCTGAATACGCGAACCACCAGGTGGTCATGGGCAATATAACCATCGGAATAGAACTGCTTATGAAAGGGTTCCTCGCCCGCAAGAATCTGTTGCTAGTGCTGGAAAACCCATCCCCTGAGACTCTGACTGCGCTCGCGGGGGGCGAGACTGTCAATCGCGACTTCAATTGGAGGAGATTTGAGATAGAGTTTCTGACGGGGAGATTGAAGCTTCGGGACCTAGAGACAACGACCAAGTCCTTCTGTCTGTTCTACCCAGATGTTCGAGAATACTTGGAGCGTCATGCGAAGCGGATGACAGCGTTGAGGAATCTTTGTGTACATTCCGTCATGCCGTCCTATGACAAGTATGAGACAGAAATTGTATCATTCATTGCACTCACATTGGTTCGCACCTTGAAGTCCTCAAAGTCGCTCGTCTACCCATTCATAGAGGGCGACGCAGATAAAGGATTTATGAAGGAATTCCGAGAGACTCGGTTGACAAGAGTCCGGCAAGCATTCGACGAGGCGAAGAAGAGGGCCCACAAACCGGAGTCTTCGGAGATTGCAGGAGATGAATGTGATTGGGACCGCTATCCCGAGTTGTGCCCCGTGTGCGCTTCGCCGGCGTGGCTGATCGGCGAAACGGAATTTGCCGCTTATGAAGACGAAGATGGTGTTGCCCAGCCAGGTCTCGATTTTGTAGCGAAGTCTTTCGAGTGCCAGTGTTGTGGTTTAGTCCTCCAAGATCCCGTTCTGCTTCGACTCGGAGGTTTCTTTGATCACTTTGATCGATCAGAAGACGTAGACAAATGGCTGGCCGATCATCAGAGCTATCCTTAGTATAGCAATGCAGAGCCTTGCCAGACCAGATTACAAGCGGGGTAACGCAAAGCAAGCTGCGGGGTACCGGGCCGGCCTTCATGAGGACTGACGATAACTATCAAGCCGCGAGGCGGCTTGACCTGCGAAACTCAAAGGTAAAGGAGCATCAGTTGTTTTTCAGAACGCCGAAAATCCAAATCGAGAACGTAGAAAAGGTGGAGATAGACCTGCACTCACACCCGCTTTGGGAAAGAGCCGTCTATGAATATCTCCGGTCTGGTCATCAGGAGTTCCCTCCTTCATTTGCCACATCCCTTGACCCTGCTCAAATCGCTAGAGAACATGACAAAGAAGATTCTCGATTCTTTCGGGCATTGGATTACATTAGCAAAGGGATCTCAATACTCTCAGGCGTGGCGGTCATCGTCTTTGTCGCACTCCTCTTTTTCGGACAAACGATCATCGGGAGCATTCAAGTCACGTCGTTGTTAACAGTGTTGAGTTTCACATTGGTTGGTGGTTTGATTTCCGTTGGGGGGGTGAAGATGTTCTCAATAGACGCCAGTCTTCGCAAGGCCAAGGAGAAGATGGAGCGAGTAGTGATAACGATAGGTGGGTGTCCATTCCAGTTCATATACGCTGGACAGCCAACGGAACTTGATCGACCTGGTAATCCGGAATTTTGTCAGAGGTGTCCTCTTAGCAGAGGTCCTGATCAGAATCTGAAAGTTGACGGTTATTTGAAGCATAATTGTAAGGTGTACCTAGCTCTTTATCGCAAATGGGTGGAGTTGCGGGATGCAAGAAAAGTCGTGACACAGTTACGTGAGTGAGGTAGTTCAGTCGTGCTCGGGGCTTGACGATATTCTTGATACAAAAGTTAGGTAGGCCGGGTTTGCAGCCAAGGGCCAAACCCGACAATCTCACCGGGAACCGGGCTTGCTTGACTTCACTTTGGATTCAACACCCCGATTAAACTCTATGATCTTCTTGTAGTCTTCCAATGTCATGACGTCCTCTGTGATTTTCTCAATCCTTCCGGAGCGGTCAACTATCATGTTCAGAGGAACTGATTTTATACCGAGCAGATTACCATAGACACTGCCACTATCCCGCAGAACCAGCAACTGATGATTCGATGGCACAGATTTCGCGATTTTGCCGGCGCTTGATGATGACATCAGAATAAAGTATTGATAATCAGTCGAGTCATTCAGGACGGAGACCAGGTCGCTAATTTCCTGCTCACAGAGTTCACAGCCCGGCAAAAAGAACGAGATGGCTGTTCGCTTGTGCAGGAGACTTAAAATCTTCACCACATTTCCATGCAAGTCCACGAACTTGTGGTCGGGGATCGTGTCGCCTACCGCAAGATCATTTCTGCCGCTTCTTTTGGATTCTGGTCTGCCTACGGAAACAGATTGCTCTGCCTTAGCACCAAAAGGGTGGGTCAGCCCAATCGCTATACACAGAACACACACACTAACTATTATGCGCCGCAACTACTGTTCCTCCAAGGGTTGGCAACTCTGGTAGTATTCTCTGCGAGGTCTTACCTCTTCTCAGCAACTTGCGTAGCTGTGATGCGATTGTCAACTATGATTTGTCAGGAGAGTGCGCTCGTCGCTACCAAGCGTCTTGTGTAAATTGGTAATTAGGCACATCCTGTGTTTGGCTTGAGACACGAGTTTCATGAGTCGATCCGACTTGAGGCTTGACGTCATGACGCGAATCGACTGTTATACTGTTCAGTAGACCGGCTTCGCGGCGAGGTGCCAAACCCGACAATTTCAGGGGAGAATAATATCGGGTTCAATGTTTCACTGGGAACCCGGCCTACTCAACTCGACCCACGAAACTTTGCCCACTCCCCCTGCGTACATACAGTTAAAACCGCGGATTTGCATATAGGCTTGTCATTGAGAGGATGGTATGAACAGGTTCCCACAATTGATAGCAACGTTGGCGCCGGTGCTCATAGTTGTGCTTCTGTCGGGAGCAGACACGAACGGATATGGTCAGTCTAAGTCGCATTTGCTATTTCGAACAGACGGCGACGCGTTTACAATGTGCGCTGGCGAATCGTGGGAGAAGATATTTCTAAGCAGATGCGGCCGCTATGACACAACACGTTTCACTTCACTGACGACAGTGGCCCTGCTCTCGTCCATCGACACACTTGTCGTCACACCGGATACTGAACAGATCGAAGTGATCATCGCAGGTCCAAGCGACACATTGTACGAGTTGTTCATCTACGCCGATCGTAAACTGGAAGCCCTGCGTAACTTTAGCAAATTCAATAGCAGCCCGGCTTCGGACATTCCTCGGTTTACCTATGCACCCCCATCGGAGTCTCTCCTGGTGAAATTGCGAAATGAATACAACCTCGATTCCGTCGCGGGTAGAGGTGATGACATTGGCCGGATATTGAACTTGCTCCACTGGGCGCACAGGATCGTGCGACACGACGGTAACTCCAAGAACCCCGCTCCGCGCAATGCACTCAACCTGATAAAGGTCTGTCGTGATGAAAAGCGAGGAGTCAACTGCCGAATGATTGCGACTATTCTCAACGAGGCTTTGCTAGCGGAGGGTTTTGCGTCGCGCCACGTCACCTGCATGCCCCAGGACACCACCGATAATGATTGCCACGTTACCAACATGGTTTATGTCCCAACGCTGGGGAAGTGGATATACGTCGATCCAACTTTCAATGGCTATTTCATGGATGAAAATAGGCAGTTACTAAATCATG
>CAIYYT010000032.1 GCA_903930455.1 uncultured bacterium | reverse complement strand
GTTGGCACCGACCCTGCGGCAGGTTCCTCATCGACACCATCTATAATAAGCTCGCAGTCAAGAAACCGGGGCGTAAAGCCCGGACCCGTGCCAGCCAGGATGAACGATCCAGCCGGTGGGACGAAGGTCGAGTCGATTCGGAAAACCGAAGCAGGCGAACTCGGGCTACAGCGCAGGTAGAGTGTCACGAGCCGCCGTCCTTTCGATGTCGTCGTGGCGGCCACAGGATTGGTTGCGGAGAGGTCAACCCAACCGAGCAGCACGGTGTTCGAATCTGCATGATAAGCGCCGCTGAGGTTGGCCTGTGTGATCGGAGGAATATCGGTATCAGTCACTTTCCAAGAGCTGAGTCGGAAGCTGGTGGGGACAATCCGAAACCCGAGCGTTAACCCGCTAAGTGGTTCATCGTTCCAGAGATAGATCGGAACTGCCATCGAGTCTGGTTCGAACGCCAGTCGGACAGGGCACCCAATACGGACAGTATCTGCCGTTCCCGGGTCCTGTCCCCCACGACATGGCAACGCCGACAAGATCATCGTCGCCCATACAACCCAGAGCAATTTGCTACTCATTGTACCTTCCAAACGTCTGCTACCGACCATCTCCTCGGTCTCCGATAAACTGCGTTGTTATTAGCCGCGCATAATATATGGTCGTCTCGATGTTAAATCAAGTCACTTTCGAGTGGGGTATCAAGCAATTCCTCATTTTGCACGTGACATCTTCCATGCGCCGACTAGATTGTCATGTTATGCATGAGCTATCAATTGCTTCATCCATTGTAGAGACGGTCACTGCCGAAATGTTGTCGCGCGGACTAACTTCAATCGGCAAAGTCGGTCTGCGCATCGGCGCGCTCACAAATGTCGATCCCGAGGCGTTGCGCTTCGGCTACGAGACGATGGTCGTCGATACGCCGCTTGCCGGTAGCACGCTGGAGATAGAGAGCCTGCTGGTGAAAGCTGTCTGCCGCAAATGTGGCCTCAGTTTTGAGGCGTACGACTTCATCTTCATCTGTCCCAACTGCGAATCTGGCGACAACGAAGTGACTCAGGGGCAGGAGTTGGAAATTTCGTATCTCGAAGCTGAGTAGAAAGTCCCGTAGTTTCGAATGTCAAGACCGAAGCGGTTTTGACCTACAGCTTGCATTCCTCACGCGCTTTTCGTATTGTTATGTATGGCTGACCGCATTTCTATCGAGAAGAAAGTCCTTTCGGAAAACGACCGTCTGGCCGGCGAAATTCGTGCGCAGTTGCAAGCTCGCAGGGTAGTCGCTCTCAATTTGGTCAGTTCCCCCGGTTCGGGGAAAACCAGTCTGCTCGAAAAGACCATCGGAGCACTAAGCGGCACGGTCCGCATGGCGCTGATTGCTGGTGATGTGCAGACCGAGAATGATGCTAATCGTCTGAAACGTGCCGGAGGCAAACTGGTTCGACCGATTGTTACCGGTGGCGCCTGTCATCTTGATGCAAAGATGATCACACGGGCGCTCGGGGAACTGGACATCGACAGCATCGATTTGCTCTTTATCGAGAACGTTGGGAATCTCGTTTGTCCCGCCAGCTACGATCTAGGTGAGGATATGAAGGTTGTCTTAATCAGCACCACCGAGGGGGATGACAAGCCCCTCAAGTACCCATCCATGTTTCGACGCTCGTCGGCTATGGTGATCAACAAAATCGACCTGATGGGCTTTTCCGAATTCGATCTCACGCAGGTGCGCCAGAACGCTCTTAGCATCAACGGCAATCTCAATATCTTTGAGACCTCCTGCCGCACCGGCGCAGGGCTAGATAGTTGGTACGATTGGCTTAGAGGCCTCATCGCCGCCAAACGCGCTTAGCTGTTTCAGAATACAACATCCCCAATAATCCCCAGACCCTCCGGAACCCCGTCACCGACGAGATCCGCTTTATCTTTTGCTGCCGATGTCGATAGAAGAGAGTAGGACGCTATCAACTGTCGCCACCCTTAGCGAAGGTTATTATGTCGACTATTCTGGTTATCGACGACAAAGACAGCATGCGCGAAATGCTCACCGCCTCATTGACTTCGGAAGGATACGATGTCGAGGTGGCTAGCTCCGGCGATGTTGGCATCGCCAAGAGCAAAGAAAAGCATTTTGATGTCATCCTCACCGATCTGAAAATGCCTGACATCTCCGGCATGGACGTGCTCACGCAAGTCAAAGAAAATGATCCGGAAACGGCCGTGATCGTCATGACTGCCTATGGTACAATTGAGACTGCGGTCGAAGCGATGAAACGGGGTGCGTTTGATTTCTTACAGAAGCCGTTTGACATCGATCACCTGCAAATGCTGGTCGAGCGGGCTTTGGAGAATCAGCGATTGGTCGCTGAGAACCTGCTGTTGCGTGAGGAATTGGCACAGTCACTTGGCTTTGCGCAGATCATCGGCGCGTCCGAAAAGATGGTCGAGGTCTCGCGGCTCGTACAGAAAGTCTCGCCATCTGACACGGCTGTGTTGCTGACAGGTGAGTCGGGAACCGGTAAGGAATTGTTTGCTCGTGCCATTCATTCGATATCAAACCGCAAGAACAAACCGTATATCAC
>CAIYYT010000031.1 GCA_903930455.1 uncultured bacterium | reverse complement strand
CAGTCCGATGAGGCCGAATTGGAGTGACTGTGATATCAAGAGAGCGCCGACCGTAAGCCACCAGAGAATCCAGTAGGGGGAGGAAACTGAGGCCAATATGGCGAGGAAAATCGTTGCGCGGGAAGACTGCTGGTTCTGGCCGATAAATTCGAGGCGCACCTTCTTGCGGATGAGCTCGGCGAACATCATGATTCCCATTACAATCAGGGCAGCGCCCCCGATGACGGCAATCCACCAGAAAATGCGCGGGTCTTTAACGAAATTGGTCAGGCCGAAGTAGATGGCAAAGAGAATACCGACCTCAGCAAGGGCATGGCCGAGCACCACAATCGGACCAGCCCAGAAACCTCGTCGGAGGGAGGACGAAATGTTGACCGTCAACAATGGACCGGGCATAACCGCGCCCGAAAGACCGACCACGAAGGCATTAGTGAAGACAAAGAGCAACGACATGGCATAGAAAGTATGCGAGTTGCGGTGACGGCGCAAGAGGGAGTTGGGGGGGTGGTATTGCATAAGGGAATTTGGCTTGCAGATGCGGCGAATGCCGTAGGGAAACGCAGGTTTTGCTTGACAATCGCTGATATTATCGCTATCTTAATCACCGATTAGTCGCCTTATAGTCACTTCTCACGCCATGGGAGGGCATTATGCGTCGTTTGACAATGCTTGCTTTGTGGTTCATCACCGCAATTTTATGCGGTTCTCTGTTTGCCGCCAGCACTCAGCCAACGATTCAATCTCTCAACAAGATGCCGCTATCGTTCACCAAGAACATGGGGCAATGGGACGACCGCGTGTTGTTTCGCGCCAACGCCGGCGGCGCGACAATGTGGTTCACGAAAGAAGGCGTGACGTATCAGTTCACCCGACGCATCGATACGCATAGCGGCGCGGTTTCCGCGCCGGGGGTAGGTGCGAATTCATTCGCACATTCGCCGAGAGGACGAGACATGTTCCCGCCTTCGGCGGGTCGGTCGAATGAATTCAACCCTACAAGGTCTGAATCCGATTCCATCGAGCAACTCGTCCTCACCGCCAAATTCATCGGCGCCAATCCGAATCCCGAAGTCGTTGCCGAAGGTCAAATGGAATACAGATGCAACTACTTCCTCGGCAACGACCCGTCGAAATGGCATACCGACGTGCCCAACTACGAAGCGATCACACTCAAAGACATCTATCCCGGCATCGACGTGAAATTTTCCGGCGACGGCAACGGTCAGGCGGCGTACGAGTTTATCGTCGCGCCGGGAGCGGATATCGCGCAGGTCAAAGTTGCCTACGAAGGCGCAGATGAGACTTCGATTGATGCTGACGGCAGGATGATTCTGCACACCAAATGGGGCGATATGACCGCAGCGATGAAGTCCCCCACTGATGGTGTCCTTTCCGGCAATACAAGCTGTGCGTGGTGGACGTCCTCGTCTATCACGTCGTCGTCAGACCTGGCGCACGTTGACATACGCCAAGTGCTGGCAGGACAGTCAGGGACACTCTCATTGTCCTACAGCACCTACCTCGGCGGGGGAGGCAACGAGGAGGGAGAGGGCATTGCAGTCGATGACCGCGGCAATGCCTATGTGACGGGCTGGACTCAATCCTCCGATTTCCCGACTCAGAATCCCTATCAGACGCACCGAGGCGGCGGTGACGTTTTTGTGACCAAACTCTCCCCTTCCGGCACACTGATCTACAGCACATACCTCGGCGGGAGCAACGAAGACTATGGATACGGCATTGCGATCTATAGCAGCGGCGAAGCTTATTTAACAGGTACGACCGGGTCTTCCGATTTCCCAACTTTGAATCCCTATCAGACGGATCAAGGGGGAGGGGATGTTTTCGTGACCAAGCTCTCGGGTTCCGGCGACAGCCTACTCTACAGCACTTACCTCGGCGGGGAAGGCGGCGATTATGGACGGGGCATCGCGGTCGATGGTAGCGGCAATGCCTATGTAACGGGCTATACTCTTTCTTCCAACTTCCCGACTTTGAATCCATACCAGTCGGCAAATCAGGGCGGCAGTTGGGGTTACGATGCTTTTGTTACCAAACTGAACAGCTCGGGCAACAGTCTGATCTACAGCACGTACCTTGGTGGGGAGAGCGATGATTATGGGAACGGTATCACTGTTGATGACAGTGGCGATGCTTATATGACGGGCGCGACATCGTCTTCCGACTTCCCAACTTTGAATCCTCTCCAGGCCTATCAAGGTGGCTATTGGGGCTGCAACGCATTTGTCTCAAAGCTAGGCAGTAATGGCAACAACCTGATCTACAGTACGTTCCTCGGTGGGAATAGCGCAGACTGGGGTGCGAGCATCACAATTGATGGCGACCACAACGTCTATGTGACTGGCGGGACCAGTTCTCTCGACTTCCCAACTTTGAACCCTTATCAGACCAGTCAGGGTGGGCATGGCTACTGGCAGTACGATGCTTTCGTAGCCAAGCTTGCCAGCAGCGGCACTAGCCTGATTTACAGTACCTACCTCGGAGGAAGATACGACGATTATGGTCGCGGTATCGCGGTCGATGGCGGCGGCAATGCATGCGTGACGGGGATGACACTATCCCCTGATTTTCCTGTCCTGAATCCCTCCCAGTCATTCCCGGGATACGGCATTTCCGACGCCTTTGTGACCAAACTTAACGCCAATGGTAACATCCCGCTATACAGCACATATCTGGGCGGGATAGACTACGATGAAGGACTCGGCATCGCGGTCGATGACGTCGGCAATGCCTGTGTGACGGGCAACACTTTTTCTTCCGACTTCCCCATTCTGAATCCCTATCAGGGAACGGATCAAGGTGGCAGCTGTGATGCCTTCGTAACCAAACTGAGTTGGACGCCCAACTACCCCTGCGGTGATGTCAATACCGATGAACAGGTCAACCTGATCGATGCGGTATTCCTGATCAACTACATCTTCGTCGGTGGGCCTGCGCCGCAGCAACTTACGTTAGCGGATGTCAATTGCAGCGGTAGCACCAACATTGCTGACGTAGTGCTCTTGATCAACTACATCTTCAGAGCTGGTCCAGTCCCCTGCGCGGAGTGCGAGTAGGAGTTTAATTGTGGGGGTGGACGGCGTCCACCCATGATTCGTCGATTGCATTGGGTAACGGTGGTCGACCTAAGACCTGACGGAACTCTAAAGCAAAGCCGCCTGCGGGTTGACCGCAGACGGCTTCGATATTTGGTGGCGCTACGGGGAGTCGAACCCCGGTTTAATGGTTGAGAACCACTCGTCCTAACCCCTAGACGATAGCGCCATTGATGCACGTCGTCCAACAGGGATGCTATGCTTGCACAACAACACCGCCGTTAGCCGCGTCGTCACGCGGGAATCGGCAAATAACTTGATGGCGGGGGAAAGATCAAGCGGTTTTTGGAGGGGCGAATTGCGCGTCGGTGAACACGTCATCACCGCAGAGTGGGACCTACGGGACTGCCACTATTCCCTTGACAATCGTGACATAGAAGGCGTATTTTTCGTTCTTGGCGTCAACGATGGTGAACAGCGCTAAAGCGTTGTTGCTTATTGCGGTTGAGGCCTTGGACGCGAGAGTGGCGGAATTTGGTAGACGCGCTGGACTTAGGATCCAGTGACTTCGGTCGTGGGGGTTCGAGTCCCCCCTTTCGCAGAGAATGAAAGACGGACGCGCGGGATTTTCTGCTTGCACTTTGGCGGCGAAAACATTGATTCCGTGCGTGTATTTCGCGTCCATAGCGAATTTGACGTGCGAACGTGGCGGAATTTGGTATACGCGCTAGACTAAGGATCTAGTGGTGAAAGCCGTGGGGGTTCGAGTCCCCCCGTTCGCACCATTATTAGAAAGGACTAATCTTGCCGGTAACCTACGAATTGACTGAAGGGGAAAAGTGCAAACGCACCCTGAAGATTGAGGTCACGCACGATCTCGTTGAAGACAAATTCCAAGAGATCTATCATAAGCTGAAAACCGAAGCCGTAATCCCTGGATTCCGCAAGGGCAAGGCGCCGCTGGCGGCAATCAAGTCGCGGTTCGCCAAAACCGCCGCCAAGGATGTGCTGGAAGATTTGCTGGATGAATCGTATGCCGATGCAATTTCGCAAGCGAAACTTGATCCGGTTTCCTATCCCAAAATCATCGACATCGATTTTGCCGAAGACAAGCCGCTCTTATATACCGCCGAACTTGAAGTCAAGCCGGTGATTAAGCTTGAGAGGTACACCGGTCTCACCCTCAAGAAACCGGATGATCAGGTGAAAGAGGGGGAAGTTTTGGAGATGATGGAATACATTCGGCGCAAGAATTCCTCGTTGGAGTCGGTCGACCGTCCGGCTGCAGAGCATGATTTTGTAACCGCCGATCTGGAAGTGATCTCGGACAGCGGCAACAGTGTTGGCGAGAAGGAATTCAAGGAAGTGCAGTTGGAGCTGACTGCGGGTCCGGTGGCGGAGCAATTCCTTAAGCAACTGGCCGGTATCAAAGTGGATGACCAGCGAGAGGTGGAGGTGGTGTATCCGGCGGATCATTTTGACAAACGTTTTGCAGGGAGTACGGTTAAGTTTTTGGTGCGGATCAAAGCTATCAAACAGCTCAATCTGATACCGATGAATGAGGAATTCTTCAAGCAGTTCGGTGAGAATATCACAACGGAAGAGCAGTTCAAAGAAGCACTGAGAGAAGATATCCAGCAGCGCAAAACCAAAAGGGCGAATGACGAGTTGCGTGAGGAAGTTATCAAGGAAGTTATCGATAAGAACCGTTTTGACCTTCCCGAGTCGCTCGTGGAACGTTTCCTGAACAACATGGTGGAAGAAAACCGTGAGCGGAACAAAGGGACGGTTAACGAAGAGGAACTGCGCACCTACTACCGTCCAATCGGCATTCGTCAAATTCGCTGGGACATTTTGCTGCGGGAGATCGCCGAGAAAGAGAATATTAAGGCTGAACAGGCCGATATCGATGAGTGGTTGCAGCGATTTGCCGATAATTATAAGATAACACTCGAGGAGGCAAGGAAATCGGTTACGGATAACCGCCGCATTGCCGACGTGAAGGAAACGATTCTGGAGCACAAAGTTATCGAATTCATCACCGCCAGTTCCACCGTCGAGACGGAATTCTCGCCGCTGGTGGGACCGGAAGCGTAATGGTTCGCAAGGAGGATCCGCTTTGTACAATCAACTCATCCCGATAGTAGTAGAATCCACCGGTCGCGGCGAGCGTGCCTACGATATTTACTCTCGTCTGCTAAAAGATCGGATCATTTTTCTTGGTACGCCGATTGACGACAACGTCGCCAATTTGGTGATCGCCCAGTTGCTATTTCTGGCGGCCGAAGACCAGAACAAAGACATATTCCTGTATATCAATTCGCCGGGTGGATCGGTGACCTCCGGTCTGGCGATTTATGACACGATGCAGTTTATCAAGCCGAAAGTCTCCACGCTGTGCATGGGATTTGCGGCTTCGATGGGAGCGTTTCTGCTGGCTTCCGGCGAGAAGGGCAAGCGGGCGGCATTACCTCATGCGCGGATCATGATCCACCAGCCGTGGGGTGGCGCTCAGGGTCAGGTAACCGACATCGAAATCCAAACCCGGGAAATCGTTTACGCCAAGCAACGCCTTAATGAATTGTTGTCCAAACACACGGGACAGCCGATCGAGAAGATACTGGCAGATACCGACCGCAACTATTTTATGTCCTCGGAAGAAGCCAAGGCCTACGGGTTGATCGACGAGGTCTACGAGAAGCGGTCGTAGGACTCGGGAGAAACAATATGCCTACCGGTGGCAAGCGCACGGAACGATGCTCGTTTTGCGGCAAGGACGCCTTTGCCGTCCGCAAGCTGTTCTCTGGATACAATGCTTTCATCTGCGATGAATGTATCGCGCTGACTCATGATCTGATCGCCGATACGCCTGCCAAGCGCGCTGCGGCTCGACCGTTCAAGCTCTACAAGCCGAAAGAGATCAAAGCGTTTCTGGATCAGTATGTGATCGGTCAGGAGCAGGCCAAGAAGACTTTGTCGGTGGCGGTCTATAATCATTACCAGCGTCTTTTTAATCCGGAAGCTACCGCCGAAGTTGAACTGGAGAAATCAAATCTCCTGATGCTTGGTCCGACCGGTACGGGGAAAACCCTTCTGGCGCAGACGTTGGCGAAGATGTTGTCGGTGCCATTCAGTATCGCTGATGCCACGGTGCTGACTGAGGCTGGCTATGTCGGCGAGGATGTCGAAAACATTCTGGTGCGGCTGTATCAGGCGGCGGACTATGACAAAGAGCGGACGGAAACCGGAATCGTCTTTGTCGACGAGATCGACAAAATCGCCCGCAAGACCGCCAATCCCTCTATCACGCGTGATGTTTCCGGCGAGGGCGTGCAGCAGGGTTTGCTGAAAATACTGGAAGGCACGGTGTCGAACATACCTCCGAAGGGCGGACGCAAACATCCCGAACAACCGTTTGTGCAGATCGACACCCGCAACATCCTCTTCATTTGCGGCGGGGCTTTTGATGGCCTTGACAAGATCATTGCGCGCCGAATCGGCAAGCAACAGGTGGGATTTCGAGTCGATCAGGTGGTGTCGCAGATTGACGACATGAATGCGCTGCTGCATCAAGTGCAATCAGAAGACCTGCTCGAATTCGGTCTGATTCCTGAAATGATCGGCCGCTTACCGGTGGTGACGGTGCTGGATGAACTCTCCGACGAAGCGATGTTGCAGATTCTGACCGAACCGAAAAACAGTCTGATTCGGCAGTATCAGAAGGTCTTCCAGATGGAAGGCATCGAACTGGAGATGACGCCGGAAGCGCTGGTAGCGGTGGTTAAAATCGCGCGCAAGCGCAAGACCGGCGCCCGGGCGCTGCGAGGGATTCTTGAGGAGCGTATGCTGGAGATCATGTACGAAGCCCCCTCCTACCGCAATGTCGCCAAGATCACTGTCACCGACGAGTGCATCACCGACAACGCCCCGCCAATCATCGAGCGCAGCACCAAGACCGGCAAGCAGAGCGCGTAAGTTAATTATCAGATTGAAGTATTGAGCACCCCGAAGGGGGTGTTTTTTTTATGTTGTGTGGGGTGAATGGAATTCGAGTTCGCGAGTGTTCCGACTTACTCGGCTTGTTAGCCGCTTGATTTCATCGCTGCGCTGCCCGGATGGCAGCTGCTCGCTTCTCTAACGGCTCTGCTTCATCTTCTCTACCACTCTTTCTATAGAGCGCCGCCAGGTTCTCAAGATTCGTAGCCACATCGGGATGATCCGGGCCGAGGGTTTTTTCCATAATCGCAAGGGAGCGTTTGTAGAGCGGCTCAGCCTGCGCATACTTGCCCTGGGAGTGATATAGCAACGCGAGGTTGTTCAGGCTCGCAGCCACATCGGGATGATCGGGACCGAGAGCTTTCTCCCTGATCGCCAATGAGCGTTTGTGTAGTGGCTCCGCCTTCGCGTACTTACCTTGAGCGTCGTACAGCATCGCGAGGTTGTTCAAGATTGTAGCCACGTCGGCATGATCGGTGCCAAGAGCCTTCTCCCTGATCTCCAGCGAGCGATTGTAGAGCGACTCGGCCTGCGCGTATAGGCCTTGGACTTCGTAGAGCAACGCGAGATTGTTTAGGCTCGTGGCGACATCGGGATGATCGGGGCCGAAAGCCTTCTCCCTGATCGCAAGCGAGCGTTTGTAGAGTGGCTCGGCCTGTATGTATAGACCTTGAGCGCGGTACAGTTCGGCGAGATTGTTCAGGCTCGTTGCGACATCGGGATGATCTGGGCCGAGAGTCTTCTCCCTAATCGCCAGTGAGCGATTGTAGAGTGGCTCGGCTTGTGTGTATTGGCCTAATGACTTGTACAAAAACGCGAGGTGATTCAGGCTCGTGGCCACACCGGGATGATCCGGGCCTCCCAATTGCTCGGCAACCTCCAACGCTTTCTTCTCGACCACCACAGCAGAATCATAGAGACCTTGTCCATACAGTGACCCGGCCTCGTTGTCAAACGTCTCCCACTTGGCCCCTTGTGCACAGGCGGATATGCCGGTGAAGAGAGTGAGCAGAAGCGCCGCTAATCCCGAAATGGTCCAGTTCATACTATCCTCTCCGGCTGTGGCTTACCATGATTTGACTGATCCGCCTCGGACCCGCCATCGATCCCTCCCGTGGATTGTCAACGACAATATCCTCTATAAGGTTGCTTTTCTCGCGGGTTGTGTCAAGGGGTTTTTGTTGGGGCGACAGAATGAACAACCCACCCGACGCAAAGCTTTGGGTGAAATACAAAGTCGGGTTCGGCGCTTCGCTACGAACCCGACTAACAAAACTGGGTCGGCACCGACCTATCAGCCAAGAATTGCTGCGAGGTCCTCTTCAGCCGTCTTGATTGGCGCGATGTTGAACTTCTCGACCAGCACATTGAGCACTGGGGGCGTGACAAATGCCGGTAGACTGGGGCCGAGCCGTATGTTTTTGATTCCAAGGTACAGTAGTGTCAGGAGAATGCAGACCGCTTTCTGTTCGTACCAGCTCAGCACCAGCGAGAGTGGGAGGCTATTCACGTCCATGTCAAACGCTTTGGCCAACGCCAGAGCGATCTGAATAGCTGAGTATGCGTCGTTGCATTGCCCGACGTCGAGCAAGCGCGGGATTCCCCCTATGTTGCCTAGCTCGAGTTTGTTGAAACGGTATTTGCCGCATGCCAAAGTTAGAACCACTGTGTCTTTCGGTGTCTTCTCGACGAATTCCGTGTAGTAGTTGCGCCCGGACTTGGCGCCGTCACATCCCCCAACCAGGAAGAAGTGCTTGATAGCACCCGATTTGACGGCTGCTATAACCTTGTCGGCCACTCCGAGCACAGCATTGCGGCCGAAACCGACCATAATGGTCTTGCCCGACCCATCCTCCGTAAAGCCCGGTGCGGCCAATGCTGCCTTGATGACGGGGGCAAAGTCCCGGTCACTTATGTGGTGGACACCCGGCCATTCCACCAACCCGGACGTGAAGATTCGGCTTTGGTAGCCGTCTTTCGGCATTTGGATGCAGTTGGTAGTCATCAGAATCGCACCCGGAAAGGCGTCGAACTCCGCTTTCTGGTCCTGCCAGGCGCCGCCGTAGTTCCCCACCAGATGCTTGTACTTCTTCAGGCCGGGATATCCATGACACGGCAGCATTTCGCCGTGAGTATATACATTGATGCCTTTACCTTCTGTCTGCTTGAGAAGCTCTTCAAGGTCTTTCAGGTCGTGTCCCGAGACTGCGATTGCCTTTCCTCTCACCGGATCGACACGCACCTGAGTGGGCACTGGGTGACCATAGGCGCCGGTGTTTCCGGCGTCCAGAAGCTCCATCACCCGCAGGTTCACTTCGCCAACTTTGAGAACCATCGCTGTTAACTCGTCGATCGTATGCGGCCTGGTCAGGAAATCCAGCGACTCACTGAAGAATGCGAAGACCTGCTCGTCGATCTGATCGAGAATCATGGCGTGATCAGCATAGGAAGCCATTCCTTTGAGACCGTACGTGATAAGCTCCTCAAGCCCGATAACGTCGGCGCCCTTGCTCTCCCGACGACCCTCGATCCCGATCTTGTCGGCTGCGGCCAAGAGGTCGGCCTTTGAACCCGTCAGCGGGTAGACCGACGGGCCGCTCATCTTCTCCGGTTCTTTCCTCTTGTCCCGGCATGCCCCCTCATAAATTCTTTTCGCCTCTTCACGAATTTTGGCAGCGCGGTTTATCCACTCCGCAATGTTGTCGGAGTCAAAATTGACATTGGTTACTGTCGTGAACAACGCCTCGATCAGAAAACGATCCACTTTTTCACTCTTGGCTCCGAGTTGCCGCGCTCGAT
>CAIYYT010000030.1 GCA_903930455.1 uncultured bacterium | reverse complement strand
CTGGCAAGGCAAGAAAGCGTACGTCAAGGAAGACAAGGTAGACTACTACACGGACGCCGAAACGAAAGCTGACTTGCGTGTGATGGAGACGATTCAGGAAGAAGGTGCTCTTAACTGGGGAGAAGTTTCGATCACTAATGTGACGGTGCTGTTCAAGAAGATCAAGTTTGATACGCATGAGAATGTCGGGTCGGGGAAGTTGGCACTTCCAGAGATCGAGATGCACACCACCAGTTTCTGGTATGAGTTCGAGCCGGAAGTCGGCGAGCAACTCGGCTTTGGACACGAAAATCTCGGCGCTTCGCTGCGCGGTCTGGCGAATGTGCTCGGCATCGTGACGCCGCTCTGGCTGATGTGCGATCCGCGCGACATTCGATCGATCTCACAGGTGAAATCGTCCTTCACTGAGAAACCAACGATTTACATCTATGAAAGCGCTCCCGGTGGCGTCGGATACGCGCAGAAGTTGTTTCGTATTGCGCCGGAAATCTTTGCTGCGGCAGGTCGGCTGATCAAAGAGTGCCCCTGTGAGTCGGGATGCCCATCATGCGTTGGGCCGGAGATCGAGGTTGGCGCGGATGGTAAGAAGAATGTGCTGAAGATGTTGGGGCGGGCGCTGGATGGAATGGTTTAGAGACAGTATCGTATCGCAGCACAAGTAGCAATGCGCTTGATTGCGTGGAATATCAAAGAATAGCTGGTGAGGTCAGGAGAGCGGCTCAGGGATTTGTTCGATCAATTCCAGAAGTCCTGACGGATAGAGGATCAGTTCTCCACGTCGGAAGACATCCATGGGAATCCACATGGCTTTGAATAGTGTTCCCTCTTCATTGCCGGTTACGATTCGCTTGCGATCATTCATGGCTGAATCTACGAATTTTCCCTCATAGACCTGCACTATTTCGTGCAGCTGGTCTCCCCTGTGCACGAATATATTCTCGAGCGTGCCGAGATAGCTGAGTCCATCTACTTCGACACCTATTTCCTCCTTGATCTCCCGGATTACGGCGGCGCGACTCGCTTCCCAGAACTCGATTCCACCCCCAAGCGGGCGATAAAAGGTCTCACGTTTGACTTCGTCATGACCTTCGAGAACAAACAGTAGCCGTCAGATCGAAAAACGCAGAAGGCGATCGGGCGGATATGTTGCTTGGACGTGTCTGGCATGGCACAAGATTATCTGGTCGCCCCAAAAGTGTCAAGGGCACAATGCCGTGTTGATCAAACAAAAACGCCCTGCGGGTGATCCCGCAGGGCGATTTGGTCTTCACAATGTTTCGCTAAAACTTCCTGCCTTAGCTGAACCGACGACGAATTACTTCAGTAGCAACATCTTCTTCGTATTGGAGAAATCTCCGGCGCGAATCTTGTAGAAATACACGCCTGAAGCCACAGAAACGCCGCTGGCATCCGTGCCGTCCCAGGTGACGGACTGCATACCGGCGCGCTGCATGTCATTGACCAACGTCTTCACTTGCTGACCGAGCACGTTGTAAACGGAGATATTGACCTGCGCGTCCTTTGGCAGCGCGTATTCCACGATGGTGCTTGGGTTAAACGGGTTGGGCACGTTCTGCGACAGAGCGAACTCCGTCGGCAAAGCTGCGGTCGGAGTCCGGGAATCAAGAGCGACTGAACCGCCCTGGAAATCGGGATTCAGCGACTGCACATTCGGAACGTCATTAATCCACTCGTTGTAAACGTACATAAGTTCATGCTTCGGATTGTCCTCGCTGAACGGTGTGATCTCAAGCGTCTTGAGATCCGGGTCATTCAGCGTAAAATGGAGCACGGCCACGGTGTTGTCGCCGTTCGCAGCCGGCTTCAGATTGGCATTCTCCTTGAGAGAATAAACCATGCCGATCAGACCGATCACAACGCGGTTCTTCTCATTGTCGATTCCAGCGATTTTCGCATCGAAATCTTTGACGGCGGTACCCTCAAAAGTCACGCTATTGAGAGTCACACCTTTGGAGAATGACAGGGGAATGTCCATCGCGGCCAAGTCTTCATCATGGATCACCTGAAGTGGCACCGTAAATTCGGTGGGGGAGCTAAACTCCGCCTTGCCCAATCTAAAGACATCGCGATTGCCGGCATCCTTTGCCACAAGCATCGCAGGCACGACGAGCATCAAGATTGCAAGAGTAAGAGCGATTGAACGCTTCATCAAAAAACACCCCCTCACAGGGCTAATGGGTTTAGATTGACTACTACACTACTCATAATGAAAACAGAATGGTCAATTGTTCAAGTCATTCGGGGTGGTTCCCGTAAGGTACTATCTTCATCAAAACCAGTTACTTGCATCCTACCGATGCCGGGTGGAAAGGCTAACCCGTAACCAATAACAATGTAATCTTTCCCTCCAATCCTGTCAAGTCCTATTTTCTATCCAAACCCGAGCGCTTTACGGGCATTTTCGGACATCCGGTCTGGAGTCCAGGCCGGTTCCCAGACGATGTTCACTATTACATCGCCAATACCATTAATTGCGCTCAATTTGGCATGGATGTCATCCTTGATCATGTATGCCATGCCACATCCCGGCGCCGTCAGGGTAAAATCGACCTCCACTTTGGTACCGTCAAGACGAATATCGTAGATAAGACCGAGATCGACAATGTTCACGGGGATTTCCGGGTCGTAGCAGTCTTCCAGTGCTTCCACCACCGCTTCGCGTGTCAGCATCATTCCTCCCGAGGAGATATTAACCAATCCTGTCGCTTTCCGCCATGTACCTGTGTGTTGCCGATCGACAACTTGCTTGCATGTCGTACTTAATGTCATTACGCGATCAACCGCCAGAGACTTGGTCATTTTTTCTCCCACTCGGAAGATTGTGTTGTTAACAAACGTGCGCTATTTGGAGTGGCTACCTTTAATACAAACTCTGGAATTGAATGTTCCCGGGAAAGGAAAGAAAGATTGATTTCGGCGTTTCTCCTGCTGAAATGTTGCCGAATTACCTGACTTGGCAATATGGCGGCCGGCCACCCGAGAAGATGCGGGCAATCAAGTACACCACATCAGAAATATCCACGCTGCCATCGCCATTGGCATCTCCCTTGCCCTTCGCATAGTTACATTCAGCCGGGGCTACGCCACCGGAGAAGATGTGCGCAATCAAGAATACCACGTCGGAAATGTCCACCGAGCCGTCGCTATTGGCATCACCGCAGGCGTCGCACTGACATTGAGTTATCGGACATTGACCAATGTCGACACTCCGGTACGTCGAGTATTGTCCATAGTTGTCGGTAACTCTGACGCGAACAAATCGTTCGTTTATCAATTTACCCGACGATGGATAGACAGTGAGATAAGTCGGGTTAGCATACGGATTCGAGAAATCGCCGGCATTTGCCGGGTCACAACTCCAAAAATAGTTGGCGATGGAACCGTCGGCGTCATGAGCTATGGCGCTGATCGGTTGCCCGATGTCTGGCTGAAAGCGAGTGTCGCCATTGGGGAAATAAATGCAGGTGACGACGGGGAGTTGGTTCACGGCCGATACATCCACGCTGATCGACAAGGTTATGCTGTCGGTGTTGGAATTTTGATAAATTGACTGCGCCGTGATCTTGACGCGATAGGTACCGCTCGGCGAACCGGTAGGCAGAGTGAAGTTGAAGGGTTCCAAGCCGGAAGCGTGCACGTTGAACGTATTGGTGTATGTGATTCCATTCGGCGTGATGTACTGCTCAGTCAGGTTCGAATAGCCGGTAATGAAGTAGTCGCCGCTGAGATGGGCGGGGGATGTTCCGTCAGCCAGCTTCGGATAGTAGTACAAGTGAGGGTCGAAAATCTCCGTACCCGAAACCAACCGCCTGATGCCGGTATCTTCTCCCCACTCTTCTCCCAGAACCACCTCACCGAGATTGGCAATGGGTCCAACGCCGTATTCATAACCCTCGGTAAACGAGATCGACGTTGGATGGAGATACTCACCATCGGCGGTACCGGTCATGCCATGTGTGGCAATTGGAACCAAACTGGACGTGAACTTGTAGATTCTTCCCAACCCGCGGTCGACGACCCAGACTTCTCCCTTATTGTCGACGCCGATTCCCGATAGGTCAGTCAACGGATCAGGGAAATCGTCATAGGCCTCATAGCTGTTGTTGCTCGGAGCATTGAAAACGCTGCCAATCTTGACGACTCGCTTGTTGCCACTATCAATAAAATAGCACCAGTATGTCTTTTCGCTGGTCAACGGATCGCGTCCGAAAGCAATCGAAGTTGGCCGATTGAAGGCACCGACAGTGGTTCCGATACCGCTCTGAACGGTAACCGCGCCATGTCCAAGCGGCTCCTCATCGGTAAAGGCCAATATATTGTTGCCGCCCGTGTTGGCCACGACGACTGTCCGCTTGTAGCTGTACTGATTGGGCAACGAAACATCCAAATCCTGCGGATGGTTGAACTGCGACATGGTGATGAACTTGAACAGATCTAGGTGGTCGTTGCTCTGGGTAGACACCAAGAGAATCTTGATGCGGTTGTTGGCGTCTTCGGTTATATACAGCAGGCCCGGGCCGCAGAATTCCATGCCGCGAGGGGCAGCGAAATCTTCAAGAGTGTTGCCGGTACCGTAATGCCCCTTGGCCACAAGGTACTCCTGCTTGTCGTCCATCACCACGACCCGTCTCCAACATTCGTCAGAGGAAGCGACGAGGTCAGCAGCGAAATCATCGGCGTCAATGTACAAGTAAGAAGTGATGCCAGAGACACAACCAAACAGATCTAATCCCGACGCTATCTTCTGTTGGGACACGGTGCGGGTCACGCGGGGTACGACAGGATCCTGCCACCAGTTGACAGGGCCGAATAGCAGCGGGGAATCGAAGTCGCCAGCTGCCGTGTTCGATTCACGCGGGCTATTGGCAGACCCCGCTTTCTTATCTGCTGTCAAACCATTGAGATATGAATCCGTTTCCACAAATGATCCTATGATCGCCAATACTGCGTCTGGCGATCGAAAACACGGTCGACCACTGGTCAGATTCACACCCAACTGGAACAAACTGTCGGGACTCCGCACGTCACCGATATTCGACCAGGTACCTGTCAGGTACGCTGTTGCATCTTGACCATTGAGGGTCACAGAATCGACCTGAAAGCGGAAGTTACGAAAGCCGGTGAGTCGCCAATTGCGACTCGTTGCTCGGGCAACATCGGAGGTGTCCCCATCTCTCACAAGCATGTTGCGAAATCTCGACTGCAAGTCTGGGTACTGCGCACTTGTCTTTGCGTCGCCCATGTCAGGGGAGAACAAAGCGGAAAATGACTCCCAATCCTTCTGTTGCACGGCTCGCTCCAACTGGCCGATCATTTGGTGAATCACAGCTTTGCCCTCGAGTGAGGGTGCGTAACTGCGATTTTTCTCCGACAAAGTCTGATCAAGAGACGCTCCAAGAACCACTGTGGTTGCGCCGCAAACCAACAGACAGACCATCAATATCCTAACCATCTCCCTATCCTTTCCCTGATTTGTGTCACTTCTCCAGTTTCCCAATCAATTCATCCGCTCGTTTGCGGAGGTCCTCGTAAGGTTCTAACTTGCTCCTGAGAATGCGAAGCCCCTGCATAATCCCTGATCGTTCTTGTGGATTCATATTGGCGGGATCCAAAGCAAACAGCGCGCGATAGGCAAAACCAGACTGGGGAAAATGGGTGATCATGTAGCGAGCGTAATACTGATTCTTGGCATAATCGGAAACGGTGGTGTCAACGTCAGTCATGAAGAGTATTCGAGAAAGAGCGCATGGCGTATAGACAGAGTTCGGATACTTGTCGACGAAGTCAGAGAAATACTCAAACCGTAGTTGGGGAGTACCGAATTGCGGGCCGAAGAAGTTGTCAGCTTCGTCGACCAGGAGTTGCATGGCGGCCTTATCCTCAGGCGTTGTTGGTTCGACAACATCAATCTTCGCTGTGTCGGACAGCAATCTTGTTGCCACGATGTAGTAGGAACCGGGCCTGAGATAGAAGTCAAGGCCGTGCTTGGCGCCTCCATTACCGTAGTAATTCAGCAAGTTGATAGTTCCCTTTGGTGTGGATTCACCTGGATTCAGTGGTTTAAATCCAACGATGGGGGCGTAATCGCTTTTGGGATAAGGTCGGATAAGCTCGGGTTCGAAAATCGTCCCCCTAAACTCCATTCGAGTGCCGTGTTCATCGAACAGAGCAAAATCCCAGAGATCCTTGCGATGATAATATTCGGTCTGGCTGCCAGTGTTTTCCAACCACTGGGTTACAAAGATCGGTTCGGCAACCAAGTACTCTTTCTTGTCTGTCCGAAATCGCTCCCGAAGTTGTCGGCCGCTTAGAGGTCCGACTCCCTGCGATGTGTTCGTTGCGGCGCAGGAGATCGACAGCAGCGCGGGGACAACGGCCATAGCGCGGTAAAACCATCTCAGCACACGGTGGGTGTCACTCTGATTCACGCTACTTCTCCAATTTCCCGATAAGGTCATCAACCCGTTTTCCCAAGTCGGGGGAACCTGGGTGATTCTTGAATCTTCGCAACCCTTCTATGAGCCCGGATTTCTCCTGGGATGGCACGGAGGAAGGATCCAGGTGACGCACCCCGATATCAGCAAAACCGGACTCCGGGAAATGCTCGACCAGATAGCGAAGGTAGTACTGGTTCTTGGCATTATCGTAGATGGTCGTATCGACACTGGTCATAAAGAGTATGCGGGCGATAGCACGCGGTGTATATACTGAGTTGGGATATTTGTCGACGAAATCAGCAAAATACCCGAACTGGAGTTCAGCGGTCCTGAAGCGGGCATCGAAGAAGTTGTCGGCCTCGTCAACCAATGACTGCATGGCGGCTTTATCTTGCACCGTAGTTGGCTCGACAACGATGATCCTTGCGGTATCGGACGGCAGTCTTGTCGCCACAATGGAGTAGGAACCGGCTCTGAGATAGAAGTCAAGGCCGTGCCGGGCTCCCCCATCGCCGTAGTAGTCCAATAGGTTCAGAGCTCCCCGCCGCGTAGCCTTGCTCGCCGAAAGGGTATCGAAGATGGCGCGGGGAGCGAAATCACTCTTGGGGTATGGCTGGAAAAGCTCCGGTTCGAAAATAGTCCCCCTGAAGCCCAGTCGCCTGCCCTGTTCATCGAGCAATGCAAAATCCCAAAGGTCTTTACGGTGATAATATTCTGTGCTGTTGCCTGTATTCTCCAGCCAAAGGGTGAGGAAGATTGGCTCGGCCACCAAGTACTCCTGTTTGTCGGTCTTAAATCTCACGCGGAGCTTTCGAAGACTTAGCGGCCCGACTTCTTGAGTCGTGTTCGTTGCGGCGCAGGAAAGCAAGGGCAGCATGGTAGCAACGGCCATTATCCAGCGAATCCGTCTCCATACATTCAGGGTGTCACTCTGATTCACGTCACTTCTCCAATTGCCTGATCAATTCATCCGCGCGTTTTCGCAGGTCTTCGGCTCCCAAGTGTGCTTTCCACTTACGGAGACCTGCTGCAACCTGTGTCTTTTCTTCATAGCCCACCATAGAGGGATCAAGGGCGATCAAGGCGGACCATGCAAAGCCGGACTCAGGGAAATGGCTTATCATATAGCGGATGTAGTATTGCCTCTTGCTGGCGTCGTAGAGCGGGGAATCGACCGTTGATACTCCGAGGAGGTGATTAACCGCCCAAGGTGTATATACTGAGTTGGGAAACCTATCTACGAAATCCTTGAAGAATCGAAACTTCAGTTCCGAAGTACCGAAGCTGGCACTGAAACAGCTATCGGCTGTGCGAATAACCAACTCCATAGCCGAGCTGTCCGAAGAACCCCTAGGCTCTACCACACGAAACGACAGGGTGTCGGAGGGCAACCCCAGAGCCGTGACACTGTAGAGTCCCGACTTCAAGTAGTAGCTGCAGCCGCCTTGTCCTTCACCAAAGAAGTCGAGCAGATTCTGCGCTGTCCATGTAGATTCGCCCATTCTTATCGCTTGAAAGTGCGCGCCGCCGATACCAGGGACAAAACCATCACTGGTACCGCCTCTGAGTAGACTCTCCTCTACCGTGGCTGTCCTATTCCTAAGTGATTTCCCCTCTTGATTGAATACCGCAAAATCCATTAGGTCTTCTTGCCTGCGGTAATATTCAGTTCGGTTGCCTGCATTTCTTAACCAACAGGTCAGGAAGATAGGTTCCCCTGGCAGATACTCTCTCTTGTCAGTCTGGAATGTGTGCCTCAGTTGCCGCTGATCGAGCGGGCCGACTTCTTGCGCCGTATTCGTTCCCCGCTAGAAGTCAACAGCAGCATTGGGACAACGGCCATAGCGCAGCAAATCCATCTCAGTACACTCCGGGTGTCAGTCCGCTTCACGTCATTTCTCCAATTGCTTCATCAATTCATCAGCGCGATTGCGAAGGTCCGCACCCAGAAGTCGCGGCTTTAGTGATCTTATCCCCGCGGCAACGGCAGCCCTGTCATCGCTTTTCACCGAGCTGGCGTTTAGGGCGAGCAGACCCCGGTAGGCGAACCCGCTCTCCGGGAAATTGGCAATCAGGTACTCCGCGAAATGCTGTTTTCGCTCAGGCTGATCAGCAAATGGCGGCGTTTCTGCGAGTCCCAATAGTGAGACCAATGCGACAGGCGTGTAGACGCATCTTGGGTACCTTTTCACGAAATTCTCGTAGAATTCGTACTCCTTTTCGTAGGTGGCAAAACGAGGGGTGAGACAACTATCCGAGGTGATGATAAGAAGTTCCTTCGCGGAAATGTCATCAGCTTCAGTCGGTTCTTTCACCACAAATCTGGCCGTGTCCGAACACACCTTAGTAGCCGTTACAGAGTAGACGCCCGGTCTGAGATAAAAGCGGACGCATCCTCGTTGACCTTCCCCAAAGAAATAGAGTATGTTCATCTCGCCTTTCTGTGTTACTTCGCCTGGCGGCAATGTACCGCGGGAGCGTGCCCTTCCCGGATCTGATCCCCTCGTGCTTATTGCCGCGCTGGACATCTCTTCGGGAGGCAACATTCCCTTCATCTTCAGCGACCTACCCTGCCCGTCCTGGACAGTGATGTCCATCAAGTCCTGAGTCCCATAGTACTCTGTTTTGGCCCCCATATTCTCTAACCAGGTGACAAGGAAAATGGGTTCGGCAACCAAGTACTCATGTTTCTCCAGATCAAGTCTCATGCACAATCCGGGCGCTTCCAGACTGACGTTGCCTTGTTGGGCACCCATCAAGCTGCACCAAGCAACAGCAACGGCTGTGGTCAGCCCACAATGGATTAGCCGAATAACTGCTCCTGTAAACATCGTTCCTCCTTCACCAATCCTATTTACCTTGTGTCCAGTTAACATTCTCCAGGAAATCCTTGCACATATTGCAGAACTTGTCCTTTCCTGATGCCAACGCCCCCGGAGCTGGTCTGTAATACTCTATGAAACTCATCACGCAATTTGCGTTCGCGCCGCCGTTGTGTAGATCCGGATACTTATCGGGATGGGGCAGCGCGGCCAAAGCATGGCCCAATTCATGTACTGCAGTGCGATTGTAACCCGTTTGCCTACTCGACGGAATGAGAACACTATCCAAGGTAGCTTTGAACACCAGCGACCAAGAACCTGTATTACGCCCAAGAGTATCAAATGGAATCGCGCCAGAGAGCCCGACTGCCGAATCACCAAGTGGATCGTTCGAGCCAAAGAAGTTCTTTCTGTTCACACAATCCTGTATTGCGATCAGGCCGAAGTCGGCGGTCGTGGAATCGTACAAAAAGCGACGAATCCATGTCTTCTGAAGGTATTCGAGGAGACCACCAGGATCGTACATACTTGAGAACACCTGCGCCTGCAAGCTCAGGTTGTGCTCAACAAACACTAGCTCCGTGTTCGCTTCGAAGAATCTTTTTCTTGCATATTTGTATAGATTGTTGTTGTCCGTCGTGTCGCTGGGTCCCCTTATGTCATAGCCAGCCATGCAATTATATTCGATCAGGGGACATTTCTTCGTGCCTGCCATGGTCAGGTTCATTTGCACTTTTTTAATCACAGTCGCTTGATTGGGATCTCCAATCCTCGCCACGGCGGTATCGGGCGTCAAAGCGACAACGACCTCGTAGTCGGCGTTGTCAGGCACGAAGCCGGTAAAGGACAACGTCGTCGTGCCGGGGCCGAATGCTTGCGGTGTGCTGCACCAGTTTTGCGCCCCGGTTATCTTCACAAAACAGTATTGGATTGGTGGATTCATGTCAGCGCTGCCACTCACAGTCACGTTGATGGGCTCGGCTACCTTGCTGTATCTGCACGGAATGACCGGCGGGTCGACGTGTGTGACCACGGTGCTCTGGTTCGCGCTACCCAACCCGCAGTTGGAGAAGCCAATTATGCACTTCCAAATGTCCGACAGTGTACAGCCGCCAACAAACACCGCTGCCGTCGTCACAAGCAATATGACGGATGTCTTCTTGGTCATCCTATTCCCTCCTATATCATTGTCCTACCAGACCATGCCTGCTCTCGCACGGTGATTTATCAATGATGGCTCGGTACTCTCGGAAGCATTGATAGAATACTCAAGTACCAAGCTCCTGTCAAGCGAATTCTTCTATTGTTGCTACAACAATAGACGTAACATGCCGCAATCCGTTTAATATACAAACGGCGGTCGTCGGTATTCCCGGGGGCGGGAGAAAACTTGGGGGGTGATGGTGATAGTCGTTGCGCGCGAGGGTTTGATTTTGGATATTGGCGGTGATGTCACGTCATTAACCTGTATGAGCGGATATTATGTCACAACCTGAATTCAAACCATTCGTTTCGCCGTACGAAACCCAGCGCGAGTTCACACTGCGCGCGGTTTTGATCGGTGCGGTCCTGGGGATTGTCTTCGCCGCCTCATCGGTCTATCTGGCGCTCAAGGTCGGAATGACCGTCAGCGCGTCGATTCCGGTGGCGGTGCTTTCGATCACTCTCTTCCGAGTTTTTGGTCGCCCGACGATTCTCGAAAACAACATCGTGCAAACGACCGGATCGGCGGGTGAGTCGATCGCGTTTGGTGTCGCCACCACGATGCCGGTGTTCTTGCTGCTCGGTATGGAGATGCAGTTGCTGCCGATTCTGGTGATGTCGCTTTTGGGCGGCATGCTGGGTGTGCTGATGATGATTCCCTTGCGGCAGGGATTGATCGTCAAGGAACATGGCAAGCTTACATATCCTGAGGGAACCGCCTGCGCCGATGTGCTGATCGTCGGCGAAAAAGGTGGCACCACGGCGAAGACCGTGTTTCTTGGATTCGGCATCGGCGCTGTCTACAAGTTCCTCAACGCCGGCACGAAACTGTGGGCGGAGATTCCCAATCGCATGCTGACCTTCTTCAAAGGCGCATCGGTGTCGGCTGAAATTTCACCGGAATTGCTTGGTGTGGGATATATCATCGGCCCCAAGGTGTCCGCCAACATGCTCGCGGGAGGGATGCTCTCATATCTTATTTTGATTCCGGCTATCAAGATCTTCGGCGAAGGGATCGACACGGTGATGTTCCCCGCCACCGATCTGATTCGCAATATGCGGCCGGATCAAGTGCGCAATGCATACGTGCTATATATCGGCGCGGGGGCTGTGGCTACCGGAGGCATCATCAGTTTGATCAAGTCGTTCCCGACGATCATATCCGCCTTCCGCAGAGGATTCAGCAACTTC
This sequence comes from uncultured bacterium, assembly GCA_903930455.1. GTDB lineage: Bacteria > Zixibacteria > MSB-5A5 > CAIYYT01 > CAIYYT01 > CAIYYT01. Next base: position 13,551 of record CAIYYT010000030.1, on the reverse strand, counting down.
CTGGAATCGCGCAGAGGAGAGGTTAAAAAGGAGAAAGTTTTGCGCACCGAGCAGGACTTGCCAATGTCGGTCGTCGTATTCGGGTCAATCGGACTCGTGGTGGCGATCTGGCTGGCGCCGATTCTACACATCAACGCGATCTCAGCAATACTCATTGTGCTCTTCGGATTCTTCTTCGTAACGGTATCGAGTCGTATCACAGGTGAGATTGGTTCGTCTTCCAATCCGATTTCCGGTATGACGGTCGCAACGTTGTTGATTACCTGCCTGCTCTTCCTCGCCGTTGGCTGGACTGGAGTTTCGCATCGCGCGATGGCATTGTGTACTGCGGCGATTGTTTGTATAGCGGCATCAAATGGCGGAACAATCAGTCAGGATCTCAAGACCGGCTATCTTGTCGGCGCCACGCCAAGACTACAGCAGATTGCCATCATGATCGGCGTGATCTCCAGTGCGCTGGTGATCGGTTGGATCGTGATCGCACTCAACAACGCATACACTACGGTGGTTCCTTCAGAACATCCCGGATATGTTGCCGTCATGCCGGCGGATGCGCCAACACAGGTTGCGCCAGATGGGCAGACCTTACGGGTGCATTACGTATCGGAACAGACCGGTGACGTGCTCGCAGGCAAGTATCTGGTCGATCAGAACAATCAGATTCGTTATCTGGTCGATCCGGGCATCGCAGGTACTGTATCGGAGGTTAACGGCAAAAAAGTTACCAAGTTTGATGCGCCCAAGGCGCGGCTGTTTAGCATGATCATCGATGGCATCTTGACACAGAAACTTCCGTGGGGATTGGTCTTGATCGGCATATTCCTCGCATTGGTGATGGAGCTCGTGGGGGTGTCATCATTGCCCTTTGCGGTCGGGCTATATCTTCCCATTTCCGCCTCGATGCCGATCATGGCAGGAGGCGTTATACGAACGCTGGTTGATAAAAAGCGTAAGACTTCGGCCACTGAGGCCGAGTTCTCGCCGGGCGTACTGATGTCTTCCGGCTTCATCGCCGGTGGCGCGATCATGGGAGTTTGTCTGGCTGGATTAGCGGGTGCGGATTTGGATTCTAAACTGAATCTCTCAAGCTATATAGGGAGTCTGGCAGAAGCCGACTGGTGGGCGATCATACCGTTTGCGGTATTGATGTACGCGCTGTATCGAGTCGGTACTAAAGAAAAGTAAACAGACCAAGGCCATCACGGCTTTGCGCGCAAGACGGAAGAGTCGGGACCCGCATGGGTTCCGACTTTTTTGATTTGGGTTGTTGGCTAGTACTTCTTGCGCCGTTCGATTACGTAGTTGGAGCCGGAGAGCGTCTTGATGTAGGATTTGAGATCTGTCAACATGTGCGACATCTCGCCGAGATGAGTAAAGGCGCCATTGGCGATCAGGACGGCAATAGATATGGTCAACAGTTCGTAAGCTTGTGTTTCGCCACGGCGGTTTGTGGTGATGATCTGTCTGCGGTTGCGATCGTCTTCCTCATAGCGGTACGGGATGATCCTGTCAAAGGTCTTGATGATGCCGGTACAGACAGCATCAACCTTCGTCGTCGGCAGCAGGAAGATGAAATCATCGCCGCCAATATGTCCAACAAAGCTTCCGGGCGTTAGATCCGACACAATGTCGCGGACGATGCGCGCTACCAGGCGGATTGTGCGATCGCCATAGAAATAACCGCGATAGTCGTTGTAGGCCTTAAAATTGTCGATGTCCAGATAGCAGACGGCGAATTGGTCACCGGAGGCAAGGCGCTGCTTGATCTCCTGTTCGATTAGAATCGGTCCCGGCAACTCGGAAGTCGGATTGATGCCGATGTCGCGTCTAGAATTCTCGCTGATCATCTTGATGCGCAACTGGAACAGCTCTCCATCCCACTCGCCCCAGAGATAGTCGTCTGCTCCCGACTGCAAACCGAGCTTGATCTCCTCGCGCGTCGGCTCTTTGTGGTAGATCACCGTAGGTATCGTGGCGAGCGACATGTGGCTATTGATCGCGCGGACGATTTCGATGGTCTCAGGCAATTTGTGTTTGGGACAGAGCAGCACGAAGTCGATCTTGTGACGCAGCGCGATTTTGAAGAGGTCGTCAAGTGTGTGAAAGTTGAAGATCAGTGTCTCTTCCCAACCGGGGACTCCCAACACCAGCGAGGTTGCCTCTCCGACTTCGTCGAACAAGGCAATGCTGTTGGCGGCACGTCTGACCTGTTTCTTAAGAGGGAAAGTGGCCAGAAAGTTTTCTTTGTTAGTGACGACCTCCACTTGTCTTCCTCTCACGCGGGTGGCATTCCCTATGCACGGACTTCAAGTACGACCGATCCAATTGGGTGTAGATCTGCGTAGTACTTATATCGGCATGTCCGAGCATTTCCTGCACAGCGCGCAAAGAGGCGCCACCGTCAACCAGATGGCTGGCAAAGGTATGGCGAAATGTATGGGGCGTTACGGGTTTGTCGATTCCCGCGGCCATAACCCGCTTGCGGATCAACTTGAACATCCCCATGCTGGAAAACGACTTCCCGAAACGATTGAGGAACAGTATGTCGTGAGAGGTGTCGCAGGCATACTTGGGTCTCCCCTCGGCGAGATAGCGTTTTACATAGTCGGACGCCTCTTCGCCAACCGGCACCAAACGCTCCTTGCCGCCTTTTCCCATAACGCGCAAATGTCCGACTTCAAGGTAGAGATTACTCCCCTTCAGGTTGATCACTTCAGACAATCGCAACCCGGAGCCATATAGCACTTCAAGGATCGCCCGATCCCGCAAACCACCCCTCTCTTTGAGATCGATCTTCGTTAGAATACGATCAATCTCGCGCACTGACAGGATCACCGGCAAGTTTCGAAACAGCCGGGGAGACTGGATATGCGCCGCCGGGTTACCGGTTATGATTCGCTCCCGGATTAGGAACCGGAAGAATCCACGCAAGGATGACATCCGCCGTGCTATCGATGAGGGCGCCAGTCCCAGTTGGCTCTGGGTGGCAACATATTCGACAACCGCCGCGCGGGAAACTTCGCTCCAACGCTTGAATCCCAACTGCTGCATAAACTGCGCGAGTTGTTCGGTATCGTGACGATAGGCAATAATGCTCTTCTCCCTTAGGTTTTTTTCCAGAGCAAGGTAGTTCAGGAACAGGCCTACTTCTTCCATCATATTAGAAGTCTTCCCACATGAGTTGATAGAGCGCCACGGGATCGAGGTCATCCTCAAGCGCCATCGCCAGCGTAGCCGCCGCCACAGATCTTGCGCCTGCCGCTAGCAAAGCTGCAGCCGCCGCATTAAGAGTCGCACCTGACGTTGTGACGTCATCAATCAGCAAAACTGATTTGTCTCTGAGGGCAAAGCCCTCCGTTACGGTGTAAATTCCCTGAACGTTTCGGAATCGCTCTTCCAAGTTTAGCCCAATCTGGTCTCGATTACCGTCGATCTGCACGAGTTGACCAGGTAGGTATTGCAGTTCAAGCTGCTGCGCAACTTCACGGGCCAATATCTCTGCCTGATTGAAACCGCGTTTTGCTTCCTTGTGCCGAAAAATCGGCACAGCACAGACCGAATCGATTCCTTTCATATGCGGGAATTCTCGCAAGCTGTCGGCCAGCATTTTCGCCAGATACTTGCCAAGATCGGGTCTAGGAGTGTACTTGAAGGCCTTGATTAGATGTGACCAATATTCGTCGTACATGCCCAGCGAATAGATCCATTTGATCGCCACGAGTTTGCGGCACTTGTTGCAGGAACGGTCGGGATCGGGAAGCGGCGTTCGGCAAACCGGGCAGACCGGCAGTGGTAGCACCTGCATCAGTTTGCGACATGTTTCGCAAAGCCAGATGTTGCCATCAATCGATTCAAATCCCTGTTTGCATATCTTACACTGCGGTGGATAGACAAAATCAAGCAGATCCGAGAGGAGTGACCTGAGCGTTATTTCGCGGGAATCAGACAAGGCGTTACATTTTGCCGAGTTGCTCGCGCACGGCCTGCATCTGCTGCTGGTCGGTGGCAACATCCAGATATTTCGTCCACCAATCCCGGGCTGAGGCGGTATCGCCAACGGTGAGGCTGACGACACCCATATTGAACAATGCGACCGGATGCTTAGGATTGATTGCCAACGCCCGGCGGAACTGAAAATCGGCTTTGTCGTTTTCGCCAATAGCATGGTAGCAAGCCCCGAGATCAACCATGACGTCCGGTAGCAGCGAGTCCATCGCCAGCGCTTGTTCGTACTGTAGAATCGCTTTGTCGTACATCTCTTGATCCATAAAACCGTGCCCCGCCTGGATCACGCTTTGCAGAATGGGTGCTGCAGCAGAGGTCGCAGAAGCAATGGACCGATCATGTCCAACCAGGGCTGCTACGACATTGTAAACGACGGCTGTACCGATAACAACCACTGCCAGAACGATGAACTCGCGGCGACGAGCGCGGCTCGACTGCCGAGGAACCGCCGGCTCAGCGCTTCTCGTATGGCGGTAATCAAATCCGCAGGTCGGGCAAAACTGGTGCTGTATCTCGCGCGGAGCGCCGCATTTCGGGCATTGTGTTTGGGTCATATCAACTGCCTTCGTCCGTCGGTTCAGTATCACCACCGAGAGAGCGGTCAATTTTGATAACGCCCTTGATCTTCTTTCGGATATTCTCGGTGACACGATGCAGATGCGAAATATTCTTGATCTCCACCACAAAATGCGCCACGGAGGCGGCTTCACCGGATTTCAACTCTGCACCGCGCACTTCAGCGTCGGTGTTTGAGATGACCTGCGTGATATCATAGAGGATGTTCTTGCGGTACTCCAACACAACCGTGATACGAACCAGAAACCCCTGCCCAGGACTGACATCCCAAGATACCTCCACGCGTCGTTCCGGCTCTTGCGCGGCAATGATGGCGTTAACGCAATCCTGGCGATGAATCGTGATTCCGCGACCGCGGGTGATAAAGCCGATGATTTTCTCGCCCGGTACGGGCTGGCAGCAGAGGGCAAAACGAAACATCATGTTGCTCAAGCCCTCGACTTTGATCCCCTTGCCGCCGCGAGCGCGATCGACAAATTTCTTGATGATCGATTTTTCCTCCGGCGCCTCGGCCTCCGGCGGATAAAGCTTGGCCATGATGGTAGTGATAGCCAGATTGCTGCTACCAAGCGCCGCAAACATCTGATCGACGGAAGTATACGACAAGGCCATAGCCGCATCGAGAACCAACTCGTCTCCCGGAGCCTTGGTGGCGCGTTTCTTGATAGCGCGGTCGAAGATTTCTCTGCCCAGAGCCAGAGCGTGCTCGAACCCCTTTTGTTTCATATACTTCTTGATCTTAGAGCGGGCCGACGTCGTCTTGCAAATCTTGAGCCAGTCCAATGCCGGCTCGCAGTGTGGCGACGTCATCACCGCCACCTCGTCACCCGATTTCAGCGGCGTATCAAATGGCACAAGACGACCGTTGATCTTGGTGCCGCTACAGTGGGTGCCAACATCGCTGTGGATCGCAAAGGCAAAATCGAGCGCGGTTGCCCCTTGCGGGAGATGTTTCAATTCACCGTTGGGAGTAAATATGTACACCTCATCATGGAACAGGTCGGTTTTGAGATACTCCATGAACTCAGCCGGATTGGTCATATCCTTCTGCCAATCGATTACCTCGCGCAACCATGACAATTGGCGGTCGGACTCAGCGAGCGTGTGCTTGCCTTCCTTGTAGAGCCAGTGCGCCGCAATTCCAAATTCGGCGACATAGTGCATCCCCTGCGTGCGTATCTGAATCTCAACCATCCTGCCGTTAGGACCGACCACTGTCGTATGCAATGATTGATACATGTTCTGCTTGGGAGTGGCGATGTAGTCATGGAACCGATCGGACACCGGCGTCCAGAGATTGTGAATAACGCCGAGCGCATGATAGCAGTCCTTGATCGACCGCGTCACCACTCGCATTGCAATCAGGTCGTAGATTTCCTCAAACGGTTTGCCACGCTTCAGCATCTTGCGATAAATCGAGTCAAAGTGCTTGGCGCGACCCGTCACTTCAGCTACCAGCCCGTCGGCTTGCAGCGACTTGCTGAGAATCTCGGCGATTTCCTTGATATACTCTTCGCGTTGCGTGCGGGTGAGGTCAATCCGTTCCATCAGATAGTGGTAGACGTCAGGTTTGATGTATTTGAGCGCCAGATCTTCCAACTCCCACTTGATTTTCGCCATACCAAACCGGTGCGCCAGCGGCGCATAAATATCACGAGTCTCCATGGCGATCTCTACTTGTCGTTCTTTGTCAAGATACTCCAGCGTCCGCATGTTGTGTAACCGGTCGGCGAGCTTGATCATGATCACCCGGATATCACGCGACATCGAAACCAGCATCTTGCGGAAATAGTCCGCCTGATCCTCCTCCTTGCTCTTGAATTTATAGGCGCTGATCTTGGTCACACCGTCCACAAGCTGCGCAATCTCGGGGGAGAATTCTTTCGCAATGTCCTCGATCTTGACCTCGCTGTCTTCAACAACATCGTGCAACAATCCCGCCGCGACCGTAGCGCCGTCGAGATGCTGCTCGGCGAGAACGAATGCGACATTGAGAGCATGTTCGACGTATGGCTCTCCGGATTTGCGTTTCTGCCCCTTATGCGCCCAGTTGGAGAACTCGAAGGCTTTGCGAACGACCGGAATGGTGATATTGGCGTTCATCGCCTCGATGTGGATGATGAACTCGGCGAGGTTCATCTCTCCCGGTGGCAGGTGATACTTGGTCAGGTTGTTGGACACGCTGGGAAACACCTAATCGACTCCGTACGGGTTTTACTGCTTCCTTAATCTAATATCGGCTTGCAGTTTCGACAAAATGAAAGCTAACACATTCTCAACTTTGATTCCGTCCATCAAGCTCCCGGTTTGCCCCTCATTAGGAGTTACCTCTGGAACAAAGAGCTTGTTTGCACCACCGCGCGGTCCCCAGCGTACCGGGGACAAGGCGGCCACCGGCGGATAGATGCCAACCGCGAAAGTCTCGACAGCCGTGGCGATATGGATCGGCCCGGTACTGGACGTGACCACCATCGCCGCTGCCTTGATTAGACCCTTTAATTGACGCAAATCAGTCTCTCCGGCGACGTTGACAACGTCGCTTGGGCCGTCCGTGAAGAAGCTGCCGAGTTGCGGGCGCTCCTGCTGCGAACCGGTGACCACTACTTTGACACTTGACGCCACCAGTCCCTGCGCCAAGGATACATAGTTTTCCAGCCTCCAATTCGGCGACGATCCACGCGAAAAGGGATGCACGATAACATACGGTTCACCGGGACTGACGCCGCGCTTGGCCAATAGCGCCTGAGCCGAACTTGTCTCCTGCTCCAGTACCGCAAGATGCGGTTCATGATGCGGAAGTCCCAGAAATGCGGACTGCGCCAGATCGTAGTTCAGGTCAAGCTCGTGCTTACCGGAATGTTTGCGGTGTAATTTGACCCGCTCATTAAGCAAGAGACTGTAACTCCGATAGCCGGTTCCGATTCGCCTGGCTATGCCCGCCATCCTTGCCGCCAGCGCCAGCGAAAAGCGCGGGTAAAAGAACACGACCGCATCGAAGTCGCCAGCCCTTAACAAATGGCTTAGCTCTTTTACTTCGACGTAGTTGCCCAATTCCCGACCGGGAATTGTTATGACGCCGTCGATGTATTCTTCCCCATCCAAAAGCGGCTCCGTGTATTCCGATACCAGCATCGTGAGGTGATGATCCGGAAAAGCCTCTTTTATTGAGCGTGCCACCGGCAGCGTAAGAATCAGATCACCGATGGCATCCGTGCGGCTCAGCAGTATTCTCTTCATCGCCGCTGCCGTTCCCAGAGCTTGGCATATTTGCAGAGCACATGAAACGACGACAGAAGCGCGAGTATCAATCCCTGGATACCGTCGCGGAAACCGCCCTTGAGAAAATACATTTTGACGAAGTTCGCCGGTGGCTTGACTAGAACATCGAGTGTCCTGAATTGTCTCCCCTGCTGTTCCAAGCTGTCCGCCGACAGAGTCGTGTAGCGATTCAGTTTTTCGAGATAGTGTTCAATGTCGGGATCAGTGTAGTGCAGAATGTGACCTTCAAGCTTGCCCAAGGCGCCATTGATCTCGATCCGCTCATGCACAGTGTCACTTGTAAATCGCCCCCGGTCGCGTCGGAACAGGCGGGGGAGATAATCAGGATACCAACCCGAATGCAGCATCCACCGTCCGAGAAACTGCGATTTGCGATTGATTTCATAGCTATCGAAACGTGGCGAGGCGATTGCCTTCTTGATTGAATCTGCCAATGTCGCGTCAATCTCCTCGTCGGCGTCAAGGGACAATACCCAGTCAGATTTGGCCTGATTGAGCGCCGATTGTTTGGCCGCGCCAAAGCCGACAAACTCCGATTGGATGATTTTGCAATTGTGTTGTCGAGCGATTTCCAGCGTACGGTCGTGGGAACCGGAATCGTTGATGATGATTTCATCGGCGAACTTAACTGACGCAAGCAGGCGCGGAAGATTATGCTCCTCGTTATTGGTGATGACTATGACTGAAATCGTGGCCATCACACCCCAACGCTTACCGGTGCGATTTCGAAGAGTTCGCGCATCAGTCGCTCGACCTCAGAGAGAATCTGTTCGAGGGTGATGCCGTCGATGCCCTTGGGATTGGGTGATCTGACCGCCCAGACACGTTCTCCGTAAGGCCGCCAGCGGGAGAAGTTGACATTGTTGCCGGAATATAGAGCAATCAGAGGGACATCCAACTCGGCAGCGATGTGGCAAATTGACGTATCGACGGAAATCACGAGATCAATGTAGGGCAGCAGGGCGATAATGTCGAGTATCGACAATCCTTCCGGGATGATCGAGACATTGTCACCACCGGCGGCGGCCATGCGCTTGGCCAGCTTGATTTCGATGGGTGCATACGAGACCACAAATTGCACTTGAGGATAGACGCGAGAGATTACACCGACCAACCGGACGAACTTGTCGGCAGCCCAGGTGCGATCAAGTTTGCCCGCAGACGGATTGAGCAGTACCAATGTATGGAATCGCTTGTCACGAATTTTGTCGGCGATTTCCTTCCCACGTCGCTGCTCGGTGGCACTCAACTGGATCTTACCGTCGAGCACACCTTGCTGGAGTTGAATTCCGAACGGCATTAAGGTCGAACGGAATACTTCGCTGATGTGCAACTTCTGTTCATGATTGCGCGATTCTAATGAGTAGAAATCGTAGTATCGCGCAAAGGCCTCTTTGCCGACACCAAATCGGTAGCTTCCGGGCGCAGCGGCGGTAGCCAGAATCAGTGAAGTCACCGAGGCGCCAGTCATCAGATCGATGACGACATCGTAGTTCTGTCTGCGAATCTCACGGAAAGTTTTGAGCAGACCGCGCGGAGTCTTGTGATGGATGTAGACCTGGCTAACCGAGCTATCGTTCTTCACGACCAGCGCGTTGGCTCGGGAGGCAAGGACACCTATTTCGATTTGCGGATAGAAGCGTTTGAGGGTGTGGAATGTCGACAGGGTAACGACCATGTCGCCGATTTTGTCATGCCGCAAGAATAGCACGCGGCGTACCTGACGCGGGTCAAACAGGCGCTGCTTACGCGCACTTCCTTGCCGGAACACCAACAGAAAGAGCCAGATCACCAGCCACTTGAACTGGTTTTCAAATTCCTTCAGGGTTCTTGCGAGACGTGGCGCTTTCCGTTCCAACCGTGACAGCATTGTTCCTTTCGAATTGCAGGTCGTACAGGCGGCGATAAACGCCGTTCTGTCGAATCAGTTCTTCGTGACTCCCGCGTTCCACCACGCGCCCATCTTTCATTACTAGGATCAAGTCGGCGTGCAGAATCGTCGACAGCCGATGTGCAATGACAATTGTCGTGCGACCAACCATCAGACGGTCGATGGCCTCCTGCACCAGACGCTCTGACTCTGTATCCAGCGATGACGTCGCTTCATCAAAGATCAATATCTGCGGGTCCTTCATCAACGCCCGCGCAATTGCCAGCCGCTGCCGTTCACCTCCGGAGACCATCATGCCGCGATTGCCGATGACGGTATCGTACCCATTCGGCATGTCGCTGATAAACTGGTGCGCGTTAGCCGCTTTTGCTGCTTGTTGAACGAGTGCACGATTAGGCGCTGCTAACGGGTACGCGATATTGCTGGCAACGGTGTCGTTAAACAGAATCGTCTCCTGCGTCACAACACCCAGCAATTTCCGCAGCGATTTGAACGACACGTCCCGCAAATCAACGCCATCGATCTTGATCGTTCCCTGCAGAGGATCGTGAAAGCGGCAGACCATATCGATAAGAGTCGATTTACCCGATCCGGACGGCCCGACAATCGCCACGATCTGCCCCTTCTTGACGTTGAAATTGATTTCGTCCAACACGATGTCCCCCGTGTCATACTTGAAGGAGACGCGGTCAAACACAATTTCTTTCTTGAATTCGCGCAGCTCGACCGGCTGTGCCACCTCGACGGTTTGCGCTTTGGTATCAAGCAGATCAAAGATTCTCCTAGCCGCCGCCAATCCCTCACTGACTTTCACATGAATACTCGACACCGATTTTGCCGGAGCAATAATCGAGTACATCGAGAACAGGTAAAGCAAGAACTGCTGTGGCTCCAAGAACTGCTGATGCAAGACCTTGCTCCCCCCCCAGATGAGAATGATCACCACCGCCACAACACCCAGCAATTCATTGATCGGTGTTGAGGTCAAACGCAGGCGATTGATCTTGAGCATGGTGTGAAAATAGTCACCGGTACGCTTCATAAATCTGTGCGCCTCATGCTCCTCCGCCGAGTATGCGCGCACGATCCTGATATTATTGATCGTTTCTTCAAGCGAGCTGGAAACATCGGCAATCGCTTCCTGTGCGCGCGCGCTGTAACGACGAATTACCTTACCAAGCTCGTAGATCAAAAAATAGATAACCGGCAAGACCGCCAGCGTCACCAGCGTGAGTTGCCAGTTCACGATCACCATGATGATGAGATAAACCACGATCAGCAGCGGATCGCGAATCAGACTGTTGATCGTGTTGTCGAAAGTCTCGTGAATCTTGGCGACATCATTGATAGCGCAGGATATCAAGTGCCCGGTGCGACTGCGGTGAAAGTACTGCAGGGATAGCGTTAGCAGATGCTGGTAGATCTGGTCACGCAACGATTTCGTAATACCCTGCTCAACAAATGCCGCATAGAACCCCTGCAGGAAGAAAAACAGATTTTTGAACAGCGTAATGATGACCAGCGCGATACAGAGATTTCGCAAATCGACAAAGCGATCGCCGGTCAGTAGCCAAGTTTCGACCAATTTGGCTACGGAAGCCTTGATATTGTCCAAGAATCCAGTCGATGTCACTGCGGTAGTGACATCGGCCGCGGGCGCGCCTGTCGTAAACAACGAACCGATCAAGGAGGTCGCCAGATAGACCATAGCTGCCGAAGTCACCACAAAGAGCAGCACAAAAAGCAGTGACAGTGCCAGTTGTTTCCAATAAGGCGCGAAGTACTTCAGCAGACGGATGATCATAATCTCGCTTCAATCACTCCATAACTCGATCAGAAAGCTATGACAATATGGGGGCTTTGTCAAACTGCTTCGCAGTGCGATCTCTACGGCGCAACACCTGTAAGCATTTCGACAAGATCGTCTTTGCTGATCTGGATTGTCGCCGGAGGAAGATCGATACCGTACTTCTCAGCCGGAATCTGTCTATTGTAGTGGGAGCTTTGCACCAACACATTGATCCGCAATTTGTCGCTCGTGGAGCGAAGTTCCAATGACTTCAACTGTTGATAGGGAAATTTCTGCCTGTCAACCAAAAGATCAACACGCAAGCCACAGCGGTGCGCACGATCATCGGTCACCAATTGCATCCTGTCGCTTTTTGCGACGATGTGACTTGACCACAAACTGCTGTCCGGCAAAGTAACATACCCCTTCAAGAGATCAAACAGGTAGTCCACGACATAACGTGTGTCGTGCAGTTCGCCGGTCTCAATGTCGTGGCGCCAGCCCGAGAAGTATTTGCGTTCTGAGGGGAAGTAGATCAGAAGTGAATCACCGTGGAGAAGCGCCTTAAACGCCGCTTTGCCGAGCGATCCGCGCACATACACCGACAATAGCGAATCCCCGCCAGCAAATATCTCGGCGCGGAAGTCATCGATTCTCCCTTCATGCCGCATCTTTACGCGCAGCAGCGCTGCATAGCTTGTCAACTCCGACCGCTGTTGTTGCGCCAGTTCCGCAAGCGCATTCTCTGTTCCGCTTGTGTCCGACATCGCCGCTCCGGCAGCACACCCGCTTATCATTGCCACCATCACCATCGTGACAGGCGCAAGAACTATCCTAAATGGGAACCATGTCATGGCTGCGTCCTGTCCTCTGGAACATAGCCTTTGATGCTTGCTTGCAGCATGCGGCATAACATCGCGCATCGTGCAGAGCAAGGCACCCGACGCTCGCTTACCATCATGAAATACCGGTGAATACCGAGACAGCCAATTCGACAAAGGGTCCGATCACGATCCAGATCGGCGAAATCGGCAATATGAACCCAACAGCAATAACAACAAGGAGTATCATTGGGCCATAACGCTCCAGCGAGTCGGCAAGTACCTCCATATGTGGCGGCAAAATCGAGATTAGCACTTTCGAGCCATCCAGCGGAGGCAAGGGAATCAGATTGAAAAACGCCAGCGCGCAGTTGATGAAGATCATCGAATAGAGAAATCGATACAGAACGGTAGCGTCGGCATCTCCCAGATGGGTGTAGGCGACGGCATGGAACACAACCGCAGTCGCAGCCGCTATCATGAGATTTGATACCGGTCCAGCTATGCTGACCAGAAACATGCCTCGGCGCCAGTCCCGGAAATTGGCAGGGTTGATCGGCACCGGCTTTGCCCAGCCAAAGCGGAACCCCGATGCGACCATCATGAGAAGCCCCATCAGATCAAAATGCACGAGTGGATTCAGCGTCAACCGTCCCATATATTTCGCGGTCGGATCTCCGAGGCGGTTCGCCGTCCAAGCATGCGAGAACTCGTGCACTGTCAGCGAGAAAAACAGAATCGGCAGGCTGATCAGTATCTGTTGTAAGTTCGTAGTTCCTCCATCGCCCGCGACTTCGTCACAGAGCTTTCAGCATTTCACAGTGAGGCACACTGTTCCATTCGAATCGGCGGGTGCGAGATCCGCATCCTACACATACACGCCGCGCAGGAGAATTACATCCACCACCCGCCGAATGGCAAGCATAAATGCCGCCACTCTCATGTTTAACTTATACGCCTGTGCGACACGTATGTGTCAGTAAATGGTGAGAGGTTACGGTCTGTTCCTATTTGCCAGATACAAATTTGTTTTCAGCTTCATAGAATCGCCAGAGCTTCTCTTGTCCATCTTTAATGCCAACGCGAGACGTTTGGGCGATCTTGTTGGGACGATAACCTCTGTCGATCACATGAGCGATATCGCCGGTCAGATCAATGCCGGTATCTTTGACCGTAATGCCAAATGCCTG
>CAIYYT010000029.1 GCA_903930455.1 uncultured bacterium | reverse complement strand
CGCGACTGAAGTCGCTCCTACAACTTCCCGCACTACGAACCAAACAAGGCCGTCAGGAAGGGATTCCTGACGGCGCGGGGAACTACGAGGATTCTTTGTCGCGACTAAAGTCGCTCCTACAGCTTCGGTCATCGTCGAAGTGTGTGGATAGCAAGTAATCGAAATGGATATTTACTATGCCCGTGACATTCGTCCGCAGGAATCAAAATCATGATTATGGGACTCCTCCATGATTGTGCGCCAAGGGGTTAGTTTGGAGTTTGGTTATTGGCACGGAGATTGCCTATGGCTGTTCTCGTGGACACCAGCCGATTCTACACATAGGAGAACAAAGTATGAAACGTTCATTGGCACAGGGCCTGCCTACGGCCTGTTTTCAAAAACACTCACCAATTTCACAACTAGGAGAAAGAATTATGAAACGATTGTTATTGTGGGCCGGACTGATCGCATTCCTGCTGGTATCAAGTGCTTTTGGTGAGACGCTGACGGTGTTGCATCTGAACGACACGCATGCGCATTTACTGCCGTACGGGCCGAAAGATGCGTCCGGCAACGGCATGTGGGGTGGCATGGCGCGGGTCGCCACGCTCGTCGGCATGAACCGAGCGACCGAACCAAATGTGATGCTCCTAAATGCCGGTGATATTTCCGTCGGCGACTTTATGTTCCAAAAGTACCTCAGCATCCCAGAGCTTGAGATCATGAAAGCCCTCGGATACGATGCTCTGACGCTCGGAAATCATGAGTTCGACTTGTACTCATCGACGCTGAAGTACGAGCTGAACGCGGCGGGATTCCCTGCGAGTGGTTTCCCGGTGCTGTGCGCTAACCTCGACATGACGGCCGATCCGGAGATGGGGTATTTCGTCCAGCCATATACTATCAAGCAGTACGGCGCCGTTAAGGTCGGTATCTTCGGGCTGACTACCGACGCCACAAATTCCCAGTCCAATCCTCAGCCGCTGTCGGTCATTCCGCCTTTGGATGTGGCACAGAAATGGATCGACTCACTCAAGATCGGCCATGGTTGTAACGTGGTGATTTTGCTATCGCATCTGGGAATCGATATGGACGAGGCGGTTGCCAGTTACACGAGCGGGATCGACGTGATTGTGGGGGGGCACTCGCACACGAAAATTGATCAGCCAATTAAGATCGGCAATACGCTGGTCATACAGGCGGGGGAATTCGCGCACTATCTTGGCAAGCTGCACCTGTTTGTCAATGGGGGCTCTGTAACCGGGTATGACTATCAGCTTATGCCGGTCGATCAGAATGTTCCCGCCGAGCCGACGATCAGCGGCATGTTGGCGTCGTTGGCGGCGGGCGTCGAAGCCGACCCGCGCTTTGGTCCGGTGTTTTCGGCTCCGGTTGCCCGAGCCGCGATTGATCTTGACGCAAAACTCGGCAACGGTTTGGTCAAGGACAATCCGGTGGGCAACCTGGTGTCGGATGCTTTTCGCGGGGCGACCGGTACTGACATGGCTGTCCAGCCGCAAGGGTTTATCAGTCAGGATATCTGGGCGGGAGCGGTGGTAGGTAACGATGTGTTTCGGGCAGTGCCGTATGGATTTGACGAGACATCGGGGCTTGGTCTCAAGCTGGCGACATTTCAGACCAGCGGCGCGTCACTCTTGGCGGGGTTGGAATTTGCGGTTTACTACTTGCCGTATGCGGAGGACTTCTTCATGCACGGATCAAATGTGTCATTCGCTTACACTTCCACCAATCCAGCCGGTTCGCGGGTTGATTACTCAAGCGTTACGATCAACGGCCAAGCGATTGACCCGTACCACACTTACTCGATGACGGTCCCGGATGGCGTTGTTCCCTTTCTGTCGCAGATTCCGGGGTTCACAATGTCGAATCTGGTTGTCACGGACAAGTTCATGTACACGGTGGTGAAAAACTTCATGGTCGCCCACTCGCCGGTGGCATATTATCGTCAGGGGAGAGTTCTCGATCTGGCGGCCCTGACGAATCCGGTGCAAGGAGCGACCGCCCTCGCAGACCTGGTTGGTCTATATCGAACAAATGGGTTTATCAAACGGCCGATCGCGAGCGATCAACTGATTCGTGAGTATGGTCTCGTGGCAAGGGAACTGCAGAAGAATCATCCACGTGTGGCAATAGCTTTGTTGTACGGGATTAACCTACAGGTCAGGGTTCAGGCGATGTTGCGCTGGATAGACGGCCAGGCGACTCAACGGTTGGTTTATCTCAATGGCAAACTCATTGAATCGATCAGGGGCGTTTCGGGATTTGCCGCCAAGGATAAAGGCGATGAGGAATTGCGCTCAGCAGCGTTGCCTGAGTCGTTTGAGTTAAAGCAAAATTACCCCAACCCATTCAACCCATCAACGAACATCGAATTTACCTTGCCAGTAAGTTCAGTGGTGACGCTGGAGGTATTCAACATAATGGGTCAGAGAGTGCGCACACTAGTCAACGAGCCGTTGCAGGCTGGAGTTCATCAGGTAGTGTGGAACAGTTGTGGGGACGATGGTCAACGGGTAGCCAGCGGTGTGTACTTCTATCGTATTCAGGCCGATCAGCTCGCCTCGACGAGGAAGATGGTGTTATTGAAATAGCGGTCTTCTGTGAAATGTGGGTCGAGAGTTCATTGCTCTCGACCCGCCTAACTGGGTCAAATACTCAGTGCGGTTACTCTTCCGATTTCTCCCCCTCAGGCCGCGCGTCTGTCTTGGCTCGGCCTGAGTCACGGAGAGTTTTTCGCAGCAGGAATTCGATCTGACCGTTGAGGCTGCGCAGGTCATCATCCGCCCAGCGTTGCAGATGCAGCAACAGGTCCTGATCGACCCTGAGCAAGAATGATTTGCGCTCTGCCATGGCGTCTAATGGTAAAGGGAGCCCGTGTTAATCACTGGCTGTGTGTTGGTTTCACCGCAGAGCACAACCAGCAAATTGGAAATCATCGCGGCTTTACGTTCGTCATCAAACTCGATAATCTTCTTGGCCGACAGTTGCTGCAGCGCCATCTCGACCATACTGACCGCGCCTTCGACGATCAACGTCCGCGCGGCAATGATTGCGCCCGCCTGCTGGCGACGCAACATAGCTTCGGCGATTTCGGGAGCATACGCCAGATGACTGATGCGCGATTCGAGCACCTCCACACCGGCCTTCTCCAGCCGTTGATCGATTTCCTGACGCAACTGATCGGAGATCGTCGCGGTGTGTCCGCGCAACGAGACCTTTTCCTCCGAGTGCGAATCGTAGGGATGCTGAGTCGCCAGATTGCGCACCGCGGATTCGCTTTGGATCGCGACGAATTGTTCGTAGGCGTCAACCTGAAAACAAGCTTCGGCGGTATCGACAACTTTCCAGACCACGATTGCGGCGATCTCGATCGGGTTGCCGTCGATGTCGTTCACCTTAAGACGATTGGTCTCGAAGTTGCGCACGCGCAAGGAAATCCGTCTCTTGCTGTAGAATGGATTTGCCCAGCGTAAACCTTCCATTTTGGCGGTGCCGACATACTTGCCGAAAAGCTGAAGTACGCGGCCCTCATTAGGGTTTACCATAAATAGCCCTGCCAACAGGATGAAGTCGATTATCATGACGACGGCGCCCCAAACTTTGTGGACCTCCGGCATCACAAAAGAGATCCAGAGGATCGCGCCGATGGCGATCGGGATCAGGATGGCCAGCATGGCCCATCCAGAGATTACTTTGCGTTCGAGTTCTTTTATCATTCATATCTCCTTATGATATCATAATGATATTACGACGATAGCATAGGAAAGTTACAAGAAATCCGCAAGAATTATTTCGTGGGAGCGCTACAAGAGTTATTGTTGACGTAATATATTGGTATGCAACATATTGCGGGTATATTGCCGGACAGGTCAAGACCGTTTCGGTCTTGATATTTCCCCGGCAACAAGGAGAGCTCTACGACTTCTGGTCAATCCCGTACACGCGCCGCGCTGATTGTCATGACGATTGCCTCGTTTATCGGGCCGTTTATGTCGTCATCGGTGAATGTCGCGTTGCCGTCGATCGGGAAGGAATTCTCGATGGGAGCGGTGTCGCTCGGGTGGATTAACACCGCTTATTTACTGGCCGCGGCAACGCTGTTGATTCCGTTTGGGCGTATGGGTGATCTGTATGGCAAGAAGCGGATCTTCGTGATCGGCTTGTTCCTGTTGATGATCACTTCGGCGATTCTCGGAAGTTCATTGTCGGGAGCGATGGTCATCGCCGGACGAGTTTTCCAAGGTGTCGCTTCAGCGATGCTGTTTGCCACGGCGATGCCAATTTTGGTATCGATTGTGCCGCCGGAAATGCGCGGGAAGGCCATCGGAATTGTCTCCGGCGCGACCTACCTCGGATTGTCGGTCGGACCACTCATCGGCGGATTATTGACGCAACAGTTCGGGTGGCGATATGTTTTCTGGCTGTATGTGCCGCTGGCTTTGATACTCTTGGCGCTGACATATTTCATGCTGGAGTATCATGAAGAACACAGCGAGAAAACCAAGTTCGATATCGTGGGTTCGGCCATTCTCGGGGCGTCACTGCTGTTGACCATGTATGGATTCTCCACCCTGCCAAGTCTGCTGGCCGGGGCGCTGACCGCAGCGGGTATCATCGGCGCTATCGTGTTTGTAATGTATGAATCGCACACGCAAGCGCCGCTGTTTGATATCGATCTGTTCCGACGCAATGCGGTGTTTGCATTTTCGTCGCTGGCGGCGTTGATCAACTACGCCGCCACATTCGCGATCAGTTTCACCCTGAGTTTGTATTTGCAGCAGTTGCGCGGCCTCTCGCCACGCGAAGCGGGTTTGATTCTGGTTGCACAGCCGGTGATGCAGGCGATTTTCTCGCCGTACGCTGGCAAGCTTTCCGATCGCATTCAGCCGCGCACGCTGTCATCGCTCGGGATGGCGATTGACTGTTTGGGATTGTTGATGTTGGCATTTATCAGTCAGGAAACGTCGATGGTCTATATCATCGGCTGCCTGATGATTCTCGGATT
>CAIYYT010000028.1 GCA_903930455.1 uncultured bacterium | reverse complement strand
GTTGGCAGACAAAGCGGGTGAGAGCTTGACGGCAATCGCCACGTATTCGCAGAAGGTGATGGACATGATCCAGCAGATTGCGACGGCAGCGGAGGAACAGTCGGCGGCATCCGAGGAGATTGCCCGCAGTGTCGAAGGGATTGCCAAAGTGACAAAAGAGAACGCGACGGGTGTGGAACAATCGGCGGCGGCGGCAGAGCAGTTGAATCGTCAGGCGGAAGGTTTGCAGAAGATGGTTGGTCGCTTCAAGGTGAACGCGTAAGGCGGAAGGAGCCGAAATGGAAGATAAGAACAAAGCAACCGTGTCGGCGGCGAAGCATTCCGAGGAGATTTTGCAGTTGGTGAGCTTCAACATTGGCACGGAAGAGTTTGGTATAGATATTCTGAAGGTACAGGAGATCAACCGGATGGTTGATATCACGCGAGTACCACGGGCGCCGGAGTTTGTGGAAGGGATCATTAACTTGCGAGGGAAAGTGATTCCGATCATCGATATCCGCAAACGCTTCAATATGGAACTGGCGGATCACGACAAGAACACGCGAATCGTGGTGGTAGACATTGCCGGTCAGGTGATGGGTATGGTGGTTGACAGTGTTAGTGAGGTGTTACGGATTCCGGCTTCGACGATCGAACCAACGCCGGAAGTGGTGAGTTCGCTCGACTCGGATTATATCCGCGGCGTCGCTAAACTAGAGGATCGTTTGTTGATCTATCTCGATTTGTCGAAAATACTCTCGGGCGAAGAACGCAAGACTCTCGCCCAGATATAGAGAGCAGCAAACACAAGGGCACGGAAAACCGTGCCCCTAATCTTTTTCAGTACCACACCTGTTGATTGCCCAAATCACTGTCTTGATTATTCAGCGAATTCCGAGTTCCGGTCGCTTGCGCAGAGTTACCCAGAGCGCAAGACCGAGCGCAAACAGCCCGAGCGCGATTAGGTGATTATAGGTGAATGACACGCCGCCGAAATGAATGATCATCTCCGGCTCGTAGTAGCGCACGTACTCAATCACAAATCGGAAAAATGCCTCAACCATCAGCAGCATCGCGAAAGTTGAACCGTAAAACGCTTTGCGCCGGTCGAAGTAATGCAGCGCCACAAAGAGCAGGAACCCGTATAGCGATGAATAGAGTTGCGTTGGATGCAGACAGGCATCTCCAAACTGCGAATAAGGAATCGACCCCTCAGGGAAATGGATACACCACGGAAGATCAGTCGGCACACCAAAGCAACAGCCGTTCAAGAAACAACCGATGCGTGTAATCCCGATGCCCAGAGCAACTGTCGGTGCGAAAATATCGAAGACGTGCCAGAGCGATTGCTTCTTCCTTCTGACATAGATGTAGCCACTGATAATCGACAGCAGCACGCCGCCATACAGATTCATCCCCATGATTCCGAAATGCCCACCGGCTCCGAAAGGATTGACCGCTGACAGAGGGTCGGAAGCAAAATCGCTGAGATGGAAAAGCACGAACGCCAGGCGTGCGCCAATCAGCCCGGCAAAGATCACGACAAACGCGAAATTCATCATGAAATTGACGTTGACGTTCTCCCGCTGCGATCGCTTGATGACATACCATAGCCCGATAAAAAACGATATCGCCAGCGTTAAACCATAGCTTCTCAGAGCCAATGAACCGATATGAAAGATCTCAGGATGCATACTCGGACGGTGAATATATGCCCACGATCACAATCTACAACAGAATTCTCACGAATGTACGCTCAGCTCTTCTGTTCCCATGCTTACGCGACGCGATACGGCACAGGTACCAGTCTATAGAGACATGTCTTTCCGCACTTTTCCCTGCACTACCAGCGTCAACTCCCCCTTCACTTTCTTCTCGACTAACTGGCCGCGAATTGTCTCAATATCCCCCCTGATGATCTCCTCGAATTTCTTCGTCATCTCACGACACAGCGCCGCCTTACGGTTGCCGATCACTTCGAAAACTTCATTCAGCAGTTTATGAATCTTATATGGCGACTCATAGAACACCATTGTCTCCCGCCGATCCACCAGCGATTCCAATATCGCACGCCGTTTGCCGGAGGTCTGAGGGAGGAAGCCATAGAAAATAAACGCGTCGGTTGGCAGCCCGCTGACCGCCACGGCCATGATCATCGCTGCCGGACCGGGAATAGCGACAACATTGATATCTTGCCTGACCGCCTCCCGCACGATGATAAATCCCGGATCTGATATTGATGGTGTCCCCGCATCCGATATCACGGCTACGTTCTGCCCTTCGAGAATTCTGCCGATGATCCGCTCCGACGCTTGCCGCTCATTGAAGTTGTGGTATGACACTACTGGCTTATTGATGCCGTAGTGATTCAAGAGCACTCTGGACGTCCGCGTATCCTCGCAGGCAATCAGATCAACTTCCTGCAATATCCTGACGGCTCGCATGGTGATATCCTCAAGGTTGCCGATGGGCGTCGCGACGAGATAAAGGGTGCCGTTGGTTGCCATGACGCTAACTAAACCGAAATCACTGACAGATGCAAAAGAAAACCGGAAGCCATCAG
>CAIYYT010000027.1 GCA_903930455.1 uncultured bacterium | reverse complement strand
GACAACGTGGCGATAGAAGTAGAGTTGTTGCAGCCGATCGCGATGGAGAAAGAATTGCGTTTCGCCATTCGTGAGGGTGGTCGCACCGTCGGCGCGGGCGTCATTTCGGAAATCATTGAGTGAGGATGAGGACAGAAAAAACAATATGACTACCCCGACACAGAAAATCAGGATACGGCTCAAGGCATTCGATCACTACTCGCTCGACAAGTCGACTAAAGAGATTGCCCGAACGGCGCTGCGTACCGGCGCGCGAATCGCGGGTCCGGTGCCGTTGCCCACGAAGAAGACCATTTACACGGTGCTCCGTTCACCGCATGTCGACAAAAAGTCACGCGAGCAGTTTGAGACTCGCATTCACAAACGTCTGATTGACATTTACGACTCGACTCCGCAGACGCTCGACGCGCTTTCGAAGCTTGATCTTCCTGCCGGTGTTGATGTAGAGATAAAGGTATAGGCGAGGTCGATGATGAACGCGCTGTTAGGACGAAAACTCGGAATGTCGCGCCTGTTCAATGCGAAGGGCGCCGCCATAGCCGTTACCCTGCTCGAAGCCGGCCCCAATGTTGTTGTCCAGATCAAGAAAAAGGACAAGGAGGGCTATGACGCCGTGCAGCTTGGTTTCGGCAAGAAAAGCGAAAAGTCAACGAACAAGCCCCTCGCGGGTCATTTCAAGCGAGCCGGTCAGAAACCTTTTGCTCATCTGCGCGAAGTGCGGCTGGACTCGGTCGAAGGCATCGAGGTTGGCCAACAGGTCGGCGTTGATCTCTTTGTGGTGGGCGAGAAGGTGGATGTCGTTTCGATAAGCAAGGGACTTGGATTCCAGGGTGTCGTGCGTCGGTACCATTTCGCCGGCGGTCCCAAGACGCATGGTCAGTCGGATCGCCTGCGTGCCCCCGGTTCTGTGGGCGCCTCTTCCTACCCGTCGCGTACTTTCAAAGGCACGCGCATGGCGGGAAGAATGGGTGGCGATACCACGACGATCAAAAACCTGTTGGTGGTTATGGTCGATCATGAGAGCCAGATTATTGCCGTTAGAGGCGCCGTTCCTGGTAAGAAGAACACTTACGTCCGAATTAGAAAGAAATAAGCCATGGCAACCGCTAAAGTATACACTCCGACGGGTCAGCAGACAGGCGAGCAAAATCTGTCCGACAAGGTGTTTGGCACTGATCCCAAGCTCGCGAGCGTTCATCAGTCGGTTAAGCGCTACCTGAACAATCAACGTCAGGGAACGCATTCCACTTTGACCCGCGCCGAGGTATCCGGCGGCGGTATCAAGCCGTTTCGCCAGAAGGGCACCGGTCGTGCTCGCGCTGGAAGTAATACCTCGCCGTTGTGGCCAGGTGGTGGTCAGGCGTTTGGCCCGAAGCCGCGCGACTATGGATCGAAAATCCCTAGGAAAGTGAAACGTCAAGCGATACTGGCTGCGTTGACTCTCAAGGTACAGGAAGATAAGCTCAAAGTTGTTGACGCGCTCAATCTGGACAAACCGCAGACGAAAACAATTGTCAAGATGCTGGCCGATCTGAAGATCAACGACGGCAAGGTGTTGTTCTTGTATACCGGCATCGATCGTAATCTGGAATTGTCCTGCCGCAACGTTCCGAAGCTCACCTATAAGCGCGCCGCACTGGTAACAGCGTACGATGTCATCGGCGCCGACTATCTGCTTCTTACCCCGAATGGGCTTAAGGAGTGCGAGGAGGTATTTGGCAAATGAAGGATCCGCGGCAAGTACTCCGGACTCTGTTGATTAGCGAGAAGTCGTTGGCGTCACGCGCGAAAAACAACGACTACGTCTTTGAAGTTGATCGCAATGCCAATAAGATCGACATCAAAAACGCGATCGAAAAGCTGTATAACGTCAAGGTCGAAAAAGTGATGACCATGAATAACCCGGGCAAGCAGAGACGGATGGGCCGTTATCGCCCCGGTTATACGCCCGAATGGAAAAAGGCCATAGTTAAGCTGGCCAAGGATCAGAAGATCGTGGAATTCGAGAATCTCTGATCGCTAGCGCTGAAGAGTATTTATTAGGATAGATTAGTATGGGAATCAAATCATTCAAGCCGCACACTCCGGGTACCCGGCACATGACGGTCTCGACTTTCGAGGAGATCACGACCGATAGGCCGCAGAAGTCGTTGCTGGAACCGAAGCATCGGTCCGGTGGCCGTAACAACCGCGGTCGCGTGACGGCCTTCTGCCGGGGCGGCGGCCATAAGCGCGCCTATCGGGTTATAGATTTCAAGCGCGACAAATATGACATTGTGGCAACCGTGGCAACTATTGAATACGATCCGAATCGCTCGGCTCGCATCGCGCTGTTACATTACGCTGACGGAGAGAAGCGCTATATTATCGCTCCCGATGGGTTGAAGGTTGGCACTCAGGTTATGTCGGGTCAGGACATGGAAATCAAGGTCGGCAATGCGATGCCGATTAGCAAAATCCCCCCGGGCACGTTTATCCACAACGTCG
This sequence comes from uncultured bacterium, assembly GCA_903930455.1. Lineage (GTDB taxonomy): Bacteria > Zixibacteria > MSB-5A5 > CAIYYT01 > CAIYYT01 > CAIYYT01. The sequence continues at coordinate 2,155 of CAIYYT010000027.1, read as the reverse complement.
AACTGCAGCCGGGAAAAGGCGCCCAACTGGGACGCTCTGCCGGTACGATGATTCAGTTGATGGTGAAAGAAGGCGAGTTCGCTCACCTGAAAATGCCGTCTAACGAAGTACGACTGGTGAAGCAAAGTTGCTTCGCCACGATCGGTCAGGTCGGCAACATTGAACATGACGCAATTTCAATTGGCAAAGCCGGACGCAGCCGCTGGATGGGGCGTCGTCCCTCCGTGCGCGGCGTGGCCATGAATCCGGTTGACCACCCAATGGGCGGCGGCGAAGGCCGATCGTCGGGCGGTCGTCATCCTTGTTCCCCCTGGGGACTGAAATCAAAGGGTCTGAAGACCCGCAAGACCAAAGCTTCGGACAAAATGATTGTCAAGAGGCGCAAGTAGGAGAGTTGTTGGAGGAACAATGAGCCGTTCGCTGAAAAAAGGACCATTTATTGAGACCAGTTTGTTTAAGAAGATCGAAGCGTTGAACGTCACTGGCGAAAAGAAAGTGCTTAAAACCTGGTCGCGGCGCTCTACTATATCTCCTGAGTTCGTGGGTCACACGTTGGCGATACATAACGGCAACAAGTTCATCCCGGTTTATATCACGGAGAACATGGTGGGTCACAAGCTGGGCGAGTTTGCGCCGACGCGTACGTTCCGGGGACACTCCGGACAGAAGCTGACTGAAAAGACAACCAAGGTAAAGTAGGAGGAACGCGTCAATGCATATAGAAGCAACAGCCAAAGCACGGTTTCTGCGAGCCTCCGGCCGCAAGGCGCGTATCGTTGCCGACCTTGTTCGCGGCAAGGGAGTTGATGAGGCGATTGCCCTCCTCAGTTTCATTCCCAAGAGGGCGGCGGAACCTATCAAGAAAGTTGTCAAGTCGGCTGCAGCCAATGCCATGAGCGAAGTCGGTACCGGACGCCTTAAGGCGGAAGACCTGACGATCAAAACAATCTGTGTAGACAACGGCCCCGGTTACAAGCGGTTTCGCGCCGCGTCTATGGGACGGGCCATGCCGGTGAAGCATCGCCTGTGCCATATTACCGTCGTGGTCTGCGGCGAAGCTCGCGAAGAGCGGCAGCGTCGCAAAACCAAGACCGCAACCAAAGAAGCGAAAGCGGAAGAGTAGATTAAGGAGAGAGTATTGGGACAGAAGACAAACCCCATTGGCTTGAGATTGGGAATCATCCGTAGCTGGAATTCCAAATGGTTCGCGCAGCGCCACTTCGCCGATCTGGTCGAAGAAGACATTAAGATCAAGCGGTACATCAATCAGCGTCTTGAAAACGCCGGGGTCGCCACAGTTGAAATCTTGCGCGATCCGAAAAAAGTAACCGTGGACATCCATACCTCTCGCCCGGGGATAGTCATTGGCCGTAAGGGTATCGAGGTCGACAAACTGCGTGAAGAACTACGTCTCATAGCAAAAAGCGATATTACTCTCAATATTATTGAAGTCAAGAAACCCGAGCTTTCGGCGCGACTTGTGGCCGAGTCAATTGCGCGTCAATTGGAAGGACGCGTTAGCTTTCGCCGGGCGATGAAGAAGTCGATTGCCGCCACGATGAAGATGGGTGCCGAGGGGATCAAGCTCTCCTGCGGTGGTCGTCTGGGCGGCGCGGAGATTGCCCGAACCGAGAAGTACAAAGCTGGCCGGATTCCGCTTCACACTCTGCGCGCCGACATTGACTATTCGACGGCAACCGCGCACACCGCTTACGGGACGATCGGTGTGAAAGTCTGGATCTGCCGCGGCGAGATTCTCGATCGTTTTGGTGCTGCAACAGAACGTCAAAAAGAAGATTCACAGGATCAGAAAAAGCCGCGCTTTGATCGGGATCGTCGTGATCGCGGTGATCGTGGCGGTCAGCGTGGCGGTGGCGATCGCGGACCACAGGCACGGGGACGGGTCCGTAAGGCACCTCACGCCGGTGACAATCGTCCGGGACCGGGCAGTCGCGGTGAGCATCCGCAGGGTCAGCAAAAATAAGGGAAAAAAGGGCTTGCGATAGACGGCAGCCCTGATTAATATATAAGTCTTTGGTTTTTGGAAACGTGGAGTAGCGATATATGTTAATGCCAAAACGAATCAAGTACCGCCGACACCACCGTGGCGACCGCCGGGGTTTGGCTTATCGGGGCGGCAACATTGATTTTGGCG
>CAIYYT010000026.1 GCA_903930455.1 uncultured bacterium | reverse complement strand
GTACGCCGAGCGAGTCGAGCAAAAAAAGGCCGACGACAAAGTTGCGCTGGGCAATTTCCTCCCCTCTTTGCGATTGCAGGCCAATTACAATCATCTTAACGATCCGCTCGAAATCGATCTGGACCCGATTCGTCAGGCAATTATTCAGATTCAGGCGGGCAATCAGACCGAGTTTGCCAACATCTATTCCATCTTACAGGGAAATTCAGCTCTAACCGCGGAGCAGCGAGCAGCGCTCTATGCTCAGTATGGTGCGCAACTTGGTCAATTAATTCCGCCGTTTCGGGAGATTCTGAAGAATCAGGATTACCGTGTTGCTTCACTGGTTCTGGTGCAGCCACTTTTCTTGGGCGGAAGACTGATCGCTGCCAAGAAATTCGCTGCTGCCGACCAGCGCGCCGCCGAAGCCGAGCTAACCAAAACTGAGAATGAAGTTATTCAGGAAACGGTCAACAACTATCTCGCCGTCGCGCTACTGAATCAAGTTGTTGATGTACGTCGTCAAGTGCTGGAGGGAATGAAGCAGCATCGTGATCAAGCTCGTAAACTGTTCGATGAAGGTCTGATCGCCCGCTATCATTTTCTGCGCGCCGAAGTTGCCGTTGCCGATGCCGAACGTAATTTGTTCGACGACAGCAACCGTCGCGATCTGGCTTTAATTGCTCTCAAACAGACGCTGGGGCTTGATCACAACGCTGCTATCAGCGTGAGCGATTCGCTTGCCTACGGTAGCCTTTCCGATACGCTATCGCAATTTCTTGCCAAGGCTCAGACAAGTCAGCCACTCCTGGAACTGCTGCGCGAAAAGAAGCAAGCTGCCAATCAGAAGTTCAACGCCGAGCGTGCCGAATTCCTGCCGCAGTTGTCGGCATTTGGAAAGTACGAAATGATCCCCGAAGATCTCTCGGCGCTCGAACCGCGCTGGGTGGTTGGTTTGCAAATGAATATGACCATTCTGGAAGGGGGCAAACGATATCACCGTCTTGAATCGGCGCGTCACCTGCAAAAGGAAGTCGATTACTTGCAGGCATACACGAAACGCCAAATCGATCTCTGGGTAGAGAAGTCGTATCGCGAAATGCGCAACGCCGAGGAGCGCTATCTCAAATTAAAAGCCAACGTCGAACTCGCGCAGGAGAATCTGCGACAGGGGGAGAAACGCTTCGAAACCGGATTGGGGACATCACTGGAAGTCGTTGATGCCCGTTTGGAGTTGGAAAAGAATTTGCTGGAACGACTGAGTTCATTGCGAGAATACTATCGCGCGCTGACCGACTTGTTCGTTGCTGCCGGTCAGCCGCAGCAGATAATCGAGGTCTGGAAAGATCGGGAGAACTGACATGAAGATAGAGAAAATACATCTGGTCATAGCACTGCCGGTCACGCTGGTGGCAATTGCGATCATAGTATTGATAGTGCGTGCGGCAGCACCTGAGCGCGTAATCGTTACCGGTATGGTCGACACCGACGAGATTGATATGTCCTCCAAAGTGCCAGGCCGTCTGGACTCGCTGTATGTTCGCGAAGGGGATAAGGTGAGCAAAGGACAAGTCGTCGCCAAATTGTCGAGCAAGGAGATCGATGCCAAAGTAGAGCAGGCACGAGGCATGATGGAAGCTGCGCGCGCCAAGATGGATATTGCCAACACCGGCGCCCGGCCGGAAGAGAAAGAGGCGATGGAGAAGAAGTATCTTGCCGCCAAACATCAGTTTGAACTTGCCGAGAAAACTTGGACGCGAATTTCACAGATGTATGAAGACAGCGTTGTTTCGGCGCAGGAGCGCGATCAGATCGAGTTCCAATACAAAGTCGCAAAGGAACAGCTTGATGCGGCCTACGCGCAATATCACATGGTAATGGAGGGCGCCCGTAGCGAAGAACGCCGCGCGGCAGGAGCGCTATTTCATCAGGCCGAGAACGGTTACAATGAGGCGCTCGCCTACCAGCAGGAGACGCATCTGGTTAGTCCGATCGACGGCGAGGTCAGCAAGCGCTCCGTTGATCAGGGCGAAATGGTGGCCGCCGGTTTTCCGGTGATAACGGCTTTTGATCCTCAAGACATTTGGGTCGTGGTGCAGTTGCGTGAAGACCAAATGACCAGAGTTCGGCAGGATGCGCAGTTTGGCGTTGTGCTTCCGGCCATAGACAAACAAACCCATCAATTCAGAGTCGCCTACATTGCTCCAATGGCTGACTTCGCCACCTGGCGTTCCACCAATCAGAAAGGCGATTTTGATCTTAAGACCTTCGAAGTGCATTTGCGACCGGTGAGTCCGATTCCCGGCCTGCGTCCCGGTATGACAGCTCGGGCAGAACTCTGAGTGGGTGAAGGGAATCGCACGATCTGAAGGTGATGGCTGATGACGACAGAAATCTCATCTGGTAGTCCCGCTCTGCGAGTTGCTACACGCGAATGGCGTCGCATCACGGGCAGTCGGATGTTCCATTTCTATCTGGTTGGCCTGCCACTGATTCTGTTTGTGTTGCTGGCAGACATCTACAAGAATCGCGTAGTTGTCGACATACCGATGGCGATTTGCGACGCCGACCATAGCGAACTATCGCGCTTGCTTGCTCGCTCGTTTGACGCCGACCGCTCGCTCAAAATCGTGGCTCAGGTCGGCAGTCTTGATGAAGCCGTCGAACTGCTTCGCGGCGGGACAATTCAGGGCGCCATCTATATCCCTGCCGATCTGGAAGCGGACATCAAACATGGCAAATCAGCGCGGGTCGTGATTTATCAGAACAGCTCGAATATCATCATCGGCAACCTGATCACCAAGGGGGCGGTCACGGTTACGCGCACGATCTCGACCGGCATTGTTCTTAAGAAGATCCGCGCGCTTGGCGCCAGCGAACAGCAGGCGCTCGACCTTGCCAATCCGATTCGACTTGACACCGACGCGCTCTACAATCCTGGATATAGCTATTCCAGCTTCCTGGTACCGGCGCTTCTGGCCGTAATTCTGCAGATGATTGTTATGATTTCGGCGGCTCAGGTTGTGGGTGTCGAACGACATGACGGTACTCTTGCTGAACTACAGGCCATAAGTCAGGGTTCAACGTTCGCGGCGCTGGTCGGCAAAGCGTTGCCTCATCTGGCAATTCACTTTGTTTCAGCGCTGGTCATGGTGGGCTTGATGATGCCTTTGTTTGCGATTCCGTTTCAGGGTTCGATCATTGTCGGCATTCTCTTTCTGTTCTTCTTCCTGCTGACCGCATTTGCTGTCGGGATGGCGATTTCGGTAATATTCAAAGACCCACTCTTTGCAACGGAACTGGCGGCGTTCATCAACACGCCGGCATTTATGTTCTCCGGCTACACCTTCCCGATAGCCGGCATGCTGGGACTGCATGTTGCGGTCGCGCAAGCGCTCCCTTTCACCCACTTCCTATCAGGATTTATCAAACTCTATCAGATGGGCGCCCCGGCCACCGCACTTCTACCTGAGACGATGAAGCTCTCTCTGTTTTTGATCGGCGCAATAATCGCGATGGCCTTGGTCGGGTCGCGGCGACTGAGACCCCAACCAACTGCTGCTGCGTCGGAGGCGCGCTAAACATGCGCGCCACACTGAAGGGCATAAAGCAGGTGTTTCGCCGCGAAGTGCGGCAGATTGCCCACGATTTCAATATCACACTGGTCGTGCTGGTCGCGCCGCTGATCTACGCCCTGTTCTATGGATCGATCTACATGCACAAAACCGAGCAGGACATTCCGATTGTCGTGGTTGACAATGACCACACCGAACTATCGCGATTGCTGATTCGCGACTTGGACGCCCATCAGTCGATCAAAGTCGAAGCGGCCGAAACCGACATCGGTGAAGCGCGTGCCATGGTGCAGCGCCTGGAATGCGAAGGCACCGTTTTTATACCGGAGGGTTTCGAAAGATCGCTCAAGAACGGTGTGGGTTGCGATCTGCACATTTCGCTCAACACCAGCCGCTTCCTCGTCAGCAACGACTTGAACAAAGCGATCACCGAGGTCGTGACCACGCTGGCCGCCGGAGTCAAGATCAAGTTCTTTGAGGCAAAAGGTTACAGTCAGGAGCAAGCGCTTCAGGCCGCCGAGCCGCTGTTGGGAGAGGTTCGACCTCTCTTCAATCCGGTGGGCAGCTACGGTGATTTCTTCCTGCCCGGTTTACTGATGCTGATCTTGCAGCAGACGATGCTGATCGGTCTGGCGGAGAGTATCGCCAAAGAGCGCGAGGAACGGTCTTTGCCGGACCTTCGACAAAATGCCAACCTTAGCGCGATCGCCGCGGTGATCGGCAAGGGAGGATGCTATCTGGCGATCTATAGCGCCTATGCGCTGTTCTTTTTTGTCGTCGTGTTTCCGTTCTACAGGCTCCCGGTAGCCGGAAGCTCTCTTGCGCTGGCAACGTTGACGCTGCTGCTATTGGTGACCATAATTCCGATCGCAATCTTCGTGTCGTCCTTCTTCGACAGCAAGATTCGGGCTCTGCAATTTCTGGCAATGTCCTCGATTCCGATCTTCTTGATTTCCGGCTACAGTTGGCCAACGGAGTCGATGCCGAGATTATTGCAGTGGCTGTCGCAGTTGATACCGACGACGCCTTACCTGCACGCTTTTATTCGCGTCAGTCAGATGGGCGCCGGTTGGTCCCATGTCACCGGCGAGATGCTTCAATTATTGCTGTTGGCGGGCGTTTGGCTGGTTGTTTGCCTCTGGCGAATTCGTCGGCTTTTCGCGGGAATTGAACCGTCACCCTAGTCTTTGACCAGAGGGACATCCGTAGCGGGTTTGTCATTTGCGACAAAGACGGTTGAGTTGCCTGCTCCACTGTAGTTCGAATCAGCAAATTTAATCTTGACAAAAAAGGGCAAGTGCTGTCTCTTCTCCTGGAGAACAGATGGAATCAAATCTACAATATGAACAAGTAAACCGCTCCGAGAGATCGAGTATAGCCACTCGCGCCGTCGTAGTTGCATCTTTGACAGCTTCCATTGTCGCAGTTGTTTTCTATTGGTTGACTGCGTTTCGTACGATCACCTGGTGGGACAGCGGCGAGTACGCCTTAGCGGCGATCACCCTGGGAGTACCGCACCCCCCCGGTTCGCAATTGGCGGTGTGGCTTGGTTGGATCGTAACGAAGCTGCCTCTGGGTGTTTCCAAGATCGTGGCGCTGAATTGCCTTTCCGGTGTTTTTGCCGCAGCTGCTATCGGCATGGTTTGCGGTTTGGCTCTTGGCTTATTTCGTCGCCATCATATTTTCGATACCGGCGAATCAAGCGATATCTCTGCCGTATTGCTTGGAGCGATAGCGGCCGTTGCATCCTTAACTTTCTCGTTTGGAGATACACTCTGGACACTGGCGACAAGATTCACTCCCTACACTCTCACACCGCTCTTGACCGCGCTGATCATCTGGAGTCTGCTTCGCTGGTGGCAGGAATTCGACCGCCCCGAGGCCATACGCTGGCTGGTATTCGCTTCGCTGCTTTTCGGGCTTGATTTCAGCGTCCATCGCACCAATCTATTGCTGCTGCCAGGCATGCTAGTCTGGATTCTCCTGCGTCACCCGCGAGTATTGGCGTCGCTACGAACCTGGTTCTATTGTGCCGGGAGTTTCGCGATCGGATTGGCTCTTCATCTGACCACCATTCCGATAGCCGCTGGCAACCCGGCGTTGAACATGTGTGATCCGAGCAACTGGTCAAGTTTCTGGAGCTACATCACGTTGAAGCAATACGGCGGAGGTATGCTGATCAATCTCTTACCTCGCAAGGCGCCATTCTTCTCTGTGCAAATGACAGATTATCTCAAGATCTTCAGCGATAATTTCGCGCATTTTGGTGGCACCGTCGTTCTCGGCGTCCTGCCGCTGATTTTGGGTCTGACTGGTTTGTGGTTCCTGTGGCGACGTGAAAGACGGTTGGCAATCGGGACCATCGTTCTGTTCCTTTGCGCCAGCATAGTCGGCGTGATCTATTTCAACACGCCCGCCAACTTTTTCCGTTCCATGGATCGGCACTATTTGCCGTCACTCTTAATATTCACAATCTGGATTGTCTATGGCGCATGCGCACTCGCGGCAGCGGTCTGGAAGGCGCGCTTCCGGTATCGTCTGTTGATACTGGCGATTGTCGGCGCGCTGGTTCTTGCCTGTCCTGTGCACCAAATTGCGCGCAACTATTCGGCAGTTGATTTTTCGAAGAACTATTTCGCCATTGATTTCGCGCGCAATGCCCTGAACTGTCTGCCGCCAAATGCCATCGTCTTTTCCGGCGGCGACAATGACACTTACCCACTTCTGTACGCACAGATCGCCGAGGACGTGCGCCCTGATGTTGACATTCTCAATTTCTATCTGCTGAATACGCCGTGGTACTTGCAGCAATTGCTCAAACGACGACCTGATTTTCCGCTGCGACTTTCGGCCGACGAGATTCAGCAGTTGCGGCCTATTGCCTGGCGCGACTCGACCGTGGCCGTTGCCGTACATGGGGATCCAGTCAACTTTGCGCTACCGCCCGAAACAGTACTACCCGACTCCATCCGATTACAGGTACGACCGAGCGGCGGTGGCACATACATCATGATCAGCGATCAACTTGTTCTCAAGATGCTTGCTGAAAATGCCTGGAAGCGCCCGATCTGCTTCTTGGCCACTGTGAACATGGATGACAAAGTCGGACTACAGCCCTATGCCCGCATGGATGGTCTGTTCTATCGCGTTGTACCGATGGAGAATGCCCCCGCCAATCGAGAGGCACTTGAAGCGTGCCTCCTGCAAGAGTGCTCATATCGTGGCTATACTGACTCCAGCGTCACCATCGATCCGGTTTCAAAAATGATGGGATTGAACTATTGCGCCGGCATGCTTCAATTGATGGTCGCGCAGGCCGCTGCCGGCGACACGCTGGCTTGCGCAGAGACACGGACCGCCCTCAAACGCCTTCTGCCTCCCGACAGGCTCGACTGGCCCGAAAGCATTCGACAGGCGGCAGACCAACTTTGCAATCAGGCGGCAAATCAGGCAAGACCGCAGCCACCGATTTGACGTGTTTGCTCAATTCTTTTCTTTGTCAAACCGGGAAACTGTCGCCTAATCCGACACGCTATTATCCATATATAATACTTGCAAGACAACGAGTTACGTGAAATTGTCGCGCTTTGAAACATCTCAAATGTCGACTTCCGTGACACAAATCACTGAACACCTGTTTCGCCTGAACTCTCTGCTGTTGTAGGACAATAACTTAGCATGATTGGTACTGTTTTTGCTTGTTTTCTCATAAGAGAACGTGCATGTGCACGTATGAAGTTAAGGATGCAAGGCAAAGTTGAAAAAGGATATGATGTGAAAAAGACTCTTATGACTCTACTCGTAATTTGCTGCTCGACTGTGGTTTATGCCACGTCGGTGTCAGTGATGATAACGGCTCCCCAAATTGCGACTGCTAGTTCGATTGCGGTGACGCCAACTAGTGTATCGGAGATATTGACAGTGGTTTATGGCGAATATCCCCAGGTGTTTGGCAAGAGTGGGGTCGATTACACAACGAACGCGCTTTCTGCCTCATTCCAACAAGTGGCCACCCACTCAATCGCTGCCAACATAGGAAGCGAAAGTGTAGGTGATACTCCCACGTCCGACCCGACTTCGCCAACTCCGGTTCCTGAACCAAATGCGTTGCTTTTGGTTGGCATCGGTCTCGCGGGCTTAGGTATTGCACTCCGGTTGCGCCGGTAGTTTCGCCCTAAACTCTGGGCCGGTTTTCGGTCTCGGCCGCCCGCCTGCATATTTCCTCTGTTTCCATTCAGCGGTAACCCCGAAAGGGACAATCTAAACGGCGATTGTTATTGTCTTTTTTTCCATCTATCTCCAACATTTTCCTTGACTCTGCCGGGTAGGCATGTTTTCTTCCTTGTGAAATTTATAACAAACCCGGCATCCCGATGACGGGTTTGTTCACTATAGGTTGTTGACGGTAGAAGGTAAGTTTCTAATAACCCCACTGGTATCTTAACAGGTAATATCAAGGAGAGCCTCGATGTCAAGCAAAGTTGCTGCCTTCATGGAGCATGTGATCGCCAAGAATCCGGGAGAGAAGGAGTTTCATCAAGCGGTTCAGGAAGTAGTGGAATCGTTGATGCCATATCTGGACAAGCACCCGATCTATAGTGAACACAAGATATTGGAGCGGATAGTGGAACCAGAGCGACTACTGATGTTCCGCATTCCCTGGGTGGACGATAAGGGTGAGATCCAGGTTAATCGAGGTTTCCGAATCGAGATGAACAGCGCTATCGGTCCTTACAAGGGCGGTATGCGTTTCCACCCGACAGTCAACCTTGGCATTCTAAAGTTCCTCGCCTTCGAGCAGGTGTTCAAAAACGCCTTGACCACGTTACCGATGGGTGGTGGTAAGGGAGGATCGGATTTTGATCCAAAGGGAAAATCTGATTTAGAGGTGATGAGGTTCTGTCAGGCGCTTATGAGTGAACTGTTCCGCCACATCGGTCCGGACACGGACGTACCGGCTGGTGATATTGGTGTTGGTGGCCGTGAGATTGGTTTTATGTTTGGGCAATACAAGAAGCTTCGCAATGAGTTTACTGGCGTCTTAACGGGCAAGGGACTCAAGTGGGGCGGCAGCTTAATTCGTCCGGAAGCAACCGGCTATGGCTCTGTCTACTTTGCTCAGGAGATGCTCTCCACCAGAAGCGAGACTTTGAAAGACAAGGTCTGCCTGGTTTCCGGTTCGGGGAACGTGTCGCAGTACACAGTCGAGAAGATCCTTGACTTCGGTGGCAAGCCGGTCACTTTGTCCGACTCCAATGGCTACATCTATGATGAAGCGGGCATTGATCGCGAGAAGTTGAAATTCGTCATGGACCTGAAGAACGTCCGTCGCGGCAGAATGAAAGAGTACTCCGACAAGTACAAAACCGCTGTCTACACACCGATTGATCCGAAGATGGATTGCAATCCGCTCTGGAATCACAAGGCCCACTGCGCGTTTCCGTCGGCGACTCAGAATGAGATCAACGGCAAGGACGCCGAGAACCTGATGAAAAACGGTGTGTATATGGTGAGCGAAGGCTCGAATATGCCGTCGACACCGGATGCGGTCAAGATTTACATTGACAAGAAGATTCTCTATGGTCCGGGCAAGGCTGCCAATGCGGGCGGTGTGGCGACCTCCGGTCTGGAGATGTCGCAGAACAGTCTGCGTCTTTCCTGGCCGCGTGAAGAAGTTGATCAGCGGCTGCACGGCATCATGAAAGCCATCCATTCGCAGTGCGTTGAGTACGGCAAGGAAGGCAATTTCGTCAACTACGTAAACGGCGCCAACATCGCCGGATTCGTTAAGGTTGCCGATTCGATGCTCGCTCAGGGAGTTGTTTAGTCGGGAAACCGGAGCAACCTGATCGGGTCGTCTCACGAAGTTGACGCGGGTCATTCGTGATGAGATTCGAGGTCTCAATTACGATGGTCTGCTGTTTGACGAATATCACATGGGGCGGGTTACAAGCCCGCCCTATTCGTTTGCCTGTGGGTGAGTAAGTTTAACTGATGGAATATGAATAAGATATGCCATAGGGAGGTTGTGCGGAAGTAGCACATAGCAGTAGCTTGACAATTCGGTTAAATCCAGTTATGTTTTGAATGTGCGGATCAGATGTACTCAGGGGAAATGAAGTCGTCTAATCTCCGTGTAGGAATTGGTCAAATATACTTACGGACGACGCCATTTGTGGCGTGGGCTAGGTGCCGTAAGCTTACAGCCGGCAGTGACTTATCGCTGCCATAGATCACTCTCCAGATTTGGAAGGGAGACAATAGATGTCAGACAAGGCGTTTAACCCCTTTGCGATGGCTCAACAGCAATTTGATAAGGCAGCCGATTTTCTTAATCTCGACTCCGGCACCAGAGAACTGCTGCGTGAACCGATTCGCGAGTTTTCGTTTCTGATCCCGGTGCGGATGGACGATGGCAAAGTGAAAGTTTTCAGAGGCTTCCGCGTTCAGCACAATGATTCGCGCGGTCCATGCAAAGGCGGTATTCGTTTTCACCCACAAGAGACAATCGACACCGTACGCGCATTGGCAATGTGGATGACTTGGAAATGCTCCGTAGTCGACATACCATTGGGTGGTGGCAAAGGTGGCGTGATTTGCGACCCGCATAATCTGAGCGAGCTTGAGCAAGAGAAAATCTGCCGAGGCTGGATGCGTCAGATGGTGCGTAACGTCGGTCCGTTTACTGACGTGCCGGCTCCGGACGTAATGACCAGCGGTCAGCACATGCTCTGGATGCTCGACGAATACGAGAGGATTCGGGGCGAAAAGTACCCGGGTATGATTACCGGCAAACCGGTAGGTATGGGTGGTTCGTTGGGCAGAACCGAAGCTACCGGTTATGGTGTCGTTTACACCGTACGCGAAGCTCTGCGCGAAATGGGTATCAAGCCGGAGAATACGACCGCCAGCTTCCAAGGGTTTGGCAACGTTTCCCAGTACGCCCTGCTACTATATCAACAGATTGGTGGCAAGCCGATCTGCGTGTCATGCTGGGATCAGCATGATCAGACGTCATATACCTTCCGCAAAAAGGAAGGTATCGATGTGAAGGCGCTGATGGGAATCACCGACCGTTTCGGCGGTATCGACAAGGGCAAAGCGAAGGATCTCGGTTATGAAATTCTTCCGGGTGAGGCCTGGATCGAACAGGATGTTGACATTCTTTTCCCGTGCGCGATGGAACACCAGATCACGGATGCCAATGTTGGCAAAATCGGCAAGAACGTAAAGGTCATTGCCGAAGGCGCCAATGGTCCGACCACTCCGGAAGCCGACAAGGTCATTCAACAGCGCGGCATTTTCGTAATTCCCGATTTTTTGGCCAACGCCGGTGGTGTCACTTGCAGCTACTTCGAGCAGGTTCAGTGCAACATGAACTACTACTGGGAGAAAGATGAAGTGCTGGGCAAGCTCGATGTCAAGATGACGTCCGCGTTTCTGGCAGTCAGCGAACGGGCTCGTCAGCGGAAGCTGTACATGCGCGATGCAGCTTACATAATTTCCGTAAGCCGCGTAGCGCAGGCCTGCAAAGATCGCGGCTGGGTGTAAGCGCTGAAATAGATGCGTCGTCGGGGACCCTTTCCCGACGGCGCGCATAAATACAATGGCTCTTCCGTCGACATACCAAGCATAGGAGCTTTCAAGTGCCAGATCGAGCCGGTGAAGCATCGTTAGATAAACTGACGCCGTTTGACCGCCGATTCACCGATTTTAGCGGTGTCTTCAGCTACATCGGATCGGGTTGGATCGGTGGTAAGGCGCAGGGACTGGCATTCATAAAAGACTCTCTGCTCAGCCGCATGAACGGCCAGGATTTCCCCGACTTCACGGTGCGAATTCCGACGATGACGGTTATGGCAACTGACGTTTTCGATGCTTTCATGAAACAGAACAACCTTTACGAGATTGCGTACTCGAGCGAATCCAGCAATGAACAGATCGCGCACGCCTTTCAACGTGCGAATCTCCCCCCGGACATCGTCGGAGACCTGCGCGCTCTGGCTGTTTCAATTCATGCTCCACTCGCCGTTCGTTCCTCCAGTCTTTTCGAGGATGCTCTGCGGGAACCGTTTGCCGGTGTCTATGGCACTAAGATGATTCCCAACAACCAGTTTGATGCCGACTCCCGTTTTCGAGTACTCGTGGAGGCGATCAAATTCGTTTACGCATCGACGTTCTTCCGCGAGGCGAAGACCTATATCAAGACTACCGGGCAGTCGGTAGAAAAAGAGAAGATGGCGGTGATCGTACAGGAAGTTGTCGGGCTGCGCTTTGGTGACAAGTTCTACCCGCAGATTTCGGGTGTGGCACGGTCATACAATTACTATGCGACCGGTCATGGTAAACCCACAGACGGTGTTATTGATCTGGCGCTGGGTCTTGGCAAGACGATTGTCGATGGCGGCAAGTCATGGAGCTACTGCCCGTCGTATCCGCGCACCGCTCCACCATACAAATCAACATCCGATATGCTGAAGCAAACCCAGACCGAGTTTTGGGCGGTAAATATGGGCAAGTCGCCGGCGTATGATCCTATCAAAGAGACGGAGTACATGGTGACCGGCGATCTGGCGGAAGCCGAGACTGACGGCGTTCTCCAGTTTGTCGCTTCGACCTATGAGCCAGAAAACGACCGACTCATGACCGGAATTTTCGGCCAAGGACCGAGAGTGTTGACTTTCGCGCCCATCCTGTCGCTCGGAGATATTCCGTTGAACAACCTGCTCAAATCACTACTAAAGCTTTGCGAGGAAGTTGTCGGCCATGAAGTGGAGGTTGAATTCGCCGTAGCGCTTGATCCGGAGAATGGAGTGCCGGCGCGATTTGGTTTCCTGCAGGTACGCCCGATGTTTGTCTCGCGTAGCAAGGTTGATGTCCCAATTGACGATTTGGAGGCCGAGGACGTGCTAATCGCTTCGGAAAAAGTGCTCGGAAACGGTCTCATCAATACCGTGAGGGATGTCGTATTTCTTAAGGTGACCGACTTCAACGAAAGGGCGTCCTGGCAGATTGCCTCCGATCTGGAGGCGATCAATCATCGCCTGGTTGCTGAAGGACATCCCTACTTGCTGATTGTTTACGGCCGACTTGGTACGACTGATCCGCCGTTCGGTATCCCGGTGAGTTGGTGGCAAATTTCCGGGGCCAAGGTGATTGTGGAAGCATCTCTACCTGACATGCACGTTGAACTGTCGCAGGGTTCACATTTCTTCCATAACGTGATCAGCTCCCAGGTAGGCTATTTTTCTGTATCGCACAGTGGACGTTTTCCGATAAAGTGGGACTGGTTCCAGAGCCAGCAGACGGTGACCGAGACTGACTTTGTCAGGCACGTGAAATTGGCGGCGCCGTTGCGAGTACAAATTGACGGCAAAAGCGCGCGAGGAGTGATTCGGTCATGAACAGCAAAGAGACTCCGACTACCAAACTGATCTGGTTCTTGCAGGAAAGAGCCAAAGAACTGAGTTGCCTCTATCGCATTGAAGAGTTACTAAAACCCGAGTCCAATCTGGAGGATGTTTGCAAGGGAATCATCGAAGCGGTTCCTCCGGGCTGGCAGTATCCGGAAAGCTGTCAATCAAAGATTACCATCGGAAGCTCTTCCTATCAGTCAGCGAGTTTCCGCGAATCTCCTTGGATGCAGAGCGCCAACATCCAGGTATTCGACCAGCCTATTGGCACTATCAGCGTCTACTACACACAGGAGATGCCCAACGAGGATCAGGGGCCGTTCCTCAAGGAGGAGGTCAAACTGATCAGTACTATCGCTGATCGACTGGGCGCATTTATCACCTATCAGAAGATGAAATATGTCTTTCAGGAGTATCGCACGGCAGCTCAGGAATTGCTCGACAATACTAAGACCGAGTGGCGGGTCGTGCTTGACCTGCTGCGCCAGACCGACCGCAATCTCTATCTGCGCATCTCACACAAAATGCTGAACCATCTGTGTTGGACGGGAGTGGACGAAGCCAAACAGTTGCTGGAGTATTACAGTCCGGGCGAACCGGGGGATGATGAAGAACTGTTGGGGGAATCAAACCGGCCATTTTACCGCAAGACGCTCATTTCCTCGAGCGACTTCCTGAGCGATCAGACCTTCGGAATCGCCGCTGACCATTTGAATTCGGCAGAAATACTCAAGCTAATTCAGAAATGGATTCAACAAGACAAACTCGGCTTTCTCGTCAAGTCGCTAATCAGTTCCAGTTCACCGGTGGCTGAAGTAGCCGAAACGATTCGCCGCTATCGCCGCATGGTACCGGAAGGAATCGGCATTCCGGAGCCTACCAGGCGGAGTGTTCTGGTGTCACTGATCCGACGCTTTTTCTCGGAGCAGCTTGATTTCATCAATACCGCCAAGCAGCATATCGAAATTGACGACGTGTTTGAACTGCTGCATAATATGATCTATACTCCCGAGAGTCTTGGCCGTCTTGGGGGCAAAAGTGCCGGCTTGTTTCTGGCGTCTCAAGTTCTCAAAAAGCTTGTAAATGAAAACAGTCTGCTCGCCGATGTCAAGATACCCAAGACTTGGTATATCACTTCCGATGTAGTCCTGCATTTCATGAATTTCAATAATCTCGAAGAGGTTATCGAACAAAAGTACAAAGAAATCGATCAGGTGCGCCTAGAGTACCCCAATGTGGTACAGACTTTCAAGAACGGCCACTTTCCGCCGGAAATCGTCAAGTCGCTCTCGGCGGTTCTGGATGATTTCGGCGACTGCCCGCTCATTGTGCGCAGTTCCAGCTTGTTGGAGGACCGTGCGGGCGCGGCGTTTTCCGGCAAATACAAGAGCCTTTTTCTGGCGAATCAGGGAGACAAAGCCGATCGGCTGGAGGCACTGCTCGATGCTATCTCGGAAGTCTATGCTTCGACCTTTGGCCCTGACCCGATTGAATATCGTGCGGAGCGAGAGTTGCTCGATTTCCATGAAGAGATGGGGATTATGATTCAGCAGGTAGTCGGCACACGTGCGGGGAAGTATTTCCTGCCATCCTTCGCCGGTGTTGCATTCAGCAAGAACGAATTCCGGTGGTCGCCGCGCATCAAGCGCGAGGATGGCTTGGTGCGCCTAGTTCCCGGTCTCGGTACGCGCGCTGTCGATCGTGTGTCGGAAGACTATCCGGTGTTGGTGTCGCCGGGACAACCGGGTTTGCGCGTGAACGTAACTCCCGAGGAAGTGGCTCGCTATTCGCCGAAGAAGATTGACGTCATCAATCTCGAAACCAACTCCTTCGAAACTCTGGAAGTGACTGAGTTGTTGAAGGAAATCGGCGGCGACTATCCCGGGTTGGATCAGGTCGGGTCGGTATTCGAAGAGGACCATTTGCGACGGCTGTCGGCATTCAATCTTTCGTCCGTAAAGGATTTGGTCGTGACCTTCGATGGTCTTCTGTCGGAGTCACCGTTCATATCCATGATTAATCTCGTTCTCAAGACCCTCGAAGAGAAGCTTGGTACACCGGTGGATCTCGAATTTGCGCATGACGGCACGAATTTCTATCTACTGCAGTGTCGTCCACAGAGCCATGCTCTGGTTTCGGGTGCGTCAGCACCGATTCCGCAAGACATCCCACCGGAGCGGATGATTTTTACGGCAAATCGCTATGTCTCCAATGGTCGCGTGCCGGACGTGACGCACATCGTTTATGTTGATCCGGCGAAGTACGGCGACATTGCCGATCGCGCCACATTGTTGGCAGTCGGCAGGGCCATCGGCAAACTAAACGCGCTATTGCCCAAACGACAGTTCATCCTGATGGGGCCCGGAAGGTGGGGAAGCCGCGGCGATATCAAGCTGGGTGTCAGCGTAACCTACTCGGATATCAATAACACGGCAGTGCTGATTGAGATCGCCCGCAAAAGCGGCAACTATCTGCCCGATCTCTCGTTTGGCACGCACTTTTTCCAGGATCTCGTCGAGGCCGAAATCAGATACCTGCCGCTTTATCCTGATGACGAGGAGATCGTTTTCAATGAGCGGTTTCTGCTTGGGTCTCCCAACCTTCTGCCGGAGCTTCTGCCGGAGTTTGGCTATCTGGCTGACACCGTGCATGTCATAGATGTGCCAGGGGTCACCGGCGGTCGGATTCTGCAAGTGCTTTTGAATGCCGATCTTGATCAGGCCGTAGCTGTTTTGGCGACACGACGCACCGACACGACCGCAGTCGAAGTCAGGCGCGCACAAAATGATCAGCCGACAGAAAACTTCTGGCGCTGGCGTCTGAACATGGCGGAGCATATTGCCACCTGTGTTGATCCAGAGCGATTCGGAGTCAAGGGCATCTATGTATTCGGCAGCACCAAAAACGCTACCGCCGGTCCAAGCAGCGATATCGACCTGCTCATTCATTTTCAGGGTTCGGAAGAACAGCGAGATATGCTCGACTCTTGGCTGGCTGGTTGGAGTTTGTGCTTGGCGGAGATAAACTACTTACAGACCGGTTACCGGACGGACGGATTGCTGGATTGCCACATTATCACCGATGATGATATCGCGCGCAAGACCAGCTATGCCGTAAAGATTGGTGCTGTCACTGATGCCGCACGCCCACTGCCGATGAGGAAGCAAGGGCAACCGCGAGAGTTGCCACTAAAGTAATTCCCGTGTCGCAGCCGCAGGATTTTCCGGACAAAAACGCACCAATGCCAGTTGGGGGCCATCGTGTGCGGCGGAGAAGCAGAAGGTGCTGCCAAGTTGCTGGCGCCAAGAGCCGGTGAGGCGCGCTGACTCGTGCACATGACCGTGCAGAGTAATCAACGGCTGCCGAGTTTCGATAAAGCGCCGCACTGCGATACTGCCGACGTGGGGATCAAGCTCAACATGATCGACTATCTTGCCATCAAGGGCGGCACGATCCAAATCCGTTTGATACGGCGGTGAGTGGAACAAGAAAATGGCCTGCGAGAGATCGTCGTCGCCGGTCAGGAGCAGCAGGTCCTTCTGGATTGTCGTAAACTTCTGCTCATGCTCAGACACAGCTACCGAGCGACTACCCTCCTCGGGCGAAACACAACCGGGATCAACAAAGCGCGAAACATCATAACGCTCCCAATCTTTGAGCAGAAACGGTGTTGGTGGAACATACGCATAACCATACACCGGGTATTGTCCCAAAGCAACTTTGCGATTGTGGATATACTCCCATACACCACGTGTAGCGGCATCAAGGATCGCGGCTTCTTCAATACGCCCGTCATCGTTGCCCATGATCAGAAATATCCGTGGGTAGCGGTCTCCAAGCTGATCACGCAAGCGTGCGAACATGACCACCAGGAAATCATCGACAAAATCGGGATAGGTCGCAGAAGCTGAGAATAGCGCGGCGGTACCGGAAGGCAGCAAGTCCCCCCCCAGAAAGACGGCCTGCGGCTGTTCGTCGGCAATGGCGGCAAAGAGCTTGTCGTAGCGCGCAGTATTACCATGAAGATCGGAAACAAAAAAACATTCGGTCGCCATGGAGATCAATAAGCAGCGCCGCTGCCGAGATGTAAACCTTCTTTTTGAAGTCTAGTAGCTGCTGGAATCGAGCTTGACCTTGCCGCGGAAGATCCAGTAGATGCTTGCCGTATAAGCCAGCACCAGCGGAACGCCCATCGCCGCAATTATCAGCATAATCTCAAGCGTTTTTGCCGAGGAAGCCGCATTGTAAATTGTCAGACTGTTTGCGGGATTGGGGCTGGAGAAAATAAGATCTGGATACATGCCGATGCCGAACAATGTGAGTAGCGCGACTATCGATGCACAGGATGACAGGAAGGCCCTCATGTCGTGGCCATGATGAATCTCGCGGGGGATATTGGCAATCGCCAGCGCGTTAAGTAACGGCAGGGCAAAAAGCCACGGGGCCTGCTTGATTGTCTCCAACATGTGCGGCACATAAAGCAGCGTAGCCGCGGTCGTAGCGGCATAGCAAATGATAAAGAAGATAATCGCGTTGTTGACCCAACGGCGAAGGTTATTGTGCAGATCGCCTTCGGTTTTCAATACCAGATAGATCGCGCCGTGCATCATGAACAGTGCGACAGTGGTGATACCGACCAATAGTGCATAGGGATTCAGCAGACTAAAGAAGCTGCCGGCAAACTCATGGTCGCCGGCGAGTGGTATGCCAACCACGATATTGCCCAGAGCCACGCCGATTAACAGGCTTGCCACGATACTGCCGACGCTGAAGGAGACATCCCACATTTGTCGCCACCAGTGCATCGGCTGTTTGCTGCGGAATTCGATCGCCACCGCGCGGAAGATCAACGCGAATAGAAGCAGAATCAGCGCCATATAGAAGCCGGAAAAGGCGGTAGCATAAACTTCAGGGAATGCTGCAAACAGCGCGCCACCACCGGTCACGAGCCAGACTTCGTTGCCGTCCCAGACAGGACCAATCGCGTTGATGAATAGCCGCCGTTCGACATCTTGCTTAGTAAAGAGGTGTAGTGCGCCGACGCCAAGATCGAAGCCGTCGAGTATGGCATAGCCGGTGAGTAACACGCCGACCAACATGAACCAAATGGTGTTGAGATCGAATACCATAGTTACGCCCTGTGCCTTGCCGTATCCAAGTCCGCCGCCGCCGGACCGTGCTGGATCTTGTCATTCAACAGATAGATGAACAGAATCAGCAGCAGAAGATAGATGAGGCTAAAAAGGATGATCGAAGTCAGCACTTGTCCCGGATTGACGACTTTCGATAGTCCGTCGGAAGTGCGCAGCAGATTGTAAACGATCCAGGGTTGCCGTCCAACCTCCGCCGAAAGCCAGCCAAGTTGGTTTGCCAGTTGTGGTCCGATGACCGAGAAAACAAATACCCAGAGAAG
Source organism: uncultured bacterium (assembly GCA_903930455.1). GTDB lineage: Bacteria > Zixibacteria > MSB-5A5 > CAIYYT01 > CAIYYT01 > CAIYYT01. The sequence continues at coordinate 1,446 of CAIYYT010000026.1, read as the reverse complement.
CCATCGCAGATTGAATAGTTTGTTGCGCCACCACGAGAATAGTCCAAACCACGCAAGCAGAATTAGACCGACCCCGATTGCCACCATGGCGTGATAACTCTGGAAAACGATATTCACAGGAGGACGATCTTCCGGCTTGAATTCCTTTAGCCCGGTGACCGGTTTATGTGAGTCGCCATAGATCAGGAAACTCAACATTCCCGGCAACTTGATACCGAATTGCACTGTTTCTTGATCATCGTTGACCCAACCGAACAGATAGAGGTCAGCGGGTGCCGTGTTATAATGCGCTTCGTAGGCTGCCATTTTCGCCGGTTGATTTTCCGCCACGCCCACGGCGCTGGAGTGACCAGAGACGAGTTGGAGTACCGATGCTGCCGTTGCTACAAGCAAAGCGATCTTGATAGATGCCTTGGCGAAATCGATGTGCTTGTTCCGCAGTATATAGAACGCACTAACGGAAAGTACAAAGAACGCTCCCGCCTGCCAGGCTCCCATATAAACGTGCCAAATACGGTCCATGCTTGAGGGGCTAAACACCAGTTGCCAGAAGTCGACGATCTCGGCGCGGACGTTGGGCGCCTGCCCGACCAAGTGATATCCCGCCGGCGTCTGCTGCCAGGAATTCGCAACAACAATCCAGACGGCGCTAAAATGTGCTCCGGCGCAGACCAGGATGGTTGCCAGGAAATGCATCTGCCGACTGACTTTGTCCCAGCCAAATAGCAGAATCGCAAGAAATCCTGATTCCAGGAAAAAGGCGAAAATTCCTTCAGCGGCCAGCGCGCTACCGAACACGTCACCGACGAAGCGCGAATAGGTCGACCAATTGGTGCCAAACTGGAATTCCATCACGATACCGGTCGCAACACCGAGGGCGAAAATCAGGCCGAAGACCTTGACCCAGAAACGGGTCATTTGATGATAAAGCGGGTTCTTGGTCTTGAGGTAGAGTCCTTCCATGAAGACCAACAGCAGTCCCAGTCCGATTGAGAGGGGGGGGAAAATATAGTGAAAGCCGATCGTGAGTCCGAACTGAATGCGCGATAGTGTTAGCAGGTCCATTGCTTCTCGCCTTGATGTTTTGGCAGCCGGTTCACCCGACAAGTGAGTGAACCTCTACCCAGTTGGTGCACTATTTTACAAACCTTGGGTCGGCAAATCAACAAAGATTTTCGTGATTATGACCTTTCGATGGGAGAGAACTTGATCGGGGTCTCTGGAGACACACAGCCGATATATATGTTGCCGATACATAAGGGACCGTTGAACAACCTCGGAATTGTCATTGCGAGGAGTCAGGGTGGGTGAGAGAGGGGAGGGGTAATGACGACGAAGCAATCTGCGCGCCTGCATCGGAAGAGCGTAAATCGAGATTGCTTCGTTGTGCTCCACACCCTACATCACCTCTCCGCACTCCTCGCAATGACACGGTCTGGGCTTTTT
>CAIYYT010000025.1 GCA_903930455.1 uncultured bacterium | reverse complement strand
TTGCCATGCCCGCTCATCCAGGCGGCCGTCGACCATCACCGGCTGATTCGTGCGGTGGCAAACGTATTGCCGGGGAGCATACGGAATCTGCGGAGTGGGTAGCGTCTCGGATGACTTCTTCACCTGAGCAGCAGAAGCGCTCTGCGACTGTGTCTGACAACCGATGATCAAACAGAGTATCAACAGCGACAACGCGCTGAGCAGGAGGATCGATAGTCTATATCTCTTCACATGCCTCCAGTAGTTCACGTACAGAAGTGGTGGCAAGGCAGACGCAGGTATCGGCCGCGCCATAGTACAAAAGCAGCTCCGCGTCATCGTCAAGGAAACCATCCTTTGGTTGCTGTGTCGGAACCAGACCGGTCGGGAAAACCACATTCGGGACTTGCCCAATCAGTTCGTAGAGTTCACGCGGTTCCAGAATATTGTATCTGCTCCGCCCGATAACCTTTCCGGGATTATCCAAGTCAAGGAGGACAACGCCGGCTTGATAGATATTACTGGCAGCGAAATGAGTCGCGACCCCGTGGTAGATATGGAGCCAACCTCTGCGGGTCTTGATTGGCGGCGGTCCGGAGCCGATATATTCATCCCAAAAATGAAACCGCCCACTCATCACGATCTCTCTTGGGGTCCAATTTTGCAGATCAGGGGACATCGCCAACTCAATCTCACTGCCGCTGGCGACTCCACCATCTACACGCGCTCGATTCGGACGGTAGAGCATGGCATACTCGCCATTAATCTTCTCTGGAAAGAGAACCGCATTGCGCGCATCCCCGTGCAAAAGCACTCCCAGAAAATCGTAGCGCCGGAAATCAGTCGTTTGTGCCAGACCAATCCGGCAGCCCATATCGGTGTCTAGTGCCAGCGTGATGTAAAACGATTCGCCGATTTGCGTGATCCTCGGGTCGTACACATGGTACGCCCGGCAGTCCAGCTTCTCCATCCCTCGCAACTGAATCGACTCGGAGGCGACTGCAAAGTCAATTCCGTCCTCGCTGAAAGCTGGCAGCAAAAAAGTCTCCCGCCCGCGATTTTGGACTCTGAGAAGCAAGACGGTCTGGTTGCCCCATCGTATGGCCCCCGGATTAAACACGGATGACACGTCTACTAGATGTGGTTTGACGTTCGGCACGTCAGAGCGAGTAATGAGAGGGTTCTGCAGACATCTTTTCATAAATTGCGAAAGCGTGTAGACACTTTGGGTGAAGATAGAAGAAATGGGGGCTGGCTACAAGCGATTTCTCCCTTAGGCCGAGCGTTTTTGTATGAGGGGATTATCTACGAGAGCGGAATTGGCGGCACAGACGCCGTGAGATACCAAGGCTTTCGGCAACCGTCTATCGGCATTCATGGCCTGGTTCATCAAGGCTCATCCTGAAAGAACCAAAGAAGTGCGGGATCGATCGCTCTTTTAGTTTAATTCCGCGACAGCCAAGGACCGGGTACAGCTACTTGCGGAGTGGCAGGAATGTATGATCGTGAGGGGGATGCTGAACTAGTAGGTTGCTAAAAGACCTCGACTGTAGGTGAAGCAAAGAAGAAGGGACATGTTGTCGGCGAACCTGATTGCTCGGTTGTCAATCCCTCGGGCGCTGTGCCAGATCCTCCATAAGGTCAGTCTGAACCTGCTGGATTTCGAGCAGACGTTGCCAGGAATGATTAATTAATTGATCTAGCTTGATGTGGAGCTGCCGGATTTCGATCTCTGCCTTAAGATTTATCTGGTAGTCGTGCTCTGACTGCATACGATCTTTTGCCTCCTGCCTGTTTTGACTCATCATGATAATGGGTGCCTGAAAGGCTGCTAAGCTCGAGAGTACGAGATTTAGCAAGATAAAGGGATAGGGATCGAACGGCCGCGAAAGCAGCACTATTGAATTGATCCCGATCCAGATCACGAGTATAGCTCCAAAAGTGATGATGAAGCGCCAACTGCCTCCGAATTCTGCGACGCGATCAGCCAAATGCTCTCCGAAAGACAACTTCGTCTCGAATTCAGAGACGACGTTTTGCGACAGCAGCTTCTGCTCGTCAAGGCTTCTGATCACCGCGGATTCTATCGCGGAGAGTTCGCCCCGTTGCGTCGCAAGCGCATTCCCCACATACTGTGTCCGAAATCTGTTCAGGCAAGAAAGACAGATAACGTGAGTCGAGTCCCAATCAGGATGCTCTTTGCGAATCAATTCGCCGACCGGACCTTGTACTAACTCGGCCGATCGACCTTCGTTCATTGGTGTTGAATTCCCACACAAGGGACACTGGAAGTCCTCGACGCGTGCCTTCACTTAACTGATCTCCGCTTGTTGAGCATCGAATAGCAATATCTTCTAACGAGCTTCTCGAGTCAACTCTTCTCTTTCAACTGATTTCTCCTTCAGGCAGAGAAAACAAACTCTGATCTCGTCACAAGACCGGGATGGCGCCCTGCAAGTGGGTCCCTTCCTAATGCGGCGCTAACAAAGGCGTTCTCAGGGGAAATACACCACATTACAAACTCCCATTAGCCTAAACAGATCAAATGCTCGCGTCTTGCAAGCTTCGGCGTGACAGATATCCAACTATATACAAACATATGGACTACATCGGTCGTATTAGTCCGTGTTCTAAGTCGATGCTTCATCGACGAAGCACTTGGTTTGATAACATTGTAATTAAGGGATTATTAACAAAAAGGAGAAGCAGACATGAGTTTCATTCGTGGACTGTTCGCTGTTCTGGTGATGCTCGGCGTCGCCATCGTTTCAACCGGAGCCTTTGCTGCGGTTCCACTAACTCTGACTCACCAGGGGCGGCTGTTGGACGCTACTGACAAGCCGGTCAATGGTGTTTTTGACATCACATATCGCATTTTTGAAGTCCCCACCGGAGGCTCGCCTCTGTGGACGGAGGTCCATCCGAGTGTCCCGGTAACAGATGGCCTGTTCAGCGCCCTGCTCGGAAGCACCGTTTCTTTGAGTGCGGATGTTCTCGGTAGCGGTGGTGGAGGTGGTGGTGGTGCTTTGTCACCCCGCTATCTTGAGGTTTCAGTCGGGGGAACAACGTTATCACCGCGTCTTGCATTATCGTCAGTCCCCTCTGCCATTTCATCGGGACATGTATCCGGTGATATTGAAACGGCGCCAGGTCAGTTTACAGTCACTAACACTGGCGGCACTACCACGGGCGCACTCCGTTGCCGGGCCACGGGGGACAGCGTAGTCTTGGTTCTTGACCACGACTCCGATGGTGACGGCGTGCCGGAAACCAGTATCTCCTCTAGCTGTGATGCTTCCAGCGTAAGCGAGGTCATGGGAAAAAAGGGGCTGAATGCTGTCAACGTCAAACTGTCGAGGATGATCTCCAGCCCACCCAGCGGACCTGCAGCCGCAGATTCTCTTGATCTGGACTCCGACAACGACGGAGTGATGGACCGGAGCGTCTCCTCTAGCGTCAACGGTTTAAGCGCCAAACACGCGATCAATACCAAGGGAACGGGTGCAACACATAACCGGGTAGTGTCAGTCTCTTCCAGCACTACCGAAGACAGTGCCAACAGTGTTTGCAGCATGGATCTGGACGGCGACGGAGTGATGGACCGGAGCGTCTCCTCAAGCGTCGACGGTTCAGGGGCCAAACATGCGATCAGTACCAAGGGAACCGGTGGGACACGTGTAGCGTCGGTCTCTTCCAGCACCACTGAATCCAGTGCCAGTGTTGTCTGCGGCCTCGACCTTGACGGTGACGGTGTTATGGATGTCACAAGTGCAGACAGCGTCGACGCCAACGGGGCGCGGCTGAGGATGGCTCCTCTCCATGGTGGGTTGGAAGGGAGTCGTAACAATGGCGTCGAGTTATCGGCCTTACCGACGACTTCCAGCGTCGCGATCAAGACGAAGGGAACTGGAGCTGAAGCTAATCGCGGCGCGTCAGTCTCCTCCGGTACGAGTCTTTCAAGTGCCAGCGTCGCATGTGACGTTGATCTTGACGGCGACGGCGTTTCAGACAATAGCATCTCGCAGAGCTGTGGCACTGCAGGTGCAAAACTCGCTCTCAGTGAGGGTGATGTACATGTCGATCTGGGAACCCGTAAGGGCGGAATGGTGACGGGAGCTATTAACATCACCAATGGCAGCGCACTCAAAGTCCAGTTAGACTCTGATGGCACTGGATTCTTCGCCAGCAAAGTGGGAATCGGTGTCCTTACACCAACCGAAGCCATCAGCGTTGCGGGAGGCGCCTATTGCGACGGCACCAACTGGGTGAATGCCTCCGACCGCAATTCCAAAGAAAACTTTACGGCGGTTGATGGCAATGAGTTACTCGACCAGATCGCACAACTCTCTATCACTCGCTGGAACTATAAGGGCAACAATCAGGCCGAGCATATCGGCCCGACGGCGCAGGATTTCAAGGCCGCTTTCGGCGTAGGCGTAGATGACAGGTCGATCTCGACGATTGACCCCTCCGGTATTGCGCTGGCAGCGATCAAGGCGCTGAACAATAAAATGCAAGAGTTGAATGCGAAGACCACGCAGCTTGAAGATCAGGCGCGGGAGATCACGCAGCTCAGAGCAGAATTGGATGTGATCAAGGCGATGCTTCAGAAGCAAACGGCCACGAAGAACTAACCCGGGTAGAAGAGTAAAGGATAACAAACATGAATAAGCAGATCATCCTTGCACTGCTACTCTGCCTGGCGATGTTCGGATTGGCACGCGGTGGTCCCGGTGGTGACGCAACTCAGACTGCCCTTCTATCCGGAGAGCATCTTAAATGGCAAGTCATCACTGCTTCCGGCGGCACCGCGACGGGAGGCGGCTTTACACTCTCCAGTAGTCTCGGGCAAACGGCCGTGGGCAAAGGCACTTCCGCGAGTTTCCACCTAGTCCATGGCTTCTTACAGAACTTCGGGGTCGCAGTTGCCCCCTGTACTCGCTGTGGCGACGCCAACAACGATGCTGAGATCGACATCTCCGACGTCGTTTCCTTGATTGCATACATCTTTTCCGGCGGAGCGGCTCCTGGGGAGTGCAACACTCCCCAAGGATTGGGGGACGCTGATGGCAGCGGTAGCGTTGATATTTCCGACGTGGTCTATCTCATCGCCTACATATTCTCCGGAGGACATGCTCCTCACTGCCCGTAGAAGACATAGAATCATTTCGAAAAGAACCGGGAGTTCCTACGAGGAGCTCTCGGTTTTTGTTTCGCCTTAGACTGTTCCCCCGGAAGTGCCGAGGTCTATTAGCACATAGGACAAGGCTGAGCGGCGTTCTGAATCGACTCTTGCACGCAGCTATTTCGAGGGGGGACAGGCAATGACGGTTTCTGGTTCACTCATCGGGAGACTGCAAATGAAGAGGCAGGAGTCATTGACTCCTGCCTCATGTAGTTCACGCCATTGGATGGCGAGATAAGTCTACTACCAGCTCCGACGTCCGCCGCCGCCGCCGTAACCACCGCGGTTACCGCCGCCACCACCACCGTCACGTCTGCCACCGCCACCGCCGCCGCCTTCGGGACGAGGACGGGCTTCGCTGACGTTAAGTGTCCGGCCGTGCAATTCCTTGCCGCTCATGCCGCTAATCGCTGCATCAGCTTCAGCTTTGTTGGCCATCTCGACAAAGCCAAAGCCTTTCGACTCACTGGTGAACTTGTCGGTGATAATGGCCACTTTGGTCACCTGTCCAAAAGCCTCAAATTGCTGGCGAAGATCCGCTTCAGCTGTTTCGCGTGACAGGTTGCCTACGAAGATATTCATTCTACACTCCTGTAGATTTGTCTCTCATGCAGATCGTCAACGACTGACCTGACTAGAGAAATGTGTTACTGCGCACTATTGCGCTTATCTCCGGACTCATGAATTGACAAGGATTGATTTTTCGAAGCAAAGCTTGAACAACACTTATGTTGGAGATTAATGGTCGTGTGTATTATACGCGGTTGGCAGAAAAAAGTCCAGCAAAATTTCAAATATTTACGGATTGTGAAGATGATTCCCTTCACTAAAGCGCCTTCCGCAAACCCCCAAGGCGTTGCACAGGTAGATGTTAGCACCGGTTATGCGTAACCAAGAATATTTGCATTTTTTCAAGCGATGCACCCATAAAGACATCCCAAAACGTGGTTGTCTTCCTATCGGCTCGATCAAATGGAGTATGGCGCGTTCCAGTAGACGGAGATTGAAGCCATAGAGCAGGAGACGCCGGGGAGATTCTCATCGGACAGTCAAGGATGAATGTTTCGCTTGCAGAGTGGACGCGGAGGGGACTGCCTGATACAATTCGAGGCACTACCGCTCATGTCAGACAAATCCAGCAACCCAAATCGGTAGTGCCTCGAAACCAACTTCTGTTGTCCCCCGGGTAGTAGTCGCCTAGCCGCTAAGACAATCGACAGTAACACAATAAATGGCAATACGGGATTATTGAGTAGGGATTAGGTATGCACAGCAATATGACTATCTCGACCTCAAGTAACTCGTCAGATTGAGGTCTTTGTGCTTGAGCTGCAGCTTCCGCCGAATCGCGTCTCGGTGCTTGTGGACGGTTAGAACATCAATGTTCAGAGCGCTGGCAATCTGTTTGGAGGTTAGGCCACTCTTGATTCGCTCGCAAATATCTCTTTCGCGCGGTGTAAGTTTGGCAAAGTTGTTGAGGAACTGGTCAATATCCTTGCCAACAATAGACTCTAGCGCGTTCTGAAGTGCATCCAACTCGCGAGTCTTGAGTTGACCGGCACCGGAGCGGAGTTTTCGAATGTATGGCATCATCAGATTCTCGACGCCGGCAGAGATCTCGTGCTTATAGTCGGTCTTGTCTCGTTCCAGGTGATCGAGAATCTGTTTGAGCGCGATGTTCTTCTCCGCCAGTTCCTCACGTTCGGTCTTCAGCCTTTCAGTTGCCTGTCGCAATTCTTCTTCAACATAGAGTCTCTCCAATTCGGCGGCAGCGCGAGCGGCGAAAATCGACACCAGTGACTTGGCGTGGGGTATCATATCTTCAGAAAAGGGCTTATCATCCATCACAGCCAACATTCCCAGAGGCTTGCCTGAAGAGTCTGACAGAGGCATACCCAACACGCTCTCTATGCCGAGTTCTGCTGTGAGATCCGCCTGGGGAAACAACTCCCGCACATTCGCCGGATGGAAGCAGATAGCGCGCTCGAAAATGTCAGCGCATGGTCCGTTGGCGAGTGTATGCCGAAAGTTCTTGCCTATTCTGCCCCCGGCCCAGACAGCCAGGGTCGTCAGGGAGCTGCAATCCGCTTCGTCGATTTCACCGATCAGCGCATAACGCATATCCAGTGCTGTCGCCAGATACTTTACCATAGAGCGGAAGAAGTTACGTCCCGTAGCTGCTGACGTTCCCTCGACAGCATACTTGAGCATAGTGGCGAAACGTTTCCGCTCGGTGATGTCACTGACAACAGAGAGCAAGTATTTCTTGCCGCTTAGTTCGATGATCTCGCCGGAGAAGAGGCACTGGCGCACCTCGCCGCTGCGGAGGCGAAGAGAACCGTCGACGTTTCGCATGAACCCTTTCTCCTTGACGGTCCTAAGGATAGTATCTCTGTGCTGCGGGTCGGCAAATACATTCAGTTCCAAAGTCGTCCTGCCGATCGCCTCTTCGCGTTTGAAGCCGAGGGTCGTAAGAAACACATTGTTAACTTCGATCAGGAGGCCTTCTTCAATCGTGGAGATCACCATCATTGCCGGGCTGGAGTGGAATGCTTTGAGGAATCTCTCATCGCTTTCCTTCAGCGATCTCTCGGCAAGCTTGCTCTGAGTGATGTCCAGCACGTAACCATGGTAGTGAGTGACACTCTTGTTCGAGTCTCGAATCAGATAGGTATAGTCTCGAACCCACATCTCCTCCCCATCGGGTCGGACAATGCGGTATTCCTGTTCCATGTAAGTGTCCCCCGCCAGGCTGGAAGCCTCCAATTCATCAGCGACCCGCTTAACGTCATCGGGATGAACAATCTCTGCATAGACGAGTCTTCCACTCGTGAACTCTTCCTGATTGTAACCAAATTGATTGACAACATTCGGGGATACGTACTCCACCGGCCAACCTTTTTCGGCTCTCCACTTAAAGACGACAGTTGGTCCGCCGATAAACAAACGCCGCTCAGCCGCCAACATTTCTTCCATGATCGTTCGTTCGGTGATGTCCAGATCGGAGCCCGTGTACCCTTCGAGATTGCCCGATTCGTCTAACAAAGGAGCCCCGCTAGTCAAAAACCACACTTCCCGCCCGTCCTTAGTAATTACCTTATTGACCGAATTGTGAAACGCAGATCGATCCGCGATCTGCTTGAATGATTCGCGTCTAAACTGCTCGCGATCTTGTTCCGGATGCAGGTCGTAGAAGTGCATTTTGCCGATCATCTCATCCGGGCGATAACCCAGTATCTGTTCGCAGGCGGCATTGACATAGGTAAAGAGGCCGTTGGTATCAACCTCCCAGACCATTTCCCGACTCTCCTGAGTGACCCTCTCGAATCGTTCTTTGCTCTTGCGGAGAGCGCACTCCATGCGCCGCTGTTCTGTAATGTCGGTCGTCACTGATATAAGATACCTGTGATCGCGCACTTCGATCGATTCGGCAGAAAGCAGACCATCGAGAATCTCGCCGTTGCGTGTTCGCGCCCGGATGTGCATGTGTCGAATGAACCCCTGCTCTCGCACCACCCGGACGATTTCGTCTCGTGTCTCCGGATCGACAAAGAGATTCAACTCTTGAGTCGAACGACCAATGACTTCGTCGCGCTCGAAGCCTAGTGTGCTGAGGAAAGTCTCGTTGACCTCGGTGAACTTGTTTTCGTCAAGTGAGCTGATAGAAACGAGTGCCGGGCTATTCTGGAACACCTTAGTGAGCTTCTCTTCACTTTCCCGCAGAGCCTCCGCCGCCAGCTTGCGCTCGGTAATATCCTCCCCTGAACTCAGAGTGCCAACAATCTTCCCTTGCTCATCTCGTAGAAGAGTATTGTTCCAGGCAATAAGCCGTTCTTCTCCCGCCTTAGTCAGTATCGCGTTTTCGTAATATTCGGCCGGTTCTTTCTCGCCGGTCATCAAGGGAACGAAAATATTCTTAACAGTCTCACGAATCGGAGCAGGGAGGAATGTGTCAAACCACTTGCAACCGACGATCTCGTCCTCCGAGCAACCGAGCAGTTGGCACCCCTTCTGATTAATCATAGTGACATGTTGTTCGGTGTCGAGAGCCACCAAGACAGTGCCGGCGATGTTGAGATACTGCTGGGCTCGATCACGTTCGTGGTGAAGCGCTTCCTGCGACTGGCGCAGCACCAGAGCGTTCGCGAATATCTCGCCAACCAGTCGCAGCCGTCTCAGTAGATAGTCCGGCCAAGCACGCTCCTGATACAGAGTACCGAAGGTCACCGCTCCGATGTAGGATCCTCCCACAGCCAAAGGAAACGCGGCGGTCGATTTCAGCCCTATCGTACGGATCACTTGTTTCTCGTTGTCCGCCTCAGCGGGAAGATCATCGACACGCGAAAAGACTAGTATCTCGCCGTTAAACATCCGTGCGGTCGTATAGGGAAATGCCGTGTAGGGCAGCTTCGGTGGAAACACTGCTGATCCAGCGGTCGAACAAACGTGAGTCACATTGAAATTCTCACCGTCTCCCGCCACTTGCCAGATGGTGCACAGATCTACACCAAGCTGTCTCCCAATCCTCTCCAACCAAGTCTGAATTTCCTCGTCGACCTTGTCGCTGGGAAGGTTTACAAAGGCGGCAGATAGCTCAGAGAGCAACTGCTCAAACTGCAATTGATCGCTGAGCGACTCCCCATGTGTTGCCTGGTTATCCGAAGATGAATCGTCCGTCGGTGTACAGGTATTCCGCGGTTCCTCCCTTGAACTCTCGTTTCTCTCTATCCCATCTGTCATCGCAGGACTACCTTATGATATCGCTATGCCGCTCTTTGTCTCTGCAGGGTGAAACCCCGAACGCGTGGTCCGGTTCTCCGACGGTGATCTCTGTGCGAGCGCCGACACCGCCTGGCGTTTTGAAAGTTACCGTATTTTTTGTCAATGCGCAAACCAAAAAAGCAGATCGATCAGTTTGAGTGGCGTCTAGTGAATTCCTACTACAATGGCTTGTCTTGATTCTGGTTGGCAAAAATTGGGGTCTTTCACAGCATCCGACAGGAGAAATTTGCTTGCCTTCAAGCAGGTTGTTGCGTACCTGTACTTGGTGGGAACACAACTATGCTAACCGAGAATCAAAATCCTAATGTCTTCCGCCATAGCCATTACGCGGGCAGCTTCTATCCTTCTGATCCCGTGAAGCTTGCACACGCTATCGAAAGCATGCTGAAAGAAGCCGCCGCTGACACCGATTCCGGTCAGGTAATCGGACTGGTTTCGCCGCATGCGGGCTATATGTACTCGGGTGGTTGCGCCGCGGTCGGCTACCACGCAGTGCAGGGCAGAAAATATGACGTCGTGGTCGTGATAGCACCATCGCATCAGGTTTTTTTCGACAACGCCTCGGTGTTCAACGGAGGCGCCTATGAAACTCCGCTTGGTGTCATCTTCGTCGATATGGAACTGGCGAAAGAAATTGGCAATGTACATCCCAAAGTGGTCTTGTCGACTACCGGCCATATCGGTGGGCGAGCGCCGGAGCATGCCTTGGAAGTGCAACTGCCGTTCCTGCAGATAGCGCTCGGCGATTTTGTGCTCATCCCAATCGTCATGGGAAATCAAGAACAGGATGTTGTTACCGGGCTGGCGGAAGTATTGGCCGCCAAGTTGGCTGGCAAGAACGCTCTCATTGTAGCAAGTTCGGACCTCTCTCACTATCATCAGGCGACCCAAGCGCAGAAGATGGACGGCGGCGTGATCGACGCTATCGAGAAATACGACTGGAGACTGCTGCATGATCGAGTGGCGTCAGGCGCAGCGCAGGCCTGCGGCGCCGGGCCGATCATGAGTTGTATGTATGCCGCCAAGCGGCTTGGGGCAAACCGCGCCAGGGTTGTACAGTATAACCATTCAGGTATGGTCACAGGCGACAATGCTGAAGTTGTGGGCTACCTGGCAGCTGTCTTTGACCGCAAGTAAGCCGGACTCGCCATCCTCCTCCAAAAAACGAAAAACCCCCGACAGCATGACGCCGACCGGAGGTTTTTTTATCTGCGAAGAGATGTTCTCGATTATCTCATGCGACGAAAGAATCCCAGACCCACTAGTCCAGAACCAATCGGAATAAAGCCGGGATACGGCTTCGGATCAAGACTGTCATTGGCTTGACCGGCGCAGAACGGTAACCGACAGATGTGAGCATCGTTCGATCACAAATCAAAAAACCCACCCGCATCAGCGGGTGGGTTCACTAAATCATGAAAGTCTAGTTATCAGGTCGTAACTACTACTGCTGCTTGCGGAGAACAAGTCCCACAGCTAGCAAACCGAAACCGAGCAGGAGCAGCGTCGCCGGCTCGGGAACGGGTGATACCTTTGTCTCAAAGGTATAGTCTTCCTTGTCCGCACCCAGTGGAACATCGGCTCCAATGTTAAGACCTATCGAAGAGATATGATCCCAGTTGAAACCGATAGTATTTAAGTCCTTCCAATCGCCGGAGTAAGCACCACCATAAACCTGCGCATTGGAAAAATCGAGAGTCATGACTTGACTGCCGCCAGCTGCAATTTCGGTCCATGTATTTTGGACGTAGTAGTTGGTCTCACCCCAGTCAGTGTAGCCTACGTTGAAGAACAAGTTATACTTCCACGCGTTCTCATTCTGGTTCTCGATGACCTCAGAAAATTTGTCAAAACCGCTGAGGCTACTGAGTCCCAAAGCAGACAGTGTAGGGTTGTCGAATTGGGCGCCACCGTACGGCTGGCCCCAGAAATTTGCACCGATCTGTATTTGTGACCACCCACTGCCATTCATGTTGATATCGCCCTTGTACTTTGCCCCATTGGCAAGAGCCTGAACGGGAAACAAATTCGTATTCGAACTAGCAGGATTCTCGTATACTTCATAAAAGGACTGAAGCTGGGACGGGTTAAGGGAAAATGTCGTCGAAAATGCTGGGATTGAGACACATGCGACGACTGCAGTGACAATCAATAATTTTCCAAGGTTTTTCAATCAAACCTCCTTTTGAGATCAGGTTCTTTGTTTTATATTGCGCTTTCAAATGAGGTTAGAGCAATATCTGTGCCATTATAGCGACTTCGTGTATGCGGCAATGCTAACTCATTATAGATTAGCGAGATGAACGGCCTTCCAAACGCATTATGAGAATCAGAACAGATGAGGAATCGTTAAGGTTTCCGACACTGAAATTTGCCGGCTAATCTCTCCTCCTGAGTAACATGCTCTTGTGTAATGAATTACGTGATGGGTATTGCTCCTGAGAAAGTGTTCGCAATTAGCACACTATTGAGAACAAAATAGCCTCATCTCTAATGGCTCCCAGAGCTGGTAAAAAGTCACTTACATGTTCCCGATCAGCAACGCGTACGCAAGCGATACGTAGTAGACCCGATTGCAGGCGACTCGGTTGGGACGTTCAAAAATAAGCTTGGAGAGCCTGCTTGAGCCCTCATTGGAAGCTCCCACCTCCGGGATGACCAAACTTGCATTTGGGGACCCCGCATCACTTCCGAGACAGGTCTATCTCTGCCTTGACATGACTCAGAGGTCGAAGTAAGTTGCGTTTACCCCAGACCGAGATTGCGGCGCACTAGCGAATTGGCATTGTGCAGGTTGGAAGGAGTTAGCAATAGAACTGACGGATCAGGACATAGCGCTAGTCGCCTTGCGCGAGTATGCCAGCGTTGGCCCACGTACTTTCCAGCTTCTCATGACGCATTTTGAAAAGGTGGAGAAGATATTTGAATCGTTGCCCGGAGAGATCGCTGAACTACCAAGGATGACGGAAGAGCGGGAAGAACAAATCCGCGCCTCAATGGAAAATGCGCCGTATATCCGCAAACGTCTGTCGAACCTTCATGAGCGCGGTATTGAACTGAGTACGATTTTTCATCTGGACTACCCAGAGGCGTTGCTGGAGATTGCCTCTCCACCACCATTGTTCTACCGAAAAGGCGAATTCGACGCTCTGCGCGGTAACTGCGTGGCGATTGTCGGCTCTCACGCGGCTAGCAGCGCGGGTATCGCTGAGGCAGTCAGGCTGGGAAAAATGATCTCTGCCACCGGTGCGATTGTGGTCTCCGGCCTGGCGCGGGGAATCGACAGCGGTGCCCATCTTGGTTCACTAAAGGGTGGCGGCAAAACGATTGCTGTCCTCGGCTGCGGTTTTGATGACATCTATCCGCCGGAAAATATGGCCTTGGCTAACAATATCGCCAAGCAAGGTCTGCTATTATCTGAGTATCCGCCGGACACAGAAGTCTCGGTCGGGCGGCTGATGGCTCGCAATCGATTGATCGTCGGACTGGCCAGATCAGTGATTGTGGTTGAAACAACGAGCGATTCCGGCGGCACTGCCGGTGCGATCACCGAAACCTTGCGTCAAGGTAAGTCGTTGTTCACTTGTTTCAATCCTAACCGCAAAGACGCCGCAACCAACAACGTAGGTGCAGTACAGCTCGCAAACGAGGACGACTGGAAAATGGTACTGCAATACATGGTATAGACATGATGGATCACGAGACTCGGGCGAGAGTGTTGAAGCAAATTGTCGATGAGGCGGTGCTTCGTATGATGGCGGGAGATGTCACGCTTCCCGAAGCAGAACTCATAGTTCAGCGCGTTCGCAACCAAGCGCGGCTGCTCTTGCCCGACAAGATGCAGACATTTGATCTGATCTATCAGAGCCGCCTGCAACGAGTAATAGACCAATTCATCCGGCCCAAGCACCTTGACTGACAATTACTTCACGATAGCCGCCTGCGTCCAGGCGGAAATCAAGATCGAGCGATCAAGGTTCATCGGCACAGCACTGCCCGTTTCGTCCAAGACCGCCGCAGAGGAGGAACATCATCTTCTTCAGAAGAAATATCATGACGCCACGCACAATTGTTTTGCCTATGTCACCGGCAGGGACCTGGACACCGTTTTTCGTTTTTCTGATGACGGCGAACCTTCCGGCACGGCCGGCAAGCAGATATATGAAACTATCCAGTCGCGTAAACTCACCGATATTCTGGTTGTGGTAACGCGTTATTATGGGGGCGTCAAGCTGGGTACCGGTGGACTGGGTCGTGCCTATCGTGAGGCGGCGAACGCGGCGCTAGATCGTGCAACGGTGGTCGAATGCTTTCTGATGCAAACCTGTAAACTGATCTTCGCACATGACCAGGTTTCCGCCGTAATGAAAGTAATGTCCGATTTCAATCTAAAGCCGATCGAAACACATTACGGTACGCAAGTGGAATTGACTCTGGCAATCCGTCTGGGGCTCTTTGAGCAGTTCCGTCTGGCGGTTATCGATCGAACTCACGGTAAAGCTATCGTCGAATCTGCTGGAGCGGGCGCATGATTGACTGGCTGGTCAACCTCGACACTCAATTGTTTCTCTTCTTCAACAATGCTCTTGCTAACTCGGTCTTCGACAGGGTAATGCCGATTATCACCAACGACTGGGTACTGCGCGTAGTTCTTTTGATCATTGTCGTCTTGCTGCTAATCTTTGGCAAAAGGCAGGGGCGAGTCGTAGCGCTGCTATGCGTCGTCACTGTCATGCTTTCTGACCAAGTCTCTTCGCATCTAATCAAACCTCTGATTGCAAGAGTGCGTCCTTGCCATGTTGTTCCCGATGTTCATCTGCTGGTGGCCTGTTCGCAAGGTCTGTCGTTTCCCTCTTCGCATGCCGCCAACTCCTTTGCGATAGGAACTCTGATCTCGCTGTCCTATCGCCGACGAGTCTGGCTTTACCTGACCATTGCCGGGATCATCTCCTACTCGCGCATCGCAGTTGGCGTACATTATCCGTTCGATGTGTTGGCCGGGACACTTGTCGGCGTGCTCTGCGCATCAGCAGTGTTTGCTGCCTATCAATATGTCGGCGTTTGGCTCGACAAGAGAAAGGCCTGACAATCCCCGGCGTAGACTGCCTCGGATTTTGTGTCGGCCGGTGACCTGACTGATCGGAAAATCTTTCCCAATTATCGCGCGAAATCAGAGTTTGCTTTTGGCCGCCTTGCTTGTAATTCGTTCACTATCAACGAACTCGATATCTTGTCACGAGAGGGCACTAAGTTTGCATTGTCTGGAACGGAAACGAATGTCATGGAAGGCGTGAGTTTGCAGAATCGGACGAATGCTAGTCAGAAACCAGAGTTGCTTTCGATTCACCGTTCCCGTAGTGAAGTCGCTCCACCACAACGTGACCAGACGGGGATTCAGGTGAGTCGATGAGAGCCGTGATTCTGGCCGGCGGACAGGGAGCACGATTACGCCCCTATACCACGATACTGCCTAAGCCGCTGATGCCGGTCGGCAACTATCCGATTGCAGAGATCATAGTCCGTCAGTTGCGATACTACGGCATCGAAAACATTACCTTTGCGGTCGGATACCTTCACCAGCTTATCGAAGCCTACTTCGGCGACGGTTCTCGCTGGGATGTCAAGATAGACTACCTGTATGAAGAACGTCCGCTCGGAACGGCCGGACCGTTAGCTCGGTTAGACAAATTCGACGAGCCTTTGATTGTGCTCAACGGTGACATCCTGACCGATCTGAACTTTGCCGATTTCTACCAAGCCCATCTGGCATCGGATAACGATGTCACAATCGCATCCTTCACCAAGAAGATAAACATCGACCTCGGCGTGATCAAAACCGACGCGGCAAAGGCCGTCATCGACTATCTCGAGAAGCCGCAGTATTCGTTCCAAGTGAGCATGGGAGTTTATGTCTTTTCGCCGACCGTCGTTCATTTCATCCCGGAAGACCGGCATTTCGATTTTCCCGACTTGGTCAAGGCTCTGATTTCGGCGCACCGGCGTGTCGAAATATGTCCGCTCGAAG
>CAIYYT010000024.1 GCA_903930455.1 uncultured bacterium | reverse complement strand
CAATCCGGTAACTAACGCCACTTTTGTGAAACTGCTGGCGAAAGTCTTGACGCGTCCGGCATTCTTCGGCTTACCGACATTTGGCGCCAAGCTGGCGTTCGGTGAAATGGCGGAGGAATTGTTGCTCTCCGGCGCGCGGATCGTCCCCCGCAAACTGCTCGAATCGGGATATCAGTTTGCCTTTCCCGAGTTAGAGGACACGTTCCGGCAGTTGTTGACAAAAACAGCGTAGCAGTGATTTGCTCCGCCACGCGTAGTGGCGAAAAGGTCTCGGCAGACAGGCTGTTTGAGACAGACTCGGTCTATCTAAATTCGATATCCGCCGAGCCCATGCCGATTTCGAGTCGGAGAATCAACTGTCCCTTGACTGTATCGAAGTTGTCAGTCTCGAAAACGTCCTCGTCTTCATGAACTCTCTTGAGAACGCGCTTGGAGAATTTTATCGAGCTGAGAAAGTTATCGTCCGTTTCCAATCGCACACCAACCTCGGACGGGATAATAATATGAACCGATCCCAACCCAACTTCGATCTTGGCGTCTGCGCGATAGTCAAATTTGCCTGAGAAGTCGAGCCGGAAACTGCCGACACCACCGTCGAAATCGAGTCGATCAAAGCGCGCGTTTCCGATGTTATTCATCTTCAGATCACAGGCACCCGCCGAAATCTTGAAATAATTCAGGGTCGTTTTGTTCGGAGTCGAGAAGTCGATGCGCGCCTCAGCCGCCCCGACATCAAACTGCAACTCCGAAACTGACAGACCGCCAAGATCAAGAGTCGCTTTGGCCGCTCCAATATCCCCCTTCAACCGCCATTCCACGTCGGGAGAAAGACTTAGCTCCCAGCGGTTATCATTGCCGTCGATACTGGTATGAAAGTGACTTCTCAGTTCCGAACTAAAAAGCAGATCAGCCCGCTGACCCGATGGATCAAAACTGTAGTCATATAAGTATCTGCTTTCATCATAGTCCCCCTCGATTGTGGCGATGAGATCGGGCACTGAGTCTCCCCTAAAGAGATTGAACTCCCCCACTGATAGCTTGATTTCGCCATTAACGATTTTGACACCTGACGCGGTTGCCTTTTCGGTTACGGTAGTCAGTCGACCACTCATAGCACTGCCCCCCATAATGGCTAAGGCCGCGAAAATAAGAATAATCTGCCTCATGCTTTGGTTCTCCTCATTCTTTATGACGGGGGCTGCTGACAATTTGTTTCGGCTTAAGGGATTGTCACCCCATGATATCCTCGCGTGAGGCTGCCATTTCTGCGGGCCCGCCATCGGAAAAAAAGCTCCTCAGCGCCGATTACCGCAACTAAAACTCGACGGAAATCATCCGATAATATAATGTGCGCAGGGTTCAGCGAGAGGGGGACGGACACTTTGGTTCAGCCACACTTGGTGTTCCAAGTTTGTAAGAGACTGCACGTTTGCTCCTGATAACAGACGCGCAGTCTCCGCTTGAAGACTTGGAATAATACTTCGAAATTGCTTGACTGTTATGGCATTCGGCCATACCTTGATCTGGGCTGAATGTGAAGATTATAACTTTGTCTAAGCCATTTATCATGTTGACATCCTTCCCCTCATTTGACAAGAGAGTTATAATCTTTGCAGGTGCTTACGGCTCCGGCAAGACCGAAGTCGCCGTAAACTACGCCATTGGTCTGGCAACCTCACAAAGCCAATCGGTTAGCATCATCGATCTCGACATCGTTAATCCCTACTTCCGCTCGCGCGAGGCCGCTTTCGAGTTGGAAGCGCAAGGCGTGCATGTGATTATGCCACACAACGAAATGTGCCATGCCGACCTACCGATCATTCTCCCCGAAATCCGCGGGGAAATAGAGCGTTCCGATGGAAAAGTTATTGTCGATGTTGGCGGTGATGATGTTGGCGCACGGGTGCTAAGTTCAATGGTGGATGCCTTCGCACCTAAGGGATACGAGTTCCTGATAGTTCTCAACGCCAGACGACCATTTACTTCTGATGTCGCTGGTTCGCTGAAGATGATGCGCGATATTGAGATATCTTCCCGGCTGAAGTTTACTGGAATCGTCTCGAATACTCATCTGATTGGCGAAACCACGACCGAAACCGTCACCGAAGGCTACGAATTGGCCGTGGAAGTCGGCAGGGCAGCGGAAATTCCGGTGGCGTTTGTCAGCGTGGTGACAGAAGTAGCTCAACAGCTTGATCCGAATGTCGTCAAGGTACCGGTATTTGCGCTATCGAGGCAGATGCTAAAACCGTGGGAAGAAAAAGTCAAAGCCGTGCGTGGCTTGTAGTGCTATAGAGGATTAGTCTTATGCCGGGTATCATTATAGACAAGGGTTATTGCAAGGGTTGTGAGCTTTGTGTCAAGGCTTGCCCACAGCAAATCTTGTCCATGTCGAAAGAGATTACTAATCGAGGATATTTCTCGGCGCAAATGCATGATCCTTCACGATGTATCGGCTGCCAGATTTGCGCGCTTGTTTGCCCTGACGCCGCAATCACGGTCGTAACTCACGGTCAGCGCTATGTGCTGTATGACTATTAGAAAATAGGTCGACTGCTATGACTCGAATATTGATGAAAGGTAACGAGGCGATTGCCGAGGCGGCGATTCGCGCCGGCGCTATTTACTACTTCGCCTATCCCATTACTCCGCAGAATGAAGTCGGCGAATATATGGCCCGGCGACTACCCGAAGTCGGCGGCGTGTTCGTACAGGCGGAGAGCGAAGTCGCGGTTGGCAATATGCTTTTTGGCGCCGTGGCTTCAGGAAAGAGGGTATTCACTTCTTCCTCCAGCCCTGGCATAAGTCTTATGCAAGAAGCGATCTCCTATATGGCTGGCGCACGGTTGCCGGTGGTCCTGATCAATATCATGCGCGGCGGTCCCGGATTGGGCGGCATTCTACCATCTCAGGCGGATTATTTCCAGTCAACCAAAGGCGGCGGTCACGGCGACTACCGTGTGCTGGTTCTGGCGCCAAGCACGCTTCAAGAAGCGGTTGATTTGACAATGCTGGCGTTTCACCTTGCCGATAAATACTGCAATCCGACCATGGTTCTTGCCGATGGAATGATCGGTCAGATGATGGAACCGGTGGAATTCCCGGAAAACTATGTGGAAGAACCGGTGCCACCGAAGGATTGGGCAACGACCGGCTGTCAGGGACGCGCTCCAATTATAATCAAGTCATTGGCTCTTGATCCGGTGGTGTTGGAAAAGAACAACCTGGTGCTGGCGGAAAAATACAAACTGATGAAGCGCGATGAGATTCGGTTCGAAGCCTACAAGATCAATCCTAAGAACCGCATATTGGTGGTCTCATACGGAACGATGGCGCGCATCTGCCAGACGGTGATCGACGAACTGGAGCAGGAGAATATCAGTGTCGGATTATTGCGCCCGATTACGCTTTTCCCTTTCCCCGCCAAGGAGATTCTGGCAGAGGCAATCAAACCGAATATTGAGTCGGTGCTGACAGTTGAAATGAGTATGGGACAAATGGTTGAGGATGTTGAGTGGGCGGTCAAGGACAAGAAGCCGGTTGAATTTTACGGTCGTACCGGCGGTATTGTGCCAACACCGGAGGAAGTAAAAGACTATATCATGAAGATTCTGGCAAAAGAGACACCCGCCGTCAAAAGCTGGAACGGCTGAAGTGAGTAGATTATGAACGAAAGTACACACGCCATATTCACCAGACCTCAGTCGTTCAGAGACGTTGTCACCCACTACTGTCCGGGTTGCACGCATGGAGTCATTCACCGATTGGTGGCTGAAGTGCTGGACGAGTTCGGCATCCGAGGGCGTACTGTCGGCGTCGCACCGGTCGGGTGTGGAGTGTTCATCTATAACTATTTCCAAACCGATTTTCTGGAAGCGCCACACGGCCGAGCGCCCGCATTGGCAACCGGACTAAAGAGGGTCTCCCCCGAGCTGATCGTTTTCACCTATCAGGGGGATGGTGATCTGGCGTCGATCGGCACAGCCGAAATCATACATGCCGCCAATCGCGGCGAGAAGTTTACGACAATCTTCGTTAATAATGCCATCTACGGAATGACCGGCGGCCAGATGGCGCCGACCACCATGCCGGGGCAGATAACCACGACCTCACCACGCGGTCGCAACGTCGAGGAGTGCGGCTATCCGATTCGCATGGCAGAATTGCTTTCGACGTTGCGAACGCCTGCTTATATCGAAAGAGTGGCGGTACATACCCCGCAGAACATCGTCCGCGCCAAAAAAGCAATCCGGAAGGCATTCCAATACCAAATCGACGGCAAGTGCTTCTCGCTGGTTGAAGTTCTGTCGACCTGTCCGACCAACTGGGGGTTGACACCCAATGAGTCACTTAATTGGCTGGAAAAGACAATGCAGCCCTACTATCCGCTCGGCGTATTCAAGACCCCAGATGCCGAGGAACAGAAATGACCGGTCAGTACGAAGTTACCTTCGCCGGTTTTGGCGGTCAAGGTGTGATGGTAGCCGGGCAATTGCTCGCCTACTCAGGTATTGAAGAGGGCAAAAACGCGGTTTGGATTCCGTCATACGGTCCGGAAATGCGCGGCGGCACGGCTTACTGCACGGTAGTAATCTCCGACAAGCGAATCGGCTCGCCGATCATCAACAGTCCGCGAGCGGTCTGCATATTTAACCCTCCTTCCTATGAAAAATTCGTGCCACGCGTCAAGACCGGGGGCTTGGCAATTGTCAATTCATCATTGATAACCCTGACCACTGAACGTACCGACATTAACGAAATCCGTATCCCCGCCAATGATCTCGCTATCGAAGCCGGTAACGTCAAGGCCACCAATGTCGCCATGCTGGGAGCATTTATTGGTGCTTCCGGTGTAGTCGGCTATGACACTGTCAAACGGATTCTCGAAGCAAAAATGGGTAAGAAGAAAAGCGTGCTGGACATAAATATGCGCGTCTTGGAACAAGGATTTCAATTTGCGGGTGAGGCGATGAGAAAGGGCAGCCGGGTGTGACGCACAACTTCGATAAGCTTCCCGAAATATTCTCTCGTCATCCGAAGGATCCTTCCTCATTGATCATGGTCTTGCAGGACATCCAACGGGAGTATCGTTACCTCCCATGTGAAGCACTGCTTCAGACCGCCCAGGTGCTCGACGTCAAGCTGAGCAAGGTTTTCTCGGTGGCGACGTTCTACAATGCTTTCAGTCTCAATCCCAAAGGCGAGAAAGTCGTGCGGATATGTGTTGGTACCGCGTGCCATATTCGCGGCTCCGCGCTGATCAAGGAGCAGATCGAGCATCATCTGGGAATCAAGGCCGGGCAAACGACCGAGGACATGAAGTTCTCGATTGAAGTGGTCGCCTGTGTCGGCGCCTGCGCCATGGCGCCGGTCGTGATTGTCAACGACAAGTATCATGGCGGGGTCTCTGTGGGTAACGCCACGCGACTGGTGAAAGACTGATATGAAAATAGTTAGTCCAAAACAACTTGAGCAACTAGCCGCGGAGTACAAGAAGACCGCCGGCAAGCATAAAAAGACTGTCATCGTTTGTTGCGGAACTGGTTGCTTAGCCAACGGTGCACAGAAGATCGT
>CAIYYT010000023.1 GCA_903930455.1 uncultured bacterium | reverse complement strand
TGCTGGAGCCTGCGCTGGCAGGCTGTCCCGTCATGCACGGTCCGTATTGCGAAAACCAGCGGGCAGGATGCGATTTACTGATTGAGTATAAGATGGGAGTTCCGGTTGCCGACGCAGAGGACCTCTGCAAGAGTGTCGTCGCGATTGTAAACGACCCGCATGCCAAGTCCATTTACGCCGAACGAGCCACGGCGCTACGGCAGGAAAACGCTTCAATCATCGATCACTACGTTGCCGCGGTCACCCAATGAGTCAGCTATGTTACTGATAAGATCAACCCTGGCCGGTGTACAGTCGGGTCGCCTGCGAAGTCCTTTGGCAGCAACGCTCAGATACTTGCTGGTTCCGCTCAGCCTGATCTTCCGTGCAGTTGTTGCTTTACGGAATCTCCTCCATAGAAGTAGAGTGATAAAGTCAAAGCGTTGCTCCGATAAGGTCATTTCAGTTGGCAATATCACTACCGGTGGAACTGGTAAAACGCCAGTAACGCTGATGCTCGCCAATTGGCTGAAATCACACCACTTGCCGTTTGCCGTGTTGTCACGCGGCTATCAATCACCATCGGGAAAAGGGAATCTTGTTTTCAACAGTTCCGCGTCTGTGTCCAATAATGTCGTCGGGGACGAAATCGCGCTGCTCGCGCGCAAGCTCCCCGACACCTGGTTTGGCGTTGGGCAAGACCGCATGCGAAACATCAAAACTCTGCAGGAGAAACAGGATGTCGGCATATTCCTGCTCGACGACGGGTTTCAGCATCGTCAACTTTTTCGCGACTATGACATCGTACTTGTCGATGCCTCCAATCCATTCGGAAACGGTTGGCTGCTTCCGGCGGGGAATCTGCGTGAACCGCTGTCGTCACTGGCTCGGGCCGATCTCCTTCTGATCACGCGTGCTGAATCCCGCACGCCTGCCGAACTTGCGGCTCTGAAGGAAAAGCTGCGCAAGTATATAGATGTTACACGAATCTTCCAAGTCAAAACTACGATCTCTAGGTTGTACGATTTCGCCACAAGTGAACCGGTCGCGTTGAACGAGCTATCGCAACGCAAGTGCGCCGCATTTTGCGGTATTGGCAACCCTGACAGCTTTAGGCAACTTCTTGTAGCCAACGGAATCACAGTGAATCGGAGTATCATCTTTGATGATCACCATTGCTACTCAGAGGCCGATCTTGTGTTGTTGCGCAGGATGCTGACAGATGGGTCGTGCGATCTGCTGCTGACGACCGAGAAAGATGCCGTGAAACTTCCGCGCAACGGCTTTGCACGTGGTCGCTGTGCCGCGGTGGAAATATCGGTTGCCATCCCCGAGCGCGAAGATATATTCTGGGGCAAGATTGCCGAGGTGCTGGCTTGCTGAGATTTGACTTCGTTGTCATCGGTTCCGGAATCGCGGGGTTATCGTACGCGCTCAAAGCTTCGTCGCTGGGTAGTGTGGCGGTGATCACCAAGAAGCGCAAGAGCGACTCCAACACTAACTACGCCCAGGGTGGTATCGCGGCAGTAATGTCACCGACCGATAGCTTTGAGAAGCACATTGCCGACACTCTCACCACCGGCTGTGGGTTATCCCATCCCGACATAGTCGAACGGATCGTTAAGAACGGCCCGGCGTGTATTGCCGAGTTAATCTCACTCGGAGTACAATTTTCCCGCGAACAGCACATGAAGGCCGAGCAACTTGAACTCTCGCGTGAAGGCGGTCACTCTGAGCGCAGGGTCGTACATGCCGCCGATTTCACCGGTCGGGAGATCGAGAAAGCCCTTCTCGAGCGCCTGCACGAAAACGCCAACATCACGTTGTATGAGAATCATATTGCAGTGGATTTGATCACCATCGAAACACCTGACGGGAAGCAATGCATCGGCGCCACCTGCCTCGACAGTCGCAGTCATCATGCGAGCGACTTCTACGCCGGGACGGTGCTGCTCGCGACCGGAGGAGAAGGTGTCGTCTACAAGCATACGACCAATCCCTCTATTGCCACCGGTGATGGTGTGGCCATGGCATACCGCGCGGGCGCTTCCGTTTCCAATATGGAATTCATACAATTCCATCCGACGACTCTGTATCATCCTGACGGCAATTCGTTCTTAATTTCCGAAGCCGTTCGTGGCGAAGGAGCATTGCTTCTCACCCGACGCGGCGAACGTTTTATGCACAAGTATCACGCGATGGCCGAGCTGGCGCCTCGCGACACTGTAGCGCGTGCGATCGATGCCGAGCTAAAGGCGTCAGGCGACCTGTATGTCTATCTCGACATGACTCATCTCGGCAGCGAGTTCATTAAAGTGCGATTTCCACAGATCTACCAAACCTGCCTTGAGTTGGGTATTGATGTTACCAAGGAGCGGATTCCGGTCGTGCCGGCGGCGCACTACTGCTGCGGCGGTGTCAAGACCGATCCGGACGGCCGCACCGACATCAAGTCGCTCTTTGCCTGCGGCGAAGTTGCCATGACCGGCATGCACGGAGCCAATCGGCTTGCCTCCAATTCGCTATTGGAAGCCATCGCCACCGCTCGCTTTGCGGCTGACGTTGCCGAGGTGGTCGACATCTCACGATTCATCGAGGAGGTCGCTCGCACACGTCAAGAGAATGGAGTTGGCGAACGACTGAAACGCAAGGAGCGGGTGCTGTTGGAACATGACCGCAGCGAACTGTTAAACCTGATGTGGGATTATGTCGGTGTCGTGCGCTCCGATTATCGACTCAACCGCGCGCACGAACGGATCAGCATTTTGGTTCGCGATATCGAAGACTACGTCCGAACTAGAGGGCTGAGCTATGAAGCCACGGAGCTGCGCAATCTGGCAACCTGCGCCAAGCTGATAATTGACTTCGCTCTTGAGCGCAAGGAATCGCGCGGACTGCACTATAACAACGATCATCCCGAGACCGACGACATCAACTGGAAACGTGAGTTGACGCGCAAAGAAGGCAGGTGGATATGACGGCACAAGCAAACGAATTGATTCTGATTCTCGATTTCGGATCGCAGTACACCCAACTGATTGCCCGCCGGGTTCGCGAGAAACACGTCTACTGCGAGATTCATCCCTGCAATGTCGCGTTCGAGAAGTTGAGCAACCGCAACATACGGGGCATCATCCTTTCGGGCGGGCCGGCATCCGTATTGGAACCGGACGCACCCAACGCCGATCGACGATTCTTTGACCTGAAGGTTCCCGTGCTCGGTGTCTGCTACGGTATGCAGTTGGTCGCTAGGGAGTATGGCGGCAAATTACTCCGCAGTGAATCGCGTGAGTACGGTCGCGCCGTTATCGAAGTCGACGCTTCTTCACGGCTGTTTCGTAGGACGACTTCGCCGTCAACCGTCTGGATGAGTCATGGCGATACGATCTGCGTGCTTCCGGACGGGTTTGTCGCTACGGCTTCAACCACCGATGTCGCTTTCGCCGCAATGGAAAATCCTGCGGCAGCGATCTACTGCTTACAGTTCCATCCGGAAGTTGTCCATACCGATCAAGGCCGCACGATCCTGCACAATTTCCTTCACGATATCTGCGGGGTCAGAGGTGATTGGACGATGAGTTCGTTTGTCGAACGGACCATAGCCGACATTCGCGGTCGTGTCGGGGAAAGCAAAGTCATTCTCGGAATCTCCGGCGGCGTTGATTCGGCGGTTGCCGGGTTGCTGTTGCGTCGCGCAATTGGTGACAGGCTGATCGCCGTGTTTGTGGATAACGGCCTGTTGCGACTCAACGAGGAAAACGAAGTACTGGATGCGCTTGAACATCTCGACCTGCATATCAAACGAGTTGATGCCGGTGAGCAGTTCCTGAGCGAGTTGAAGGGGGTCACCGATCCCGAAACAAAGCGCAAGATTATCGGCCGCCTGTTTATCGAAGTGTTCGAACGTGAAGCCAAACGCTACGGCGACATCAGATTCCTCGCGCAGGGGACGCTATATCCCGATGTGATTGAATCGGTCTCGTTTAAGGGACCGTCGGCGACGATCAAATCGCATCACAATGTCGGAGGACTTCCTGAGAAGATGCATCTGGAACTAGTTGAACCGTTGCGCGAACTGTTTAAGGATGAAGTGCGCGAGATCGGAACCCAACTCGGATTGGCGCATCATATTCTCATGCGTCATCCGTTCCCCGGACCAGGACTGGCAGTGCGGGTGCTGGGCGAGATCACACCGGAACGTCTCGATATCCTGCGCAAAGTGGATGCCATTTTCATCGACCTGTTGCGCAAGCGCAATTTGTACGAAGAAATCTGGCAGGCGTTTTCGACGCTGTTACCGATTCGTACCGTCGGGGTGATGGGGGATGAACGCACCTATGACTATGTCATCGCATTACGCGCGGTGACCTCAATGGACGGGATGACCGCCGACTGGGCCAAAATTCCGCATGAGGTTCTGGGTGAAGCGTCGAGTCTGATCATCAACAACGTCAAAGGGGTCAACCGCGTCGTCTACGATATCAGTTCGAAACCACCGGCGACGATTGAGTGGGAATAGACCCAACTCACGCAGAGACATTCCACCACAAGCGGTGGGGCACCGTGCATAATGATATAGCGCGAATAATTCAATTCGCGATGTCAAAGAGCAAGCGGGCCTCGACCTGCGTTTTCCCATACGGATGAACAGTCTGTGCGGTCTCGCTACGCCCTTCAAAGATTGTCCAGGGTCGCCGTTTTCGCGGGAAGGGCCGGCGCCGCTGACACGCACTCCTGGGTATCACCCAAGGCACGGACAGGACAAGAGATTCTTGCGACACAGTCTGAACGACTCATCCGAGACTCATAAAAAGAGTCGGAAACGCGAACGGGTTGCGGGGAAAAGGGGAC
>CAIYYT010000022.1 GCA_903930455.1 uncultured bacterium | reverse complement strand
GGTCGCGCGAGCACAGATGGTTTGCAGTGCGACATATTCGTGTGTGGATTCGAGGCCGTCGAGAAGTGCCTCAGATGATAGAGAAGAAGGAAGAGATGACAAAACCGCTAACCCTTCCTCCACCGCTCCAATATAGAAGTAGACTCTCGCCAGTGCGACGATGACCAAATCTAGCTTCGAGCCGATCTCCAAGCTCGCCACGAGTTCGGGAACGTCTTGTATCTCCGCGAGAACGCTTTGTACGATCATTAACTCGGCGATACTCAAATCAGCGAGGTTTGCCGGTTCAACAAGCTGAATAAGCAGCGGCAGGTACTCGTCAAAATAGCTCCGAAAAGCGCTGTCACTCAGATGTTCGCGCATTTCCTGCCAAAAATCGAGCACCAACAGCAATTGGCTGTCCCCCGGGGGCGATGCTGCTAACTGACCGTGGAGTCTGGCGAATTCTTTGGCGAATTGTAGTGGCGATCCGGCCATCTATCGATACAACCGGATGTTGATTCTCTGATTCGGATCGATGATCGCAAACGGCACCACCTGATTGGGCGTGACGTCTTTTATCTCGTGCACCTGCTCCTGACTGATTGACACGCGCACGCTGTCGTAGTTGGTCTGGCCATCAAGCTCAAGCACTCGAATCAGTATCTGCTTGCCTGCAGTCCTGCTGGCGAGAGTCACCAGAATACGATCATTCTGGTCGGTCTCTAATGTCACCTCGCGAACACTCTCCACATGCTCCGGATCATAGACCACCGGCGGCAAATCAAAGCGGATATCCGGCAGTTTGATCTCCCAATGCAGCGTCTCGACATTGCCAAGCTCCCCCTTGGGAACGACCACTCGACCGAAGTCGTCGGTTACGTATTCTCTTTTGTTCTCCGGAATCTGAATCAAGACGTGCGCGGTCAACTCCGGGTCGGTACCGATCAACTGCAAGTAGTCGATGTTTTGCTCGAAGTCGCGCATCACCCGTAACACCATCTCCGGCTCTTCCGAATACAGAGTAGCTAGACTTGCTGCCGGTCTGACCGCCTTGCCACCGCCATCAGCTGCCATGAAAGTTTGCTCCGGAGAACGATTGATAGACATCACGTTTAGTGAGATTACTTGGCCAGCTATTGCCTGATTGTGTATCCGATCCGCTTTCCACCGATCATACTCCGTGATCTCCATCGCCTCGGCCTCCGAGTGCACCGCCTGTTCTTGCCTGTATAAATCACAATACTCGCGGCAGAACTCACATTCAGCAATGTGTGCTTCAGTCGACCGCGCCAACTCACCATCAGCTAACTTATTGCCGACAAACAGTTTCAGCTCAGTTTTGGTCGGATGTACCATTCCTCTGCGATCTCCACTTTAAGCTGTAGTAGTTCCCGAATCAACGATTTATCGGTCTATTCTCGTAACCTTTTGCGAAATTCCTCGACAGCTTGATTGATAACTGTCTCGAAAACATACTTGTAAGTCGCAAGATATCTACCATGCTCACATTCCGGCATCACTTCGCGGAAATACTGCGGAATCGGATCATTGTTGCCGTGCGTGCTCAGATCGATCAGGTATTGATCAGCCGCCAGCGCAAAATGATCACCAATTTCCTGTGTGATTCTCCCCTTCTCAACGAATTCGCTAATCACGGTTTCGGCAAGCCAGCCGATTGTCTCTTCGCGCGACCGATTCATTGTGCCTGCGTCGAAATCCCCCTCAGGAGTTGATTGCGCAGGAGTCTGAAATCCATCTGTATCCAAATGTCGCAGTACGACAGACGCCACTGCGTTGACAAGCTCGTGCCGGCGCAAGCGATTTTGCACCTCAGTCATCGTGCCGAGTTCCGCGAAGACCGCTGCACAACATTGGCTAAGATTGCAGGTTTCCAGATAGGCGCTCTCAGCTAACCTCTGCAATCCATCGTATGACAACATCGGACAGCCTAGTCGCAGGTTGTCGCGGTTGGCTGCGAGATAGACATACTCAGTCGGACTGCTAGGTATCGTTTCGGTCTTGTAGCTCGGTCCATCGAGAACATCACCCAACCGGCGCTTCAGCTTGGTCTTCTGAGGATCTGCTTGTCCGGTGATACGAAAGAGTTCCTGACGAGTGTAGCTCCATAAAAGCCCCATCATCAGGTTGCACAACGTCTCGTCTGGTGTACCGCGAGGATCAATGATACCTTTGCCGTTGAAGTAATCAATGACGACATGATACGGCTTCTTCCCTCGCTCGGTTCTCAAGAGGGAGCCGAGAATATCGTATGCCAGATCGCGCAATGACGCGGCGTTCGTCTCTCCGACCGGCAGACGATAACCTCTTGCCCGCAGCGAGTTCAGACAATAGACCGTCTGGCGCAGACGCTCGTCAAAGAAAGTGTTGAAACAGCCGCGGTCAAACGGCGCCTGCAGGAACGCTCTCACCGTTTCTCCCCTTTTGACAGTGCTGTCAGTCGATGCCGTCATTTCGCTGTTCCACCTTCAAGTTGGAGACAGTCAGCAACCTCGCAATGCCTCCTGTCACCGTGCATCCCACAACGCCAAGCCGCCAAACCAATCGGTTGGTACAAATATCGCATTTCACCGCTCGATTAGCAAGCGGGATTTGGATCTGTCGTCTTTAAGGCTGAACTGAACGAATTACAGGACGCCAGACACCAACTGGTGACTCCGTGGCGAAACCTGTAGCTGCGAGCTTACGCTCAAGACGATTGTTCGGGTAGTGGCGGCGATGCCTGCGGCGCTGTCATCAGCGGCGTTTGGTACATGCGGTAGGTTTTATAGCGTTTGCCGCCGAGCATCTCGATCGGCGATATCATCAGGTGGTTTTCCTCCAGAATCCAGGAAAGCTCGGCAGCGTAATAACCTTTGGCGACGCCGTTGCGATAGAGGTCGAGATAGAACACGTTGTCGATGCCCCGTTTCTGGTACTTCTTCACGACTCCCATGGTGATCACGCGCACCTGATTGACTTTGCGGCGAACTTTGAGATTCCAGATCAGTTTGAACAATCCGAACGGAAAAAGACGACCGTTGAGTTTGATCAGAATCTGATTGATATCCGGAATCGCCAGCGCAAACCCGGCCGGCTCGCCGTCGATCTCGGCAAAAAGCGCCAGATCGGGATCAACAATCTGTTTCAAATCCTTGGCAATATGGAGGAACTCATCCTCGTGCAGCGGCACAAATCCCCAATTGTTCTCCCAGGCATCGTTATAGACCTTAATCACCCGCAAGATTTCGTTCTCGAAATCGTGCAGGTCGATCTTGCGAAACGTCGCGCCTGATCGCTCTCTGATCCGCTCCACGATTTTGACCATTCGTTCCGGCGGCTCGTTCTCCTTGACCATCTTGAACGCCAGCAAATCCTTGGCCTTGGTCAGCCCGAACCTCTCGAAGTAGTCGACGTAGTAAGCCGGATTGTAGCTCATCTGCACCACTGGCGGCTGATCAAACGCGTCAACCAGTAGTCCGACCTCATGATTGGTCGAGAAATTCGCCGGTCCGATCATCTGCTCCATACCGACTTTTTTGAGAGCGATGACCGCAACCTTGAGCAGTCGATAAGCAACATCGTAGTTCTGCACCGACTCGAAGAATCCGAAAAAGCCGGTTTTCTCCTGATGAAATTGATTGTGGATGTTGTTGACGCAGGTGGCAATACGACCGAGCACCTCCCCCTGATAAATCGCCAAAAACAATTGCACTCGGGCGTAACGGTAGAACGGATTCTTCTTGCGGTCAAAGAAAGCCAGCCGTTCGGTTATCAGCGGCGGAACCCAGTTGGAATCATCGGCGTAAACTTTCCACGGGAACTTGATAAACCGTTTGAGGTCTGACTTTGAGGTGACCTCGACTATTTCAATTTCTTCTGGTTTCATGGTGGGCGCCCCGACGGCAGTTACACTGCTGCGGAGATCATTCCGGTCCTCTTGCCGATCGCGGCGAAAGTATCAAGGACCCGATCGATTTGCTCGTCGGTGTGATTGGCCGTGTAACTTGTGCGAATCAACGCCTGCCCCGGCGCCACGGCTGGCGGGACAGCAGCGTTGGCAAAGATTCCTTTTTCAGTCAGCATCTTCCAAAACTGGAAGCATTGAGTCTCGTCGCCGATCAAAATCGGCACAATCGGCGTCTCGCTGGTGCCAAGGTCAAAACCGAGTCCTCGCAACTCTCGGTGCACTCTGCGGGTAATCTCCCAGAGACGTGTCCGCCTTTCCGGCTCGCTCTGGAGTATCTCAAGAGCCGCCATCACCCCAGCCGCCGATGACGGCGGAATCGATGCCGAAAATATCATGGTGCGCGAAAAATGCTTGACGAATTCGACAACTTCGGCATCGCCAACGATAAAGCCGCCAATCGACGCGAGCGATTTCGAAAACGTGCCCATCGTGATATCAACTTCATCGGTCAAGCCAAAATGCTCGGCCGTACCCGCACCCGTGGCCCCCAGCACTCCGAGCGCATGAGCATCATCGACCATCACCCTCGCATTGTGCGCATGAGCCAGCTCAACCAATCGCGGCAGCTTGGCAATATCGCCTTCCATCGAGAAAACACCGTCAGTGACAATCAGCTTCGGCGCATCAGGATCCAATGACGATATGACCCGCTCCAAATCATCCATGTTGTTATGCTCATATTTCACGGTCCTGCCGAACGAGAGTCGACAGCCATCAACAATACTTGCATGATCCGAGCGGTCGATGAGAATGTACTCACCCTTGTTAACCAGCGCCGAGATTGTCCCCAGGTTTGTTTGCATGCCGGTCGAATACACCAGGGCTTCTTCCTTGTGCATGAACTTCGCCAGCTTTTCTTCAAGCTCGAGATGCAAGTCAAGCGTGCCGTTGAGGAGTCTCGATCCGGTGCAGCCGATGCCATACTTTTTTGTCGCCGCAATCGCCGCTTCTTTGACCTTGGGATGCGTTACCAAGCCGAGATAGTTGTTCGAACCGATCATGATCATCTCCCGACCATGGATCGTGACCACCGAATCCGCCGCGGAAGAGATTGGGCGGAAATAAGGATAGAAGCCGGCTTCCTTTACTTCAAGCGAGCGTGTAAATCTCTTGCACTTGTCGAACAGATCCATAATTGACTTGCTTTCAATCTCCCACTGGGTACATTGTGCGAATGTTTTTAATCACAGGGCGGCAATAATAATTAATGGGCTATACGATGTCAAGTCATTTTATCCCGCATTTCACAGGCAGACCACAGGTTCTGATTACCGGTGCTTCCGGATTTGTTGGTAGTCATCTTGCCGAGCATCTTGGCAAAATAGGATGCGATCTCTATCTCTTGTTACGTGAGACCTCCCGGCTCGATCTCATTGCCGATCTGAAATACACGCCCATTATCGGTAGCCTTGATAACCTCCAATCTCTCGAACCAATCCTTCCGCGCATCGACTACATCTTCCATTCCGCCGGTTTAATCAAAGCGAATTCGCTTGACCGATATATGGCTGTCAACCGCGATGGCACTGCCAATTTCGTCGACATGGCTGTTAGGCATGCAACCAAACTGAAAAGGTTCGTGCTCATTTCCAGTCAGGCTGCGGCAGGTCCGTGTATACAGCACAAACTCAAAACCGAGTCCGATGTTGCCGTGCCCGTGTCCGATTACGGCAGGAGCAAACTTGCGGGAGAACAGGCGGTACTCGCACAAAAAGACAAACTGCAGTCGACGATTATCCGACCGCCGGCGGTGTTTGGCCCACGCGATACGGATGTTTTCGTTTTCTTCAAGAACGTCAAGCTTGGCTGGCTGCTCAAGTTCGGTGGCAAGGAGGGCTTTGTCAGTTTGGTCTATATTGCGGACTTGGTCGACGGTATCATTCGCGCCGCCTTCAATGACCAAGCTGCCGGAGAAACCTTCAACATCAACTCCGTCGATGATATCTCGCAGTGGGAAGTACAACGCCTGATTGCGGAGACAATCAACGTTGACATTCGACCGCTGCGGTTACCGCTGCCGATTTTGAAGCTAGTGGCGGCGTTGCTCGGATCAATTGAAGGCTTCCCGTTGAGCAGTGACAAAGCACGCGAACTATCATATCGCTATTGGGTTTCTTCCTCCGCTAAGGCGCGCGCTTTGCTCAACTATGAGCTAACCTGCACGCTTTCGGAAGCCATAGGGGAAACCTATCGGTGGTACTACAACATGGGCTGGCTATAGATGACCGGAACCCGGTTGGTGCTTACCATACTAGCGGCAACGGCAACGCTGTTAGTTCTCGAAATCGTTCGCTTCCTCATACAGAGAGTGTTGTCACGACGGTTTGCTTCTGATGGCTCGCTCAGCCCTCAATTCATGTCGCCGTTTCTGGTCAATTTCGTATTCATCGTGATGTTGCCATGCATCGTCTATGCTGCGCTCTATCCGGTTTTGCCATTCACCAGCTACCGCAGCGGTTTTTTTATTGCGCTGTTCATTTTTGGCGTCGGTGTCCTACCTGCGCATATTCGCAGCCAGAACCAATACAAGTTGCCGAGTGTGATTACTACCTTTGACCTCTTCTGGAACCTGTTGACCCTGTTATTGGTCATCGGATCAATTACCTACATCTATCATTATTAGAAAGTACTGCCATGATCGACAAACGCGTGCGTGAAGACTTTATCGGTCTTGATAAGAAGATATTCTTCAACAACGCCTCCTGGGCGCCAATGCTGCGGCCAGTTAAGGAGAGAATCGAAGCCTACTGGGAGCACATCTACAACCTATATCAGCCCGATGATGAGTCGATGGACTGCCTGCAGCAGATTCGCGAGCAAGCGGCGCTAATGATTGGCGCCGATGCCAGCGAGATTGGCTACGCCTTCAACACGTCACACGGCATCAGCTTAGCTGCTACCGGATTGGGTTTGCAGGCGGGAGATGAAGTAATTCTCGCCGACAACGATTTCCCATCGGTGCCGTATCCATTCAAAGCGCTCGAGCCGGACGGGATAGTTCTCAAGTATGCTCCCTCGGTCAACAACGACTTCTCATTTGCTGAAGCCCGTAAGCTGGTGACACCGCGCACCAGAGTTCTGGCAATCAGCTACGTGCAATACTTCAACGGCTTCCGGAACGATCTGCAAACGATTGGAAGGTTCTGCAAAGAACACGATATCTATTTCGTTGTGGACGCCATTCAGGGGCTAGGGCATTGTCCCTTGAATGTACATGAATGCCACATCGACCTGCTCGCCTGTGGCGCACAGAAATGGTTGCTGTCACCACTGGGAGCCGGTTTCTTCTTTGTCTCAAATCAAGCGAAGAGACCGCTGAAGGCCCTGGCGACCGGCTGGCTTGGCGTAGATTGGCATATGACATACACCGATCTTCATCACTTCGACAAGCAACCATTCGATGATGCACGTCGCTTCAACCTTGGCACCTATCCCTACGCACAACTTTGGGGAATGGCGGCGGCGCTTCAGTATATCAACAAACTTGGAGTCGACAATATCTTCAAGCACAACCAGACTCTGATCGACCGGCTACTTGAATTCGTCGAGAGAGATGATTTCTATTCCGTCAGGAGTTCACTGGAACCAAAACACCGTTCGTCAATCATCTCCATCGGCTCTCCCGCAGGCGACGAACTGCTGAAGTATTTGTTGAAAGAGAACTTCCATCTCGTCTACCGTGAAGGGGGCGTGCGTATGTGCTTCAATTTCTACAACACATTGGACGAAGTTGACGTGTTGATTGACAGGCTGCGTCGTTTCAAAGCGCGGTGAATTACCAGCACTTAACTTTTACATTGACACCTTCCGAGATCGCCTCTATTATCGTCGCTGAATCTATGCTGACGAACTTTCTGTCCGAGGAACACACTTAATGAATCCCGTCGCGATTCTATTGATAGCACTAATCGCCGTCATAGTCGTCGTGGCGCTCTATTTCGCCGGAAAGCAGAAGGCGGAGGACGAAGGAATTCTGGAGAAGTTCCCGGTTGGCAATTATCTTGCAGGTCTTGCCGGTGGCAAAGACCGTGAGAATCTCGTCGACTGCTCAGTTACGGAGGCGTCTTACGTCTTTGTCGCCGATCATGATCACGAACTTGGGCGCATCCCGCGCAACGGTATCATCGACGTATTTTACGATGAAAAGGCGCGAACATTGTCGCGGCTGACTGCCACAAGAGACCTGACTTTCATTGCCTTCGGCCTCGATAAATCGGAGAGGGACCTCAAGAAAGAATACTGTCTGGTGATCGACTGGGACGACAACTTTGCACTGCGTCACAATACGATATTCGAGTTCGCCGGTTCCGCCGCCGCAGGCACGCAGGCTCACAAAGCGGTGGAAGCACTCAAGCGTCACCAGAAACCGCACGTGCCGCAACTACGTGATGACGAAAAGCGTTGCCCCTATTGCGCCGAGATTATCAAAAGAGAAGCACTCGTCTGCCGTTTCTGCAACAAACGCATCTGAGCGATGCTGGTTCCCGGGGCTTCATATCCGATCACCGAGATTGTCAGGAGCCTTTTTTGCACTGCGAACGTCATCTCATTGCTTTTGAACGCAGGCTCCTGACGTACACGCCGCAACGAGATCAAACGCGCCGTCAGGAACTCTGAAGCTGCTCCAAAAAACTTAGCCGCGGAGACGTCAGAACAGAGACAAATTATCCCCTTTTTATCAAAGTGGGATTTAGGGGGTTGTCTTTCTTCTTGGTCGATAGGTGCATACAACCCCTTGGTCCCCCTTTGCTAAGGCAATTATATATCTAACAAACCCATTGACAAGGGGAATCGGGTTGAATAACTTATCCACAAGAAGACTATTGTCACTTTCAAAGGCAGATACATTGGCATTTTTTAAGGCCTACTTCGACGAAAGCGGAACTCATGAAAGTTCTCCCGTTGTGATAGTGGCCGGAGCTATAGCTGAAGATGTTTCATGGAATGCTTTGTGCTATAGTTGGAATGCGGTTCTAAAGGAATACGGAGTTAAACGGTTCCACGCTACCGACCTTAATGCTCGCCGTGGTGAGTTTTCTGGGTGGAGTGATGAAAAGCGGAATGAATTCTACGGCAAACTCGTTGAGATTATGAGAATACATTTGACAATATTTATAGGGAACGGGCTCAGAAGGTCTGATTTTGATGAGGTCAGTTTGGAATTTCCCGATGTCAAGCTAACTGATTATCAGATGCTTCTGGAACAAGCGACATACACTGTTCACCTTTGGGCTGTACCGGAAAAAAATGTGGAAGAGGTTGCCATATTTGTCGCATATCCAGAACAGAACACACAAACACCCACACTTGGACTATTACAAGAGGGGATTAAGGATTCCGGTTTTAGGAAAGAGTCCAAAATAACTGACTTCATCATTACCAAACGAGTAGAAGACCCACCGTTCCAGGTGGCGGACGCGGCTTGCCACCCCTTATTCCGTTTTCATAAATATGGCGGATTATTAAATGAACATATGATGAAAACGGTTCTGCAATTCGCCAATGAGACTCAAAAAACCTACACCGGAAGATTCTTCGACAAAAACGCTATCAGGAATTGGTTCTTACTGAGGCGTGACGATCATGATATTATAGTCACGTAACCAGTCCATCAGAATTCATTTGTGGGGCACCTTAAGCAGTGCCCCTACGATTTCGTCGAAGCTTGCGCCGTTGCTGCTCTTCTCTTTTGGCGCGCTTTTTTTCTTCTCTGGCTTTGCGACGGGCTTTTTCTTTTTCGACATACTCTACGCTCTCCCGAATGATGGTGTCGTATACATAAGCCGTCTTCCGGTGATACCCTGAAGGGCAAGGACAGTGCGTTCACCGTCTGACATCTTGCGGCTGTTATAACGGAAGTCAAACTCAGTGATGTAACGCTTAAGGTGCTGTGCGCCGACGTGGTGAAAGGTGCCGATTAGTCCGCGCTTGAGAATGCTAAAAAAACCTTCAATGGTGTTAGTGTGAACGTCCCCGCGCACATACTCTTTGCGGGAATGTCTGACTTTGCTATGCTCGGCAAAGTGTTCGCCAACTCCCTTGTAACCGCCGAAGTCGTCGGTCATGATGCGAGTCTCTTGATGCACTTGGTTTCTTAAGATCGGTTTCAGAGTTTGACCGGATACATGCGAAACGTGAAATGACCGCACGTTGCCGTTGCGTTCTACTAATGAGAAAATCTTCTCTTTGTGTTCGTAACCTTTGTGCTTGTCGATCTTCTTGCTGCGAGTGTTGCCCCAGTAGGTTTCGTCCGCTTCAACAACAGCATCCTTACCACCAAGCTGTTTCATGAAGTTAGGGTCTTTCATGGCTTCACGAATCCGGTGAGTCATAAACCATGCGGTTTTGTAAGTGACTCCGAGAGTCCGATGCAATTGGTGACTGCTAATACCTTTCTTCGAAGAGCACATAAGGTAAGTAGCCAACAACCACTTATGCAGACCGATCTTGCTACGTTCAAACAAGGTGCCGACAGTGACGGTGAATTGCTTGCGGCAATCTCTGCATTTGAGCAGTCCCTTGCGTGCAGCAGTGCCATTGAATCTATAGTGTTCGCCGATAACTCCGCAGTGCGGGCAAACAATTCCATTAGCCCAACGGATGCTTTCAAGATATTCTCTGGCTTCATCGTCGTTGTGGAAGTATGGGGCGTCAATCTGAGTCATTTTCTTCTCTCCTAATAGTTTGTCTCAACTGCCCCTAATATAGTAAATCCTGTTGGGTTTGTCAAGTAAATAATTGCCTTTGCTAAGGGGGAAAATCAATTAGCTCTTCGCGCATTTCGCGGAATCCAGTTTATAGGACAACCTCCCCTTTCCTGACGGAGTCGTCGTCTGAGTGATATCCATCTCACGGATGGGGTCGCGCCGTCAGGAATCCTTTCCTGACGGAATTGCCACTTGCGCAGCATCTATCTCATGCGTCTGCTTGATATTCACAATCGCCACTCCCATCAACACGAATGCCGCTCCGATATAGTTGCCAACGGTGAGTTCCTCTTTGAGGAAAATGTACCCCACAAACATCGCCACCACCGGCGTAATCAGCGCGATCATCGCCATCGTAACCAGCCGCACTCGCTTAAACAGCCAGTAATAGCTCCCGAAAGTAATAATTGATCCAAAGATCGCGAGAAACACGATTGCGCCCACGGAAGTGTTCGTAAACTTGAAATCACTGAACGGCTCAAACACAAGCGCCGTCAGAGTCAGCAGGATGGCGCCAACAGTCATCTGCAGCGTGATCATCGGGAATACCGGTTCGTCGTGCAGGTAAGCCTTGACCGATACTGAACCGAACGCCCCGCAAATCGGTGACAGGATGAGGAAGATCATACCAATCAAGGCATTGCTACCGATCTGCACCGGTTCGGCGAAGATTATGACGACACCGGCAAATCCGACCACGGCGCCTATCAGCGACCTGATACCGACCCGCTCCGTCTTGACCATCAGTGGCATCAGTGCCATGATGAAGAAGGGAAATACAGCGAACAGTATCGCCGCAAGCGCGGAGCTGATATGGTTTTCACCCATGTAGGTCAGTGCGTACGACCCGAAGAACGTGAATATCCCCGGCCAGGCCGCACGCCATTTGTTATGCCAGCCGATTGGATACCGTTGTTTGGCGATATAGTTGATTGCGTACAATAAGGCTGCTGCGAGTATGAACCGCAACGCGGCGCTCCAAAGTGGCGGCGCGTCTTCCAAACCCAACTTGATCGCCAGCCATGTTGATCCCC
>CAIYYT010000021.1 GCA_903930455.1 uncultured bacterium | reverse complement strand
TGTTTTTTCCGCTTGAAAACTGCACACTTTTCCGCCTGAAAATTGCACACCTATTCGCACCAATAACAGATATGTTTCCTCTTGGAAGCCATAGTTTTCAATCAATCCAAGAGGAGCGGAAAGGTGATAGCAATGGAAGACTGGGTAACAATAAAGACCCTCAAAGCAAAGAACCCCGCAATGAGTTTGCGAGAGATCTCACGTTTGGTGCAGATCAGCCCGCATACCGTCAAGAGCGCACTGGAGAACAAGGAAGCGCCTTCATACCAGAGGGCGTCTTCAACGACTGGGAAACTTGAGCCATTCAAAGAAGTAGTATTTGAAATGCTCAACGTGAAGAGATTTAAAGGATCACGCATTCTCGAGGAACTCCGTTCCAAAGGATACACCGGCGGAAAGACAGCATTGTATGAACTCCTGAGCTCAATCCGCATAGAGGCGAAGAAACATTGTACACCCTATGAGACTGCGCCTGGAGTTCAGGGGCAATTCGACTGGAGCCCCTATACAGTCACCATCGGCGGTGAGTTAACAAAGGTCATTGCCTTATCATACATCAATGCGTTTAGCCGTTATCAGATTTTCAATGCGTCGCTTTCTGAAAATCAAGGAGCGGTCTTTGAAGCAATCGAAGATAGCCTCACAGAATCACAGGGTGTTCCAGAACGCATCCAAACGGACAACGCAAAAGTATTTGTCACCAATGCATCTCGTAGTAACTTCTGCTGGAACGAACGCTATCTCCAGTTTTGTGGACACTACGGTTTCGAACCGTCCCGGTCCCTACCAGGACATCCCTGGAGCAAAGGCAAGGTCGAAAAGCCGTTTGAGTATCTTGAAAACCATTTCATTGCCGGTAGCTCTTTTGAGAGCTTTCCCGATCTGATTCACAAACTCAAAGTGTTCCAGACGAAAGTGAACACCCGGCTGCATGCAACGATCAAAACCACACCAACAGAGCTGATCGGGAAAGACCGGGAAGCTTTCTCCGCTCTGCCCTCAACGCGCTATGTGGGCGTCAAGGAAGAGATACGGAAGGTCACGCAAGATTGTCTCCTTTCCTTCAACGGCAGTCGCTACAGCGTCCCCTGGATGTTTGCCGGGAAATATGTCTGGCTGCGAGTCTCAAAAGGATTTTTCTTGGAGATCTATTCCCAAGCCAACGTCTCTCTTGCTACGCACACACTGTCGATGAAAAAAGGGGCCATCATCATTGACAAATCTCACTATCGCACGAATCCCCATGCCGAAACCAGCTTTGACCGCCTGCGCGTAACATTCATAGAATCATTTCCCGCCTATGAACTGTTCCTCGAAAAGCTCCACGCACAGAAGCGGCTCAATGCCCGCCGGCATCTGTTTCAGATACTGGAGATTGCAGAATGGTATCACCCCACGGATTTTTGCAGAGCGCTTGATCTGTCATTGGAATACAATGTCTTCACGGCGGCATTCATCAAAGGTGTTCTTGAAAAACACTGCAAGCATACAACAGAAATCTCCCGGGTGAACCTTTATCAACAGCTTCCAGTAACCGAGGTCTCGTGTAATCTTGCAGACTACCAACTCCTTCTGACCTTACCAGACCAACAACCACAATGACTTTCTCAGGACACTCAACCATGGACTCCACTCACATCGATACCTATTTGAAAACCCTTTCTCTGCATCGCATCAGTGAGATCTATCTTCAGGAAGCAGAGAATGCAGCCAACACAAAACTCAGCTATCAAGACTACCTCCTGCGCCTGCTTGAGCAACAAGTGCTCTCGAAGATCGAGCGGTCGGTCAATCGTAAAATGCAGCTTGCTGCTTTCCCGCAAGTCAAGAGGCTCGAGGAATTTGATTTCTCATATCAACCGAAAATCAACGAACAACTCATTCGTGAACTTGCCTCGCTCACGTTCCTTGCCGAAGGCAAAAACATCCTTTTCATCGGTGCGCCCGGTGTCGGTAAAACACATCTTGCCATCAGCATCGGTATCAAAGCCATCCAAGCACGAAAACGCGTCCTATTCTTC
Organism: uncultured bacterium; assembly: GCA_903930455.1. Taxonomy (GTDB): domain Bacteria; phylum Zixibacteria; class MSB-5A5; order CAIYYT01; family CAIYYT01; genus CAIYYT01. The sequence goes on along the minus strand of CAIYYT010000021.1, from coordinate 629 downwards.
ACTGCAGATCAACTCACACAAAATCTTGCCACCGCAGAGGTCTCTGGCCGGTTAAACTCAATTCTTGATCAACTCGGTCGCATTGATCTGCTCATTATCGATGAACTCGGCTATCTCTCGCTCTCGAAGCAAACCGCTAAACTCTTTTTCCAACTCATCTCCAAACGATACGAACGGGGATCAATCATCGTCACCTCCAACAAACCCTTCGAGCAGTGGGGTGAGATCTTTAGCGATGACGTTGTCGCCGCCGCTATTCTTGATCGCCTCTTGCATCATTCATATCCTTTTCTTATCAATGGGAAGAGCTACCGCATGAAACAGATATCCAAACCCAACTAACATCGGGTGTGCAATTTTCCGCGGAATCTTGTGCGCTTTTCGACCGGAATCAACAGCAATCTATGTTTTAGTCGCTATCGTCAAAAAGGAGCTAAAGCTCGACCAATCGCTCTACACAATTCTACAGATTTTGAGCATCACACTTTTTCACAAAGAACAGATATATCAAGTACTTACAGATACTCGCTACAACAATTCGAATACATGTGAGTCAAACCAGTTGATTCTATTCAACGTTTGACCGGACAGTAGTGCATTGAATCATTGAATCAATGAGACAATGAACA
>CAIYYT010000020.1 GCA_903930455.1 uncultured bacterium | reverse complement strand
GAAAAATGGTGAATCAACAACTCCGAGTCTGTGGATGCCGCGACCTGCTCAACCTCCCACTGCCCAGCAGTCGGATTGTAATAGAACAGCACGGCGACGTTGTTGTCCGTAGTTTTGCTGCTCGGAATGACTTCAAGCGGTTTGGAGAATGTGGTGCCTTCCGGTCCGCAGTCAAGCAACCAGAAAGAACCAAACGGCGCCTGATACTTGGTGGCACGGATTGTCAGGGTGATTGGACTCGACAAGGCGTCTTTGGGAAGATCGAATTCGATTTCTTCGTCACCGAAGACGACTTGGAATTTGGCCTTGTCGCTACCGACCTGCTGGGTAACAACAGTGTCAAATAGCACTGGGCACTCGCCCAGCCCTGATCCCAGTTTCGCCCCGTCAGGCGAAAAGAACTCGTTCATCCAGTCCAGTCGGTCCTGATAGCTGTTGCTAGTCGGCGTGACGGCATTTGAGGTACAGCCAGCGACAAACACGAGAGACACGGAGATAACCACTAAGAACAGCAAAGTCGAAACGTTCCAAGTGAAATGGGGCAATCTCTTCAAACATCCTCCTTCCGGGTCCTTTCAGACCCTGTGGCGGTCAACGACCAATCAATTCTGTCCTGAGTGTTGCAAAGTGGTTGCCAAGCTGTTTCATAGGGCAACACTTCGTTGTACTCAAACTAACGCGTTGATACAGAGCGCCTTAAGTGGACGTTTGGTGATTGGTTTTTGAACAGCCGTTTTGAACAGTGAGTTTTTCGGGAAAAAATGGGGGATATGGACGAGTGCTTATCGGATCAATCCCACAGGTGTGGCTCCGACTACTTGCTTCATTGTCTCGTGGAAGAACTGGAAATAGCGGGAATTCATTAGTCTTTGGAATATCCGTTCGCCGTTTGTCGCGAGGAAGTCATCAAGCAGAACCTTGAGACTGTTTGCCGCTTCGTCCCTTGAATCAGGGTCAGTCTCATGGAGGCGGACATAGCACTTCAGCGCCAGCTCGAATTGTCGCTGTCGGGAAGCAAAGGCGGCGCATCCACGATAGTGCGGCAAGGCCGACGCCGACTGCCCCATGATGCGCAGCATCTCCCCGGTCAGGAATTCGGTTTCATAACGTGTACGATCTGACTTGGACTCTCGCGCGAATTCGACTAGCCGATCGATTGCTTGACCCGCTTCCGGCGCGTTTCTTTCGCCGATCAAATAGCGGCAAAGCCCGATGGTTCCTCTGACCCTGAATTCAAGTGAGCCAACCGCTTCCGCTTTCTGAATAGCGGTCTCGTACAGGTTTTTTCCCTCTTCCGGTTGTCTGCTGTAGTAAGTGTATTCTGCGAACCGCACGCACATTTCCGCCTCCAAATCCTCATCACCGCTGTCGCGAGCGAACTTTGCCACTTCTTCGTATCGGCCATGGGCTTGGTCGAATTCGCCCAGAAGCAGATCAAGATCACCAAGATTACCAACTGTATAGTAGTGAGGATGCGTCTCGCCCAGTTTGAGGAAGATTCGATCTGCGGAACTATACAGTTCAATTGCCTCGCGATAATGGCCGCCACCAACCAGCAGGTTTGCCAGATTGCCGCTGGCATAGGCCTGATTGCGCCGGTCGCCAAGTTCCATAAACACATCTTTGGCCTTACCGGCCAGGCGACGCGCCTCCAAGTAGTCACCCATCTCCTCGGCAATGATCGCCAGATTGTTGGCAACTCTGGCCTCGGTGTGTTTCGAGCCGTTGCCTTCCTGAGCCTTCAGACTCTCAACGAAGCAATCACGCGCTTCCATCAGCATACCGGCGGACCAATAGGCTAGCCCGAGATTGTTGTAGGCTTCCGACTCAACACGATGATCCTGACTTGATTGCGCCAACTCCACCGCACGCTTGCCTGCCGACTTGGCTTCAGGCAACCGGCCGGTCCTTCGCGACAACTCAGCGAACAGCGAATAGGAATCGGCCATCAGTGACTTGGAAGCGATGTCTTCGTCGATACGATTCAGACGATTCAGTACCTGTCGGCACCGGTTGTACTTCGATCTCTTCCAAAGCACTCTGGCGAATTCGTTGGCCGCGGCATGATAGCTTGATGGCCGCCGTAGCTCTATTGACAGTTTGCGCCAGTCATGCACAAAGCGTTGGGCGTCGTTGTAGTTGCCTTCACGAATTGAGAACTCGGTTGCCCAGCGCAGGAATTCAAGTTTCACCTCCCTGTCGCGGTGCCGGCCGGTTTCCGATTCGAGTAGCTGAACGCAACGGCGGAGACTGGCTGCTGTTTCTACCAATAGACCCTTATCTTGAGCCAATTTGCCGGCTCTAAATGAGTATTCAAATGCCCGATCAGGATCGTCACCGCGCGAGAAGTGATAGGCCAACCGGAAAGTGTCATCAGTTTTTCCCTCAGCCAGAAGCATCTTTCCCACCGCCGAATGCAATCGTCCGAGATCAGACTGGGGAATGCAACTGTAGATAGCTTGTCTGGTCATATCGCGAACAAAGTCATAACTCTGATTTGCCGGATCGAATGTCAGCATGTCCGCGCTGGCTAGTTCAGTGAGTATGGTCCTGATTGACTGCTGCTCCTTCAAGCGGGCGATATAGATCAAATCGCTCTCGGAAAACCTGCCATCCATAACGGCGGCCATTTTGAGAATCTGTCGGTGCGATTCCGGCAGGGCGTCAAACCGCGCCAACTGCAAATCCTCGAGACGGTCGGCCAGCTTAATCTCGTCAAGTGGTTTCAACACCTCCCAACGGGTATCGTCAGTGAGATGCCCGATGACACCCTCCGCAGCCAGTTGAGTCAGTGTCTCATTTATAAACAGGGGATTGCCTTCCGAGCGACTGATCAATAACTCACAGAGTTCTCTCTCGCGCGTGCTGGTGACAAATCGTCCATTCAACCACTCTGTCAGGTTCTCGTTCGTTAGTCCAGCCAGTGTGATCGACCGACAATTAGTTTCCGCCTGTGTCTCAGGCAGAGTGTTGCCTACCAGTATCACCATCAGGCGTTTCTTGACAGTCTCTGTAAGCAGACGCTCCAGGATAATTGAGGAGAGAGAATCGACGGCATTAAGATCATCCAGAATCACCAGTTGTCCAGGTGATAGTTCTTCGAGCAGACGTGCAACGATATTAGCCAATTTGGCCAGCCGCAACTCGGTAGAGAGTCCACGGGTCCACTCGTTGTCTGGTGTTGTCAGACCGAAAATCTGATTAAAAAGCGGCCACCATTTCGGGTCGATTCGTTTTCTGAATCGATCGACGATGTCCTCCTCAGATAACGCCACGCCTTCCGCAATCGCACAGATCCGTTTCAGCCATTGTGCGAGCAACCAGCCCGGATGATGTAGTCTCGCTCCGTAACCGGAAAGGTAGATCGTCTGAGCCGATAATTGCGTTTGGGCATAGGCTGACACCAGCGAGGTTTTTCCAATGCCCGGCTCGCCGCTAACTAGTACCCAGCGGGCCTGTTCCGCAGGTCGCGATTCCCACAATTCATCAAGCAACTTCAACGGCTCTTCCCGGCCAACCAGTTCGGTCACAGTCGGGAGTTCCGACTCTAACTGTCGCCATGAATTGAACTGGTAGACGGGAACTTTGTCGCCGACTCCCTTAAGATCCAATTCTATCTTGGTGACGGTTGCCAACTCCTGAAGATGATCGAAGAGCGCCTGATCAAAGAGGATAGTCTGGCCATCCGCTTTCGACATCAACCGTGCCGCGAGATTGACGGCCTCTCCCATAACCGTGTATTCGTGACGCAACTGGGAACCGACCTCGCCGCAAAGTAGCGGACCCGCAGAAAGACCGATTCTCACACTAACCTGGGATGATGACAGACGCAGAATCGCTTCCGCCGCTTGTAAGGCGTTAAGTTTGTCGCTTTCACTTCTGTTGAGGGCTCCGAATAGCGCCAGCAATTTGTGACCGCGGACAAACGGGTCAATACGTGCGACAATTCCACGGTTGCTTTCGATTATTCGAAAGATGTTGCTGATTGCCTCACTGGCTTGAGAGAACGAAGCTGAGTTTGTCTCGCCGGCTCTATCATCGGGCAAAAGCAAATTGGCAAATAAAACGGTGACCTGCCGGTGTTCGCTTTGCAAACCCGTATCCAAGCCGTCGTTCAGCTTTCTTTCTCTGACCGCTTCCGGCACGTACTTCTCCACAGTGCTGCAAGCCCAATCGGACAACGACGGCTCAGTCCGGACACCGGCGACACTTGATGCCGGGGGGATTGGCGACGGCCGAACCACCCGACAACTTCCTTCGGTGGAATTGGAATGCTCGACTGTATCTGTATTCTGCAATGACGATGCGAGCGCAATTTCCCCCGCGGTTGCGACGTCCGCGGCATGGTATGCTTCCGCAATGATAGACCCCGCGATTTCGAATTCTAAGCGGCTGTCTACGTTACCGAACGTAATGATCTCGAACTGTCCCGCCGTTGCCCCAGCATGGAGGGACAGTTTGTGGGTGCGGCAAACCAAATGCTCTCGGTTGAGACGATCGACCTCATACAGCATCTCCGCAAACACCTGCTCGATGGGCGTCTGAGGCGGGAAGTAGCACCAGACAGCATCGCCTGAAAATTTGAGAATGTCGCCATCATGCAGTGCGATGACCTGTTCCAGTGACTTGAACAGACTGTTCAACAAGTCGGTTAGAATCTCGAAACCGATCTTGCCCTGTCTGGCCAAAACGCGAGTAAGCGCCGTAAACCCGCTGGTGTCGGCAAAGAGCAAGACGCCTGAGTGATCAGTGCGTTGATGAATTTCCGCATGCGGATGCGCCTCATACCACTTAAGTAACAGGCGTGGTAGATATGACGTGATTCTGTGGTCCATCGATGCTTGCGCCTAGAAGAACATTCTGATTATGTAAAGAGCTGAGATGTGAAGTGCCTGATCGAAAAACATCCACTGTTTACCACCGTTAGACTTGGTGGTCTTGACATAGTCTTGCAGCCAGTGCTGAACATAGAGTGCCACAAGCACCAGTGCTTGAGTCAACGTAGGAGATTCTTGACTTCCAGTCAATTTCTTACCGAGCCACCAGAAGACGCCGATGGTCAGAGTGTAGATCAGAACGTGAAGGGATAGAACTCTTTTGGAAGAACCCTTCATCCTTGCCATGTGGTCTGTCTGCAGCGCGTAGTCACCAAAGATGTGCGCTAGCAACAAGAAAAACAGTACATCCGGCATATCGTCCGCCTCTAACCCGAAAATGTGATTACGAACTTCGTGCCGACACCGGGGATTGACTCCGCCTGAATCGTGCCCTGATGCTGCTCGACAATCTTCTTGACTGTGATGAGACCGATTCCGTGTCCCCGCTCCTTGGTCGTAAATCTCTTATTGAACAGCCCCGCCTGGAGTTCAACCGGAATGCCGGGACCATTATCCGCAACAATCAATTGCGGCCGGTAATTCGTCTCATCTATACGCAACTCCACTGAGATCTCTTTGTTGGGCTTGTCCGTCAAAGCATTGAACGCTTCGGCTGCATTCATCAGTAAGTTTAGCAGCACCTGCTGGATCTGTCGCTCATTGAGCTGCAACTTGGTGGGGAACGACGGATCAACAACTCGTGCGATTTTGATATGGTGGAATCGCTCCTGCGGCGCCAGGAATCT
>CAIYYT010000019.1 GCA_903930455.1 uncultured bacterium | reverse complement strand
TTTAGTCGCGACTCGAGTAACGGGTACCCCACAGCTTGCTGTGGGTTCTCCGCCACATCAAAGCACGGTGCCCCATCTACTTCTGATGGGTCTCGTAAGTCTTCCGTTGTGATCGTCTTCGATTTGGGTCAAACCTGTCATGACGAAAGCTTCGCAAGAACAGTTTACACCGTCAACCGGAACCCAGTAATAGAGCGTATCCTGACAACCGCGAGTCCGATCGACCTCGCTACAATAGCGGACGTCTGCGATGTCGATGTCTCAATGGAGGAGCGTCCCCTTTTCCCCGCAACCCGTTCCGGCTCTTTGGCAATTTGACGGATGACTTGATCCTGTCGTTGTCGCACGTGTTTGCCCTATGGGGACACTTCGTTCGGCCGTACCTGTTCCATCCGGGATCTTGAGCGCCGTCAGGAATCCTTTCCTGACGGATCAGCAACGCGGGAATCCAGGCTTGTTACATCGGAGCGATACGACTATCAAGACACGATTGGGAACCCAAGATCAAATAGGCCAACCATCCGCCTGCGGGAGCTGACGGCTTAGGCCCGCTTGTTCTTTGACATTTTGAATATTCGGTGCAAGCACACAGCGCCACCATCTTCGTGCTGCTCGCCTCACGCGCATATCCATGATGCAAGCGCGTCACGTCACGCTTTCACGGTATCCAATACCTTCCACTGTGACCTGCGCAACCTCGAGGCGGTCTTCCTCGAATATCGCACAAAACAATTTTGCTCCTCAAACGTCCAATATATTAGAAGTCGGAGTGCGCGCTCCCCGATTTCACTATTTCACGAACGTGAGAGGAGAATCTTCCATGACAAGAGTGATTGGACTGTTCGCGGTGCTGGTACTGTTGTATGCAACCGCGGTGGCTCAAACAAGTAACACGCGGGCTGCTGATTCCGTTGCGATCAAACAGGTGGTGCTCGATTTCGCTGAAGGGTATTATTCCGGCGATGTCGCGCGGATCGAGCGAGCGATCTTTCAGGATATCAATCGCTGCACGCCACGCGATCTACCACAGACGGGGCGAACTGCTCCCACGTACAGCACCTACTCCGGGTTGATTGAGAATACGCGCGCCAAAGTTGGCGCTTTGGACGACACCGCCAGACATATTCAGGTGCAGATACTGGATATCGACAACGACGTCGCAAACACGAAGCTGATTTCGGCGTCTTTTGTGGACTACCATCAGCTAATCAAACTTGACAATCAATGGAAGATCATCAACGGGCTGTCCGGTCCCGGCACAAGTCTGCCGCCACGCATGAAGGACTTCAAGCCGGAGGATGAGCGGACGGCGATTGAACGCACTGCGCTCGATTACCTAACCGGACTGTACGGGACCGACGCCAAACGTCTTGAACTCACAATTGACCCTGAATTCAGCAAGATCAGCCTTGCTCCGTTGCAACAAACCGGCAAGACGGGTCTCAGAAGACAACGCGCTGAGGCAACTATTGAAAATGCGCTGGCTCGCGTGGGAAAACAAGATGAAGAGTATCGCAATTTTAGTGCACGTATTATAGATATCAACGATGGACTTGCTGTTGTCCGAGCCGATGCTATTGCTGGTTATGAGTTTCTGCAAATGTACAAGACGGGCAGTCAATGGCGAATCCTCAACAGCATTGTCAAGCCCAGAACCGATCTTACTCTCGCTCAGGCGATGACAGTCACCGCCGGTGACCCCATGCCTGACTTCACGCTACCAATCTATAGCGGAGGGGAGTTTGCGTTATCCAAGTATCGTGGTAAGAATGTGTTGCTTGTATTCCCGCGTGGCTGGGTGGGAACTGCCTGGTGCACCTACTGCCCATATCAATACTTGGAACTGGAGAAACGCATGAGGGAATCGGACCTCAGGGCCAAGTACAATCTTGAGGTGGCGTTTATTCTACCGTACGGCACTGACAGAGTAAAAGACTGGTTGGAGAAGTTCCCCGAAGCGGTGACGACGCTCGAAAACATCAAGAATCCTCAACCAAAGCCGGCAACGGGCACGATCCAGGCCGACTATGCCGCGTGGGCGCGGAAGGCATTCCCTATTAAGTTCAGTGTTAAGAAAGATGATCCCCACACGCTCATCCCGGTGCTGGTGGATGAAAAAAGGACGCTCTCACATCAGCTGAAGATATTTTCGAGTTTCTGGGATGGAGTTTCCTCGGAACAGAATCGTGCAACAGTGTTAGTCATAGACAAGAAAGGTGTGTTACAGTTCAAGTACGTTGGACAGATGACCGAAGATCGGCCCAGTGTTGATTACATCCTGGATTTCATCAGCCGTATGAGATAGAATTGACGACCACATGTCGCCTTGCAGGGCAGCCGAGACGGCTGCCCTTTTTATTGTCGACGCAATCATAACAAACATTTTGCGTTCGTGGCCGACAACAGTAATCTTTGCACGGGTGATCTGAGAAGGAGTTGATTATGGAATTCACAAATGCTTATGAAGATGCCAGACGGGCAGAGGCGTACGCCAAGCTTGAATTTCCGGGAACGTACTATCTGGCATTTCGAGATTTGCCGGAGATTATCTCGCAGCATGTCAACGGCAAGAAAGCTATGGATTTCGGTTGTGGCGCGGGCCGCTCAACCAGATTTCTGACAGAGCTTGGATTTGATTTCGTTGGTGTTGATATATCTGCTGATATGCTCAAGAAAGCGCGAGAATTCGATCCGACCGGTGACTATCGGCTTGTCGGCGAAAGTGGCTTCGACCAGTTTCAAGACAAAGTCTTCGACTTGATTCTCTCCGCCTTCACATTCGACAACATCCCGACACGAGATAGGAAACTCAGCATCATGAAGGAGATACGACGCATACTGAAACCAGAAGGCCGGTTTGTAAATTTAGTCTCCTCGCCCGAGATGTACTATCATGAATGGGTATCATTCTCGACCAAGGACTTCCCGGAGAATCGAAATGCCAAGTGCGGGGACATCGTCAAAATCATCAATACCGCCACTGACGACGTGCGACCCGTGGACGACATTCTCTGGCCGGATGTTGATTACCGGGCGGTCTATCAGCAGGCCGGACTGGCGGCGCTCAGCATGCACAAGCCACTCGGAAGCGAGGATGAACCATATCAATGGGTCAATGAAACGAGAATAGCCCCGTGGTCAATCTACGTACTCAAGAGAGCGGCTCTGTAGGAACTGCATCTGATCCCAGTTGAAAAGAATGACTCCAAGTGACAAAGAAAGGGGCACGCGTTTGCGTGCCCCAAAAAGCAGTCGAGAGAAGGGGGCGCTAATCCTGTCCAATCAGCGAACCGCCGTACTTCAGAAATAGATCTTTGGAGGCCTTGTCTAACGCCACACAGGCGATCTTGCCTTGGAACTGCGCCAACGCCTTGGCTTGCTTGTCGGTCAGGGTCTTGATGGCGTTGATCTGCAATATCGCGCCTGTAAAGTATCCGAACGCCTTGGCCTGCAGATCGCTAATAGAGATCAATGAATTCAGATCCAACTCAAAGCACTTCGCCTTGCCGAGCCACTTCGCCTGTTCATCCGACAGAGTCGCGATGCCATTAAGACTCAGCACACCTCCCGCTCTCATGCCAAACATTCGTTGGTACGTGTCATCATTCTTATAGGCCTGGGGCATATATTTACCCTTATATGTACTGAAACTTTTGGCCTGCTCGTCAGAAAGCGACTTGAGTCCATCAAGCGACAGGTTGACTTCGTTCTTGGCGAGCAGTTTGGCCTGTTCGTCTGTGATGTATGTCAAACCGTTCAAAGACAGTGCTTGCCACTCTTCAACGACCGCTCCAAGCCGAAGCACGAGAACTTTCGAATTCATGACTGCCTTGACCTGATCGTCGGTCATCGCCAGAATCTTCATCCAATCTTGTGGGTTCGTGCTATGTATGACTTTCTGGAACTCTTCGGGCGACAGCGGCTGGGGCTGGGCTGGCGCCATAACCTTAATGCTATCTTGTGCTTGAAGAGCCACTGATCCCAACATCAGTAGCGCCAAGGTCATCACTAGAAAAGCGGTCAATTGTTTGCTCATAATTTTATGCATTTGCTATCCTCCAACAGTTATACACCGAATTTGGAAGACACAATGACTTTGTCAAGGATAATATGAGAGTCGAGTCAGTTGGTGCGGCGTGACACTTGGACATGCGGGCATCATCGACCCTTACAAACAGAAAGCCGCAGGGCTGACAACCTGCGGCTTCCGTCTGAGATATTTATAATCTCGGTACTATTTCTTTTTGCGCAAGTAAAGTGCAATGCCGGTTAGACCAAGCCCCAGCATGCTAAGCATGCTCGGTTCCGGAACCGAGGGAGGAGGAGTGCCTGTGGTGATGCAGACCTGAACCGAGTCATTGTAGTAGTGACAGTCGGGATCAAAACCGAATCCGAATCTGTGGTTCGCGTCGTCTGAAACGTAGGTCTGCAGAGTAGGCAACAGACCCAACGCGCCGAGGTCGTACGTCAGATTCAGCTTCGGATTGTGTTCGGCACCACCTTGGAGATCAGTGAAGGTTCCGATCCAGGGGTTACCCGCGAAGTGGTTGCCACCACCCTCATTGTCGGTTCCGGACGTGACGCCAAGGCTTGGATTGTCCAGCAAATTGATGTAAAGTGAATCGTTACGCTCATTTGTCCAATCCCAGATATTGAATATCTTGAGTGTCGCGCCGGTAATCGTCTCACTGGAGTGGGTCCAATTGATCCCCCATGAATAGAAGCTCGAATGGTCTAGGTCACCGAGGTCATTGTCGGCTGGGGTAAAGGTGTAGACTGCGGCGTTGGCAGCAACCGCACCCATAGCGATCATTAGCACGATTGCGAAGAGAACGATTTTCTTCATTTTGAATTTGTCCTTTCTGACGGCTTTTGGCCGGCGTTGAATGCTAAAATCTTCTGCTTGAGACTCAAGCAAGTGGCGTGCCAAATTGAAACAAACCTCGGAGACTCCGAGTCAATTGCAAACTGCTGTGAGACAATGCGATAAATCCGGTGGCGAAAGTGAGACATCAGGACAGTCTTCCATCACTTTGCCATCATGATGGATAGTTGTCAAGCGTTTCGACATACGGGATTGTGCCGATAGGGGAGACGTATGCCTAATACGTGCGATTTGAATAGGTTACGAATCGCAAGTCTTTGTACGCGGTTTCGACGGCGAAGCACTCGACTTGACACTCTTGTGTCGGTTTGTTGCACACTTGAGCGGCCAATCCTACAGCCTGCGAATCGGTCACAAGGATCTCCGAACCAGCAGCCAGCTTCCAGCAAGCTCGAATTATCTGTGTTGTAGCCGCTTCAAATTGCCTATCATGGCCGTCAATCTGAGGGAACTACCGATGAAGCACTATTTCCAATTCGAGAAGTTCGGCACTGGCTACAAGCAGGAGACGATAGCCGGCATTACGACCTTCCTGACGATGGCGTATATCATCGTTGTCAATCCTGCCATTCTTGGAGCGGCTGGCATACCGAGAGACGCCTCGATGACGGCAACAATTCTGGCGGCAGTGATCGGCACAGTCGTTATGGGGCTCTATGCCAACCGGCCTTTTGCCATCGCTCCGTATATGGGGGAGAACGCATTTGTCGCAGTCACGGTCGTTCAGGTAATGGGAATTCCGTGGCAAACGGCGCTGGCCGCAGTATTCCTGGCAGGGGCACTGTTCATTGTGCTTACAGTTACCAAGCTACGTACGCGCGTTGCCGAATCAATCCCAATTTCTCTGAAGCATAGCTTCGCCGTGGGAATCGGGATTCTGCTGGCGTTCATCGGTCTCAAAGACACTGCTATCATCCGGTTGGGAATTGCGGATGCGCCGCTCATGCTAGGTCACCTCGCAGAGCCCAGGGTACTGCTGTCCATCTTCGGAATTGTCGCGATTGCGACTCTTCTGGCGCTGAGGATCAGGGGAGCCATTCTTATCGGGATTGTGGCGACCGGGCTCTTCTCTGTCATCTTCGGTGTCACAGCGCCGCCGGCGCGGTTATTGAGTATGCCTCCGAGCATTTCCCCGATTTTCATGAAACTCAATTTTGCCGGCGTCTTCTCGGCCGCTGGTATTTCGGTTGTAATCATGATTTTCATTATGGCTCTCGTGGACACGATAGGCACGCTCCTTGGATTGTCATCGCGGGCGAATCTTCTGGATGAGCATGGCAATCTGCCTGACATCGAGAAACCCATGCTGGCTGATGCCATTGCCACGACTGCCGCACCGCTTCTGGGAACGACTACTACAGGGGCCTACATCGAATCGGCAACCGGAATTGAAGAGGGTGGACGCACAGGTTTCACCGCGCTTGTAGTCGCCGCGCTCTTTCTGCTGGCGCTATTCTTCGCGCCGGTCCTCACATCATTTGGCCCGGAAGCGTATGGCCCCGCGTGTGTCATCGTTGGGGCGTTCATGATCGCATCGGTGAAGAAAGTGAACTTCGATGACTATACCGAACTCGTGCCTTCATTCTTGACGATCATGCTGATGAGTTTCACACTGAATCCGGGAATAGGCATTACCGCGGGTTTCATTACCTGGCCGTTGCTGAAACTGTTCACCGGGAGATACAGGGAAGTCAAGTTCATGCAGTGGCTGTTGTTCGCGATGTCGGCTGCCTTCTATATTGTACACCCGCACTGATCTTCGTACCACTACCACATGAGATGTGGTAGTGGTACTGCGTGCTTAACCCCTCGGGTCTGAACGACCCGGATTCCCCAGTTGGCTATTTCTTCCCGACGATGGATGTGTAAATTCTGTCGGTCGTCAGCTTCGTTTTGACGAAATCGTTGACTCGGACAAGCGTCATTTGATCGGCCATGGCAATCTGGTCGGGAATGAAGCGATATCCGTATCCAATGTACTCGTAGAACGCCATGTTGCCGGCGCGACCGGCTTTGCGGTCGATGCCATAAATCAGATTGTTCTTCATGTTGATTTTCGCGTCAGCCAATTCGTCTTCAGTAATCCCCGTGGAAAGAAGCCTGGTCCATTCGCGATGCAATGATGCAAGCGCCTGCTTCACTTTGCTGGTATCCGTGCCGATGGCGGCACGAAAGATAGTGGCATGTCCACTCGCACCCCAATGCGTGTAAACATCGTAGGCCAGTTTTTCCTTCTGGCGCAGGTCCCAGAGGCGAGAGCCGACGTTAGCGCCCATAACCTGATTGAGCAGATTCACGCAGGCCAGCTCTTCTGGTTGTTGCCGGTCCAGGACGAAGCCCATGAAGATATAAGATTGGTTGCGATCGAAAGAGATGAAGTCGGTCCTATTGGACTGGAGTTTCAGGGTTGGAGCCGGAACCTCGTCAGCAGTTGGCTTGATTTTGCCGAGTCGTTTCTCAAGAATGGTCATGAGCTGCTCGACCGGCAGATCCGTTGCCACAGCAACGACCATATTGCTTCCACCAACATACTTCTGATAATGCTGCCTAAGGTCCTCGACCGTCGGACGGGTTATCGACTCCAGCGTTCCCAGAGTCGGAAGTCCGTAACCCTCATTACCATAGGCCGTTTTCCAGAAGAGCATGCTGGAGACTGTGGACTGGTCATCGTTTGACGCTTTGATTTCTCCTTCAACCTCGCTCTTCAACTTCGTCAATTCCTCGGCAGGGAAGGTCGGCGTCGTAAGCGAATTCGAGATAATCTCCAGCACCTTATCGAAATTCTCGGTGAGAGACGTGAAGGAAATGTCGGCAAAATCCCTGTAGCAATCCGCAGACACGCTTGCGCCGAGGAAGTCAAGCTGCGCGGTGATCTGCTCGGCGTTCATGGCGGAATTCCCTTTGAGCAGCATCTTGATCATCAGGTTGCTGATGCCGCTATTGTCAGTCGTCTCGGTCAAGATCCCGCCCCCTACCAGAATTCTGGCAGAAGAGAGAGATGTAGTCTTGTCTACATTGACCAACAAGGTAATTCCGTTAGCCAATATCGTCTTGCCGTAACCGTCCGGTCCGATCTTGAGTGGTTCAACTGCCAGGGTGTATTCCGAAAACGCCGAGAGCACTAGCAGTAATATCAACCAATAAACTCGAATCTTCTTCATTTGGGCACCACCATCGTCTTGACATAGGAATCGGTGTTGATGTACTTGCGCGCCGCCGCGTTGAGTTCCGCCAGCGTCACTTTCTCGATATTGGCCGGATAGTTGTCAATGAACTCGTAGCCGATGAAGGAATCATATTGGGCGTACTTGTCGGCGAGATCAAGCCCTCTTTCAAGTGAAGTGTAGTGATTGGTTTTGATCTTGTTCTTGGCCTTGCGCAGTTCCTCTTCGGTAAAACCGCCTTTCTTGGCGTTAGCGAGAACGAGATTGATGGCCTTTTCGACTTCCGGCATTTTGGCTGGATCGAGCGTTGCGGAGGCAGAGATGCTACCTTCATATTTGGAGGTGTTGAAGGAGAAGCTGACGGAGTAGACGAGACCCAATTCGTCTTTTACTTTTTTCCAAAGTCGGCTCGATTCACCATCGCCGAGCACCGTGGCCAACAGGTCAAGCGCATACTGATCAGGGCTGTCAGCTTTCGGACCGATGGACATCATCAGCAGATAGGCCTGCCCGATATCCTTCTTGATTTCGATCGTATCAACTTTGGTGCGCGATGGGGGCGGACCGTAATTATCGAGAGCGACAGAACCCTTGGGGATGCCCCCGAAGTACTTCTTCACCAGTTCAAGAGCCTTGGCAGCGTCGATATCGCCGACTACAACCGTCGTCATGTTGTTTGGGGCATAGTAACGCTTGTAGTAGGCGTAGATCGAATCGCGCGGAACCGAGCCAACATTTGCCTTGGTTCCCAGAACGTTCTTGGAGTACGGGTGACGGCTTCCGTACAGTTTTTCGACGGACGAGCGATAGGCGGTACTAAAGGGGTCATCCTCGCTGATATTGATTTCCTCGATTACCGCCTGCCGCTCTTTGTCCATTTCGGCGGCCGGGAAATTTGACCGGAAGAGCATATCTGCATGGATCTTAAATGCAAAATCAGCATTCTCCTTGGGCAGCGTAATCACGAAATCTGTCCAATCGGAGGATGTATAACCGTTGAAATAGGCGCCACGCTTTTTCATCGCCGCCGCCAGTTCGTCGCCAGTCATCGCTTCAGTCCCTCGAAATAGGATCAGGTGCTCTAACAAGTGAGTGGCGCCGTCAAAGAAGCTCGATTCGTTCTTGGCGCCGACCTTGACGGTAGTCGAAATATTGACCTGAGGTACTTGATGGTTTTCCAGAATCATCACTTTCAGGCCATTGTCCAGTTGGGTAATCTGCCATTTGGCCGCAGAGCTGTTCACGAACAAGAACAGAACCGCGCCGATGGCGGCAACAAAGAACCTCATGGTTGAGTCTCCTCCTGGGTTAGATTCATGCTAGCAATACTCTAGTCAGAAAGGCGGTTTTCCAAGGTTCCGCCTCCTTGGGCAGTTTTTCGTCTCGATGCATCGTATCTTATCTACGCTGTCACTCGCCAGAGGTTGCGGCCATCCCAAGGGTTGGATGGATTTGCAGGAGACTGACGGCAGGTCGGCCCGCCGAAAGCCTGTTTTCGAGATCACGGTAAGCCCGCTACCGCCATTTCCGACCGAATCTCTGCGGAAATGGCAGTGCTTCAGAATTACATGGAGGTCTGCGGGTTCCTCTCGCAAAAAAAAGAAGAGGAAACTGATCCAAATGAAATTATTTCTTGCGCGTTTTCATTGAACTTTTGTAAAAAGAGTGAAAGGACGTCGAGGAAGTCGCGTATAATCGGTGAGACAGTTGGGCGACCGACTTCGCACTCAGAACTCCCACAGGGTTAAGACAGCGCAATTATCGTACGAGCCGCTTTGCGGGGAGAGGCAACGTGCGACGGTTGCAGGGTCATCAAGACGTTTTGAGAGTTGTTGATTTCTCTTCGCCACGCCGTCCCGTAGTAGTATCGGATTGTCTGTGACGATTCGGTGCCGAGCACAAAACCTTTACAAGAGCCGTATGGTAGTATGCGTAGACGCGGTCATAGCATTAGAAGCACGAAGGGAAGCGGAATGAGCACTATACTTGTCTACAGCGATGACACTCGGTTTGGCAGGGCTTGCGCCAACGAGTTGAAGTCAGAGGGGTATCTCCCGTACGTTGTCACCACGGAAGAGGGAGTCGTCGACTTCTTCAAGCAACGCTCCGCGGTGGATTTGGTGATTCTCAACGAAGGGGCGGAAAAACCGGGGTCTCACCATTTGCTGGAAGTACTGCGCGAATTGAGACCGCAGGTTTCAGTGATCATGACCTCCGAGTATTTCAACTTCTGGAATGATTTTTCGACTTGGTTGGCAGATGCTTGCTTGGTGAATACGCCGGATCTAGCGGAGCTGAAAGAAACTGTTAAGACGTTTCTCAGCAATCCGGCTGGGTCTCAAGAGAAGGTCGGTTCTGCAAAATACTCGGTTGACTGGGCGTGAGCGCCGGATGGTCCACGACCTGAGATAGCATCTTGACAACTCGCTCCAAGGACGCTGCTTCGTGTTCGTGGGGGTTTGTCCTTTGGACTGTACATATATATCCAAGCAGACGCGGTTAGAAGAAGGTTCTGACCGCGTTCGCATTTTGCCTAGGGAAGTGTGATGGAGAACCGAGACGGACTCACTGCTTTGTGTGCAGGATTTCCATTGACCGGTGATAGGTCTTGCCATCATACGAGTCTTCGAACTCCATGACCAGCGTCTTCTTGTCAGGCATCCGTTGCGTCATGCGAGTATAGGCTGTTTTGCCTTGATAAATTTCAGAACCAGTGAACATAACTGCGCCAGACGAGTCGCGCACTCCATCATCGACGATGGGAGCAGTTGCCATGTTGTCGAGCCAATATGATTGATACTTGGCCAGAGCCCGACTATAGGATATGATCAGCATGCCCTTGTATGGCAAACCCATAAGATCCATCGAATAGTGTCCGATGATTCCGCAACTATCGAGGACATATTCGTACTTCGCCTCACCACCAGCTTCCGACCAAGCAGGTTGCGACTGATCAATTTTGTACTTCATCTGCGTTTTCCAGGTGCCCGTCATGTCCGACAAGAGCTTGATCTGCCTCGGAACTCCCATCTCCGACATCGGCGGCGCTTGCTTGCCTTGCTCCTGGCCTGTTTGCCCGAACACAACACCGACCAGGAAGATTACTATCACGGCGACGTAAACTTGCGTGAATTGAGACTTCATGTTTTCTCCTATGTTATCGAAGTCTGAGCCCATGACTTCAAGCTATTTTCGGTGATTGCGACGCGCAATCACATTTGGTGCGCGACTTGCGTTGCTTGATCGAGTGACAACTCACATTATTTGGTTCCTTGCGCAAAAAGAGTTTGGCGGACGTATTTAACACTCTAGCTTTGAAGTCAGACCTTGCGGTTACGCAGAAGCAACTGTTAACCTTTGTTCCAAAGAGAGGATTTGCTTATGGCAGCCAAGGGCAAAAAGGACATTAAGAGAGAAACCAAGAAGCCGGCAAAGAAGACTAAGAAGAAATAGCCAAGGTTCGCTGGAGAGCTTGGGCGGAGAGTGGCGGCCGTCAACCGCATTCTTCGCCTCTTTTATTGCGGTTTTTCTGTTTCAAGATAACACAATAAAAGAGGCGCGGATTTCGGATCCGCGCCTTTGCATTTTTTGACTCTGTCCTGTGTCAGGGGCAGTGTGGTGTCTGGCCCCCGGAGAAGATGTAGTTCACGAGAAACACAACGTCTGAAATGTCTATGGAGGCATCGCAGTTGGCGTCGCCACGTACCGTTGGTGTGGGCGCCGACCCGCCGCTGAAAATGTACGCAATCAAGTAAACCACATCAGAAATGTCTATGGTCTTATCAGCATTTGCATCGCCGCAGATGGGTGGCGCGGTTGCTTTATTGATGACGTGAGTGAAGTAGATCGTCTGCGACTTGGCGGGACTATCCGAGTCAGTTACTTTGGCGTTGTAATAGAAGGTGGCCGCGTAGGTCGGGTTACCTGTCACCGTTCCAATAGCATCACCGTTGAACACCAGTCCGTAAGGAAGATCACCGCCCAAGAAGGTCCAATAATAGGGGGCCACTCCGCCTACGGTTTTCAGCTTCCAGTAGTAAGGTGAACCAACTTCTCCGTCGGGAGGAACGGTCGTGACGACGCGCATTCCGAAGGGAACTGTCGTCACGCTTCGGAGAATCCACTGCTGCGGATCGACGACGACATTGGTCACCGAATCGGCAAAATGCAATGTCAAGAACTGGGTACTGCCTTCATTCCAGATTGTCGTATCAAGGGTTCCGCCTGTCTTCACGAACTGGGTTTTGACCGGCATCTTGAAGAAGGTACCGCCCGTTTGTGTCTGTCCAATGATGTAGTACAGATTGAATCCGCCCGTGCCGCTGGTATCGCGCTCGCATTGCCAAGCGATCTCATAGTCGGGATGGCCATTACCGTATACCCATTCGTGGAAAAACCAGTACATGTCACTGCCGACGCGTGAGGAGACGAAATCGGAGAAATCTTCTGTCGTCAGGGAACCATACTTAAACGATGAGCCGTAGTAGTCGTGAATCACCCGGAAGAACGTCGTGTCGCCCAAGACTCCGCGCAGCATATGCAGGATCCAGGAGCCTTTGTCGTAAGAGAGGTTTTGGTCGAAGATATCGTCAGTTTGCAGATTTTCTACGAAAACGGTTCCTCCTCCCAGAAATTTCTGCGTTTGCATGTAGTTGAAGTAGACGGTCTGGGAGTTGTAGTAGGCCTCAAAGAAGAGCGCTTCGCCATAAGACGCGAAGCCCTCATTAAGCCAAATATGGTTGAAGGTCTTGCAGGTAATCATGTCTCCCCACCATTGGTGACTGTTCTCATGTGCGATGACCCAGCTGTCATAGAAGGTCGGAAGATAGAAGACGCAAGTCTGATGTTCCATGGCACCGCCCCAGCCAAATTGAGCACTGCCGGCCTTTTCCGTCGCAAAGGGATAGGTCCCGAACTTGTCGCTTAGATGGGTCAGTACCGGTAGCATCCAGGTTTCGAAGGAATTCTTGGCCGCAGTGGCGTTCGGGAGAGTATAGGTGACGACCGGCATGCTAATTGAGCCGTACGTCCAAGTCTGCTGGCCGAAGACGAAGTCGGCACAGGTGAAGGCCACCAAATAGGTCGCGATCGGATAATTGTGCTTGTAGTGTATGAGCTTCCGGCCACTGCCGCTCGAGACATCACTGACAATAACGCCGTTGGATGCCACTTTGTAAGCCGATGGGTAGTCGATGTAGATGTCGACCGAATCCGGTTTGTCGAGCGGATAATCCTTGCAAGGCCACCAGTTTCGTGAACCAAAAGGTTCGCAGTTCGTGTAGCACATCGTGTATCCACTCACCGGACCGAACATCATGCCCTGGCCACCTCCCGAGGCAGGCGTGCCGTGATAATACACTGCCATATCAAATTCGACGTTCTGGGCGTAGGAAGTCGGAGTGGTAATTTTCAACAGGTCGGCCGAGCGGGTGAATAAAGCCACAGTACTGCCGAAACGCACCGAGTCAACCACAAGCTGATTCGTCAGATTGAGATCGACTTCATTAAGCGCTGCGACGCTGGACCGAATCTTGTATCGCACATTCGCCTGTATAGTGCTCGTCGAAAAATCGAGCTTGACAGTTATGCCGTAATAGCGAACATCATAATCAGCCTGGTTACCGTCTGCAAGCGTCTCTCTCTGCAGCAGTTGCGCCTTGATCGCGCGCTCGCGATCGGCCGATTCGGCCTGGTAAAACTTGTGACGTGCCGCCTTAAGGTCTTCGATGTCCTGCGGCGTGAGATTCCGGTAGTCGTAGGATTTCTGTTGGCCCTGCGCCGCCGAAACGCACGAAGCCAGAATGATCAATAGCATTACAATTGTGCGTGGCATTATACCTCCACTATGCCTAAGTTCTCATGAATACGGACCCGTTCCGTCAAACCGACGGTACCACTATAACTTATACGAATAGGCTGCTCAAACATCAAATATGGTGTCGGCCGCTAAGTACTTTCCCGGTGAGGGGAAGATGGGCAAGTAATCGCTATCTAGTCTTGTTTGGGCGTGCTAACCGGACACCCAAGCAACAATGACCTGCCAGTACTCCTGCAGTTCATCCTTATATAGATACTCAATTTTCCGCATTTGTCAAGACAATCCCTGCCTCCAAATGCATCCCAGGCAGCAGGTGGATCGACTTTTCGTACGGAAAGTGGTATGGCCTTTTCAAGTTTTCCGCACCTATGTCGATAGTTCCAACAAGGACATGCCGTAAGGCCAAGACAACTAATAATTTGAGCACACAGCCAAGCATCCGGGAACGAAGGGGATATCGAAATGCTGTCACTTCTTGAGAAGCAAATGGAATTGCTCGAACGCAAGCTTTTCGACCTTGAGAACCGGATTGATGATCAGACGATGCAGCTCAACGACGTCGCCACGATGGGTCTGATGATCACCTCACTGCTCGATATCGAGAAAGTGCTGTCGGCGATGATGGATATGGCGACACACATGGTTGGTGGTGAAGTCGGCTGCATAATGCTTCTGGAGAACGGCTTGCTGCAGACGAAGATCTCCTGGGGCTTGGACGATCGCATCATCAAATCGATCAAAATGGAAAATGAAGTAGACATCGCTACTTGGACATTCCAAACAGGCGAGACAATCGTAATCAACGAGTTCCCCGAAGAGGCAACGCACGGTGGATTGATTAGCGCCATCATCAGCGTTCCCGTTGCCACCCAGGAGAGACAACTCGGCGTGCTGATAGTGGTCAACAAAACTACAGGCGGTGGTTTCACCGATGAAGACAAGAACGCAATCGAAACGTTGGTGCGTTTTGCGGCCGTGTCGATAGAAAACGCCAATCTGATGAAGGAGCGGCTGGAGCGACAGAAGCTGGAACAGGAACTCGTGGTTGCACGACAGGTTCAGCAGGCGCTGCTGCCCTCTAATGCGGAAGCGTTCGAGCACGCGTCAATTGCAGCAACTTATCTGCCCGCCGGGCAGGTCGGTGGCGATTATTATGATATTATTCGTCTGTCACCCCACGAATTCGTCATAATCGTCGGTGATGTCAGCAACAAAGGCATGCCGGCGGCGCTCATGATGACGGCCGTACGATCGGTGTTTCGGATGGAAGCGGGCAAAAACATTGAAATCGACCAGCTCATTACCGATCTGAACGCCTTTCTTTGCGATCAGGTGCTCAAAACCGAGAACATGTTCATTTCCCTGGCGTACGCCTACTTCAACCTACGGATGATGACCTGTACTTATGTAAATGCGGGACATCTGGCACCAATACATTTTCACAAAAAGACGACCGAAATTACCGTTTGGAAAACCGGCGGAACCGTGTTGGGGCAGTTCCCGAGCTTCGTATATGAATCGGAGAGCGTGCCGCTGGAAGCCGGAGATCGAGTTCTCTTCTATACTGATGGCATAACCGAATGCGAGGACTCAGAGGGGCAAATGTACATGCGTGAGCGGTTGAACACGTTCGTACTCGCGAATGCCAAGCGGGAGCCGAAGGAATTCATCGCCTTGCTCACGCAGGAGGTCGACGATTTCAAAGGCGATCCTAATAAGCCGCAGAGCGATGACATAACCACACTTCTGATAGAGATAAAATGAGCGGGCAAGTTTACCGATTGACCATCTATCCAGAGAATGACCATTTCGGTCGGTGCTATGCGGCAGCGAGCGAAGTTGCCGGGCGCTTGGGGTTTGATCCGGAGGAGGAGTTTCGTTTTGCCGTTTGTGTTTCAGAAGCGTACACAAACGCCTTCATCCACGGCAACAAATCGGATCCTTCCAAATCGATCAACGTGGTTTTTGCCTGGGACGAGGAGGTCGTTCGCGTCGACGTCGAGGACCAAGGTGAGACGAAGCCGGAAGCCCTGCATCTGGACGACTCGCGACCGGACATCGATTGTGAAAAAAGCGGCGGTCGAGGAGTGGGTATCATGAGACTATTTGCCGATAGAATGGAAGTGGAGGAACGACAAGAAGGTGGGCTTCGAGTGAGCATTTCCTTCCGGCTGCGCAGGAAGAATTCGCAAGTCGGCGTTCTGCTACAAAAGTCAAACGGAGGAGTACATGGAAATCAGAGTAACTGAAAATGAGGACTACATCACCCTCAGTCTGAAAGGGCGTCTCGACTTTGCCAGTTCGACCAATCTCAAAGAAGAGATTCTCAAACGCGTGGCTCAGGGTAAAACCCGGATCATTTTGAATCTGGCTCAGATTGACTTCATCAACAGCTCCGGGTTGGGAACATTGGTCTCCATACTCAAAGAGGTGCGGTTGGCCAAGGGACGCTTGCTGCTGTCCAATCTGGCAAGCTATGTTGAGGAGATATTCGAGATCACTCAGTTGTCCCATATTTTCGAGATTTATCCGAGCGAAGCGGAAGCTCACGAAGCACTGACCGCCTCGCGCGTGAATGTGAGCTAATAGCCATTGTCGAGGACTAATACCATGAGCAGTGACAGCGCGTTGCTGGAGGGATTGCTGGAAAAACTTTCGAGTGCTGATGCGTTCGACCGCGAGGACGCGATCAGCGAGTTGAGCATAATTGACGACATTCAGGCAGACGCGGCGTTGGTTACCGCTCTGGAAGACACTGATAAGGGTATTCGCGAAACCGCGGCCGAGGCGATCGTGCGACGACGCTCGTCACATGCTCCGACCTTTCTTTGTCAGTACTTGGCAAATGAGAACATCGGCACCCGGAATCTCGCCTCCGAAATCCTGACGACCCTCGGCAAGCAGTCGGTGCCGGCCTTGTCGGAGAAAGTTTTTGATCCCGATCACGACGTCCGCAAGTTTGCGGTGGACATTCTCGGTACTATCCGCGACGGATCGTCGGTTGAAGTTGTCGTTAGAGCTCTCAGTGATTCGAGTCCGAACGTTGTCTGTTCGGCAGCCGAGGCACTAGGACTGCTGGCTGATCCTAATTCCGTGGGGCCTTTGGTAGAAACCTATGATCGTTTCGCGGAAGCCAGAGCGCAGATTATCGAGGCCTTGGGGAAGATCGGCGATCTCAGCGCCATCCCAGTTTTGGTGAGGGCGCTTGAAGATACTGATCCGGTCGTGGTCTTCACCGCCGTTGAGGCGATGGGGAGCATGCGGACGCGCGAAGTCGAACCCTACTTGCGTAAGTTGCTCAAACGGGAAGACAGCGCTCTGCAGGAAGCAGTCGTCAGTTCTCTGATCAAACTTGCCCATGCAACCGATCATTCGGTTCTTGATGACCTTCCTGCCGCTCAGCTTCAGACTTGCTTGACACGGGCGGTAAAAAGTGGCGACCGGCAAACCAAATTGTTTGCACTTGAAGAACTACGAAGCTGGGAAACGCCGGCTGCCGTCGATCTGTTGCTTGGGGCACTGGCGGATCCCAACGAGGACGTGGCGCTTAAAGCAAAGGAACTACTGACCATCACCGCCACAGTGGCGGCAGAGAAGATTTCGCAGGCGTTGCGCCATGCTTCGCCGGTGGTGGCATGTAGTCTTCTGGACATGATTGCTGCCAGCGGCAATTCGCGCTTCATACTTGACGTGCTACCGCTGGTCGACAACGCCGACGATGGCGTCCGCGAACGCGTGACCTCAACTTTGGGCAGGATTGGCGATCAGCAGGTCATACCGCTGCTGACAAAGCTGGCGACCGATCATGTAGGACATGTCCGCTCGGCTGCTTTCAAAGCGATGGGATGGATTGGTGGCAATTCAGCCCTGGACACGTTGTTTGCCGGTCTGGATGATCCCTATCCGGATGTACGTCAGGCGGCTCTCGGCGCAATCGTTCTGAGTTCCAGCGCGGATGCCATCGCCCGTCTCAGAGAAGATCTCCAACACCAATCGCCCTTGCGCCAAATAATGGCGGCACAAGCGCTTGGTTGGATAGGGGAAAAGGCGGTGGTGGAACCGCTAATCGGTGCGCTAAATCACCCTGAATGGGAGGTTCGCAAGTCAGCCGTGGAATCACTTGGTCGCATCGGTGATATAGCGGCAATCGAGCACATCCAGATACTCCTTAACGATGAAGAGTCGCAGGTGCGCAGGTCGGCTATCGACGCGCTAGTGGCTTTGGCCGGCGATGATGCTTATCGCGATATTCTCTCCTTGCTAGACGATGAAGATCTCTGGGTTAGATTTCATGCCATTAATACGCTGGGCCGAATCGGCAATCCCGATGCAACCACCCAGATCGTGCAGTTTCTCACCGATGAAAACGATGTCCTGCGAGTGGCGGCTGCCAAATCGCTCTCCATGTTGCAGGACAAACGGGCGCTGCCGTTCCTGCGCAGCCTGGCTAGCGACCGCAATCAAGATGTGGTGGGTGCTGTCAATGACGCAATTACCAAGATCGAAGGGGTGGTCTGATGGACACTCATAAGATACTGATCGTCGATGACGAGCTGTTGATTCGCGACCTGCTTTATGACTACTTCCTTTCCAAAGACTACTCCATTATGACCGCCAACAGCGCGGAAGAGGCAATCGAAATAGTTGCGCTGCATGACGATTTCGACGTCGTTTTGACTGACATAAAAATGGGTGGGATTGACGGGCTACAGCTTGTTGAAGACCTCAGACAAAGCCACAGGAATCTGCCCGTCATCGTTATGACCGCCTTCCCCTCGGTGGAAACGGCAGTGGAAGCTTTGCGGAAGCGTGTCTACGATTACATTGTCAAGCCATTCAATATCAACAGACTGTTTTCCGTGGTCGAAGCGGCCGCGAAAAAATACGATCGTGACAGGAAGGCTCACGAACAGGAGGTTGTCAATGGAGAGTAAGCTGCTTGTGGTTGATGATGAGGTGTTCGTGAGAGAATTGCTCGCAGAGTATTTTACAAAATTGAATTATCAGGTACGAACAGCAGGGTCGGCAGCCGAAGCTCTTCAGCAAGTGGGGGTGGAAAGCTTTCATGCCGCTTTGATTGACTTGCGCATGCCTGATGCCGGGGGCATCGATGTCTTGCGTGCGGTGAGAAAGACCGCCGACGATCTTTCGATAATCATAATGACCGGTTATCCGACAGTGGATTCCGCCATCGAAGCGATGCGCGCCGGCGCATACGACTATGTTGTCAAGCCGTTCCGTCTCAAGGAACTTGACAGCATCGTCACCAAAGCCGTGGCAGCACAGAGACATCGCGCTGAGATCAATCAGCTCCGGGAACGGGTCGTTGAACTCGAAGCCCGCGTGGCCAGTCTCAGGAAGAAGGAGAATCGAGAAAGCGTCGAAGTGGGTCCGCGACGCTTCACAATTATCGAGAAGGCGGTGGAAGGGGAACCGTTTCAGGTGGAGCAACCGGCTCTGACCGGTCCCCAGCGTCACCGTATCCGAGAAGTCGCCAGACAGGATCCGTTATACGAAGAGGCAGTGGCTTCCCGGCGTGAATTCCGGGGCAAGGCAGTGTCGCTGGTGGAAGAATCGAGTTAGGTCTATCGACCGTAGGACACAGTGACTATGTTGCAGACAGAAAATCTAAATCTTGAACTCAGTGTTGAAGACTTTGTCGCCTTTCGCGACTTCATTCACGAAAAGAGCGGCATCTTCTTTGCCGAGAACAAGAAGTATCTAGTCGAAAATCGGCTCAGCAAACGAATGACCACACTCGGTCTCAAGTCTTTCCGCGATTACTTCTATCAGGTCAAGTACGATACGTCGCTGAAAGAGTTCAACATGCTGATGAACCTGGTCACGACTAATGAAACCTCTTTCTACCGAAATCCGCCGCAACTGGCTTGTTTCCAGCAGGAGGTTCTACCGCTAATCATCGAACAGAAGAAGCAGGCCGGTCATGGCAAGCGCTTGAAAATTTGGTCGGCGGGGTGTTCCACAGGGGAAGAACCCTATACGCTCGGTATGATTCTGCTTGAGGTACTCGGCGAACGCAATGACTGGAATATCGAGATCATCGCCAACGACATCTCAGAGAACGTGCTCTACTCGGCGCGTACAGCAGCTTACAGCGAGATGTCGCTGCGAACCACACCGCTGCATATTGTCAATAAGTACTTCACACGCGAAGGCGAGAAATACTGCGTTACTGACAACGTCAAGCGGTTGGTGAAATACTCACATCTCAATTTGGCTGATCGCCGCAAGATGGCGCTGATGACAGACATGGATTTTGTCTTCTGCCGAAATGTGATGATCTATTTCTCTGACGACATCAAGAAGCAAATTGTAAAGGGATATTACAACAGCCTGAGACCCGGAGGATACCTCTATATCGGCCATGCCGAATCGCTGCATGGTATCAGCAAGGCCTTCAAGCTGGTTTATTTCAAAAACGGGCTGGTCTATTTCAAAGAGACCGGCGCCGCTGCCGAAACGGATACGCCTGAGACGACGGCCGCGCCAGTCGCCGTCGCTGTCGGGGCCAAATCGGCCTTTGCTGCTGTTGCCTCCAGTGCTGCCCAGAGTGCTCGTGATGTATCGGGAACCAGTGCAGCAACTCTCGACAAACTCAGGAAGATTCAGGAACTGCTGGCCAGCACGAGGAAATAGCACTGTGGGAAGGAATAGGTAGATATGAGCAGAAGAATTCTGGTAGTAGACGATTCACCGACTCTGGTGAAATTCGTCTCCTATAGCCTGAAATCCAGCGGTTATGAGGTTGTCGGCGCATGTGACGGCATGGACGCTTTAGAGAAAGTTTCCCATCTTGAATCCGACATCGATCTGGTAATCACCGATCTGAACATGCCCAACATTGATGGCTATGAGCTGATAGCCACTCTTCGCCAAAACGACAAGTTTGCCGAAGTCCCGATTATCATTCTCTCCTCTGAAGAGGGTGACGAGGACAAGCAAAAGGGCGAAAAGGTCGGTGCTACTTCATATCTGGTCAAACCTTTCAAATCGTCGGTTCTACTGGCGGAAGTGGCGCGACTACTGGATTAGGGGCAGTTGCGATAGGCGTAACGCTAACAACTGAAAGCAAAGGAGGTAGAGGTGTCTTCTCTGAAAATACTCGCGGTCGACGATTCGCCAACAATGCGACGTATCATTGTCAACACACTGAAAAGAGCCGGTTATGAAGACGTCACGGAAGCTTCGGACGGCAAAGATGCAATAGCGAAAATGAAAGTGGAGCCATTCAATTTCGTGATCACCGACTGGAATATGCCGGAGATGGACGGCCTCACTTTCGTTTCCCAAATTCGCAGTCTGGACGAATTCAAGGACATGCCGATTCTCATGGTGACAACCCGGTCAGTCAAAGATGACATCATTGAGGCGATGAAAGCGGGAGTGAACAATTACATAGTGAAGCCATTCACTCCGGAAACGCTCAGTGAGAAGATTAATCAGGTACTGAAGTCGGTTGGAAGGAGCTGAAATCATGGACAAGTCTATTCGCGTCGACGATTCGGCCAAGAATATCCACGCGGAACTGAGGCACCTAGCCGATTCAATTAGTCAGATCATCAAGGGCATAAGAGTGGCTCAGGAACCGATTGCCGATTCACGCAACAAGGTGCCGCAAGCTACCAAACAGTTGGAGAAGGTAACGCAGCAGACCGCGATGGCGACGCATCGCGTTCTCGATATGGTGGAGGCGATTACAAGCCGAGAGGGCGAAATCGAGACCCAAATAAAAGAGCTGCGCCGCGTTCTTCCGTCGACCTACTTTCGCAACAATTCTCGAGTGAAGCGAATCGTCGAACGTATTTGCGTGAATGTTTCCTCAAATCAGAATGACGCTTATGCGATCATGGACGCACTACAGTTCCAGGACATCACTTCGCAGCAGGTTGACCACGCCATTTCGCTTCTGGAGCAAGTTGAGAATCGTCTCAAGGACGTCCTGGTCGGACTGCAACTCGATGTCGGCCCGGAAAACGATGTCAAGCGAAAAGAACGTGCATATGATCCTAACGCCCATTTCTCCAATAACTCCAACGAGCAAAGCGAAGTTGACGAGTTGCTCAACAACCTGACCAAAGAAAAGCAGAATAACTAAAGGGGTAAGGCGCCATGACGGAGACGGGAATGGAATTGGACAACATGAAGGAGATCGTCGACGAGTTCATGATCGAGGCGGACGAGATCATCGCCAAGCTTGACGAAGACATGGTCAAGCTCGAAAAACACTCAGACGACCTCAATCTCCTCAACGAGATATTTCGGGCCGCACATACCATTAAGGGCACATCGGGTTTTCTCGGATTGGACAAAGTCTCCGAGTTGACTCACAAAATGGAAGATGTCCTCAACAAACTGCGCAAGGGGGAGTTGAAAACAAATCCGGTCATTATGGATGCGTTGCTCGAGGCAATCGATACGCTCAAACTCCTTTTGGAGGATCTTCGCACCGGCAAAGACAGCGGAATTGATCTAGCGGCCGTTAAGAATCAGTTGATTGCGGCCAGCTCTGTAGGGGCTGGAGTTGAAGCACCCGAAACGAAAAAAGAAGCCAAGAAAAACGGTAAATCCCAGAAGATCGAGACATCCGCCACCGCAACGCCAACCACACCCATCGAGTCTTCGACTCCGAAAACGGAGTCACCGGTCGCCCAAGCTACACCGCTTCCCGCAGATAGCCTGGAATTGGGACTGGTTGAAGCGGAACCGGCGGAAGAAGAAAGAGAAGCGACAGGCGAAACGCAAAGGATTGATGGCGGCACATCTCTGGTCAAACAGATGGCGGAGATGCGGCGTGGGGCAGATCAGACGATCCGTGTCGACGTTGGCCGGCTCGATAGTCTGATGAATATTATGGGTGAACTTGTGCTCGGACGCAACGCCATGTTACAACTCACCGGCAGAATCACGTCACGCTACGAGGGCCAAGAGTTGATGGATGACCTCAATCAAGTGGCCACACAGCTCAATTTTGTTACGACGGAACTGCAGATGTCCGTCATGAAAATGCGTATGCTGCCGGTTGGGAAAGTATTTAATAAGTTCCCGCGCGTCGTCCGTGACCTTGCTCGCAGTCAGAACAAGGAAATCGATCTGTTCATTTCCGGTGAGGAGACTGAACTTGACAAGTCGGTTATCGAGGAGATCGGCGATCCTCTGGTGCATCTGATCCGCAACGCCGCCGATCACGGCATCGAACTACCGGATGAACGAGTGAAAGCGGGAAAGGCGCGTGGTGGTCGTATCGATCTGATTGCGAGCCAGGAGGGTTCCAACATCGTCATCAAGGTTGCCGACGACGGCGCCGGTCTCGACACGGTCAGAATTCGTCAGAAAGCGATAGAGAAGAAGCTCGCCTCGGCTGACGAAATTAATCGGATGTCAGACAAAGAAGTTTTTAGCTACATCTTCCATCCGGGCTTTTCCACCGCAAAAGTCGTGACCGATGTCTCGGGACGCGGTGTCGGAATGGACGTGGTTAGAACCAATATCGAAAAGCTAAAAGGCATTATTGACATCCAGTCAGAGCGCGGCAAAGGCACGGCGATTATCATCAAGCTGCCATTGACACTGGCGATTGTGCAGGGGTTGCTTGTGGAAGCGCGCAACGAGTTGTTTATTTTGCCATTGGCTTCAGTATTGGAGACTGTCAAGATCGCCCGCACTGATGTTGCGTCGATCAATCGCAAGGAAGTTATTCGCCTTCGCGACACGGTTTTGCCGATCGTTGATCTGCATTCGATATTCTTTAGGGGTACCAGTTCAATCGATCTGGCGAAAATGACTAACTCCTATGTAGTAGTGCTCGGATTGGCTGAGAAACGGATTGGCCTGGTCGTCGATCATCTTATCGGGCAGGAGGAAGTCGTGATCAAGTCGCTGGGAGAATTCCTTGGACAGACTCAGGGGATTGCCGGCGCCACCATTCTTGGTGACGGTCGGGTGCGTCTGATTGTCGATCCAGCCGGCATCTTCACCATGATGGTCTAACGTAGCTGGCTCAGAACGGGAGTGCGAATGTCCGACAAAATACGCGTACTGATCGTCGATGATTCAGCTTTCATGCGCAAAGCGATCCAGATGATGCTCGTTGATGATCCCAAAATCGAGATCGTCGGTTTCGCTTCCAACGGCAAGGAAGGCGTCGAGAAAGCGTTCGAACTGAAGCCCGATCTGGTGACCATGGACATCGAAATGCCGCTGCTCGACGGGCTTTCGGCGTTGCGTATGATCATGGAGAAGCAGCCGACGCCGGTAATCATGGTGTCTTCTTTGACCTCTGAAGGGGCACAGATCACTTTGGACGCCCTTGATCTCGGAGCTGTCGATTTTATAGCCAAGCAGATGTCCTTTGCCTCCCTCGACATAGTCAAAATCAAAGCTGATTTGCAGGCTAAGGTTAGACACATCCATAGTCGCCGCCACACTCTAATGTCGCAATACGCTCTCCGCAAAAGCCGTCAGATCGGCCGGGGGTCGATCGGAGGTGCTCAGACATCTCAACCTTCCATGCTGCATGCACCGCGGAAGAAGCAGAAGCTGGTGCGCCTTGTGTCGATCGGCACGTCCACTGGTGGACCTCCTGCCCTGCAAGCAGTGTTGACATCGCTACCGCGCAATTTCCCAGTCGGCATCGTGGTCGTCCAACATATGCCACCAATGTTTACAAAATCGTTGGCCGAACGTTTGAACAACCTCTGTCAGATAATTGTCAAAGAGGCGGAGGACGGTGAGCAGATCAACCCGGGAACTGCATATATCGCGCCCGGCGACAAGCACCTGCTCGTTCGCAAAAATCTATCCAACAGCATTGCCCGGCTGTCGGAGAAACCGGAAAACACGCTCCATAGGCCCTCGGTCGATGTCCTGATGAATTCGGTCGCCGACGCTGTCGGACAAGTTTCTCTTGGTGTGATTATGACGGGCATGGGAATGGATGGCTTGCAAGGCTTGCGAGCGATGAAGAACAGAGGGGCCGACATTATTGCGCAGAATGAAGAATCCTGTATAGTTTATGGAATGCCCCGCGCCGTTATTGAGGCCGGAATTACCAATACGATCGCCCCTCTGGAGCAGATCGCCGGCGAGATCATGGCCTATTTCTGATGGCTCACGCATCCGAATGACCATCGACAATGATAAGCGCCGCAGGAGCGACCACCACGATCAGCCGTCGTGATCGATAGCTGCTTGGCTGATGTTACTACATGATCGCTCGAGTTTCGCCAATTATTTTTGTTGAAAACCGCGTGACTCCCTTCCTATTATCTTCTTAATGGTAAGGCAGAAGCAGAGTGCGTCCGGCAAGGAGCTTCAGGATTCCGACCAGTTGGCGGTTTTTCGTGAGACTTTCGCCAGCTTTAACAACACAATTAAGCGGTTGAATGAGTCCTATGCAACCCTTCAAGCCCGCTATCAGCAGTTGTCTGACGAATTGACTGCAACAAACGAAAAGCTGCGTGAGGTTCTTGACCAGAATCTGCAAACCAAGAACTTCCTTCAGAATGTCCTCGAGTCGTTGACCGCCGGAGTGATCACGATCGACCTTGAAGGCAAGATCAAAAGTATCAACCGCTCCGGCTGCGCAATCCTTCATATCAAACCGAAGCAAATTATTGGAACTGAATACGAGAAGATATTCGGCAAGACTCTCGCCGGCGTCCATTCGCTTCGCAGTCTTTTCTCCGGAGGCAAAGCTTACCGCAATCTCGAAAAAGATGTTCGCATCGACGACGGCACTGTGATTCCGATTTCGGTTTCGAGTGCGCCGATTACCGACAGTGCTGCCAATACGGTAGGGGCATTGGAAGTCTTTGTTGACCTGACTGAAGTCAAACGGATGCAGGAGGAAATGGTTCGAGTGAGAAGTCTGGCTGCGCTCGGAGAGGTGGCAGCAGTCATCGCGCATGAAGTACGCAATCCCCTTTCCGGGATCGCTGGCTTTGCCGCTCTGCTGCGGGATGAACTGGGCGACGATCATCCGCATGTGGGTTATGTTGACAAGATCAGCGCCGGCGTCCAGAAACTGAATCGCTCCGTTACGTCGCTGCTTGAATACGCTCGCGATCTTCGTCACGAGCCGCGAGCGGGTGATCTCAATTCGCTGCTGAA